>JBEKFO010000291.1:0-5590 GCA_050013275.1 Roseiarcus sp. | reverse complement strand
CATCAGGGTAAAGAGATTGACTAGGCGGTCGAACACGCCGCCTTGCCGGATCGCCGCCAGGAGCCCCAGGCCGATCGCCAGCGGGACCGCGACCAGCGCCGCGTAGGCGGCAAGGAACATGGTGTTGGCGAAACGCGGCGCGATCTCCGTCAGCACGTCGCGGCCGTTGGCGAGCGAGTGGCCGAAGTCGCCGCGCAACGCGCCGAACAGCCAGTCGAAGAATCGCAAGATGGCCGGGCGGTCGAGTCCGAGGTCGAGGCGCAGCTTGGCCAGGTTTTCCGGCGTCGCGGAATTCTGCAGAATCGCCGACGCGAGATCGCCGGGCAGAATCTCGGTGCCGACGAAGATCAGCACCGAGGCGGCGAACAGCGTCAGCACGCCCAAGCCGAGCCGATGGACCACGAGCTTCAGCACAACGCCATTCCTCCCGCCCCGCCGCCGAGGGCCTCAAGCGCGCTTCAATCCGGGACTGCGGCGGCTGAGGCGCCCGCCCTCGCGGGCGGGCGCTTCGGCGCGGGTTACGCCTTGATCCAGGCTTTATCCAGGATCATGCCGTTGTCCATATCGAAGCCGCCGTGCGGCGTATGGCCGCCGACCTTGTCGCTGTGCGCGTCGAGCCAGTCCTTGAACACGGGAATGATCGCGCCGCCGTCGTCGTGCAGCATCTTCTGCATTTCCCAGATATAGGGCTTGCGCTTGGCCTCGTCGGTCTCGCTGCGCGCGTCGGCGAGCAGCCTTTCGAACTTGTCGTTCTTCCAGTGCGTCTCGTTCCACGGCGCGCCGGCGCCGAAGGCGACCGAAAGCATTTGCGTCGCCGCGGCGCGACCGCCCCAGTAGCTCTCGACGAAGGCGCCCTTGAGCCAGACATTGTCCCAGAAACCGTCCGCCGGCTCCTTCTTGAGGTCGACCTTGATGCCGCACGCCGCGCAGCTCGCCTGAAACAACGCGCCCTCGTCGACCGCCCCGTTGTAGGCCGCGTCGGACGCCTGCAACAGGATCGTCGGATTGGCGATTCCCGCCTTCTTGAAATGGAAGGCGGCGCGCTCGGGATCGTGCTTGCGCTGCGGCAGTTCGCTGTTGAAGAAGGGGTCGGTGGGCGGGATCGGGTGATCGTTGCCGAGCGTTCCGTAGCCGCTGAACAGCGCCTTGAGGATCTGCTCGCGGTCGGTGGCGAATTTCAGCGCCAGACGGATGTCCGGGTTGTCGAAGGGCGGCTTGTCGATCTCCATCGCCAGCACCGAATGCCAGCCGCCCGCCGCGCGCACGATCTGAATCTTGGCGGACTTGGAGAGCATCGCCACGGCCTTGTGGTCGACGCGGTTGATGGCGTCGATCTGGCCCGAGATCAGCGCGTTGATGCGCGCGGAGCTGTCGTTGATGACCGTGACTTCCGCCGCATCGAGATGGCCCCGACCGGGTTTCCAATAGTCGCGAACCTTCTTGAGCGAAATGCGCACGCCCGGGTCGAACTTCTCCAGCTCGAACGCGCCGGTGCCGACCGGCTTGGCCCAATCCTTGAAGCCGTCGGGCACCATCAGAATGTGATAATCGGTCAGGACGTAGGGCAGATCGGCGTCAGGCGCGCCGAGCGAAATCTGAATCTGGTATTTGTCGAGCTTCTTGACGTCGGTGACCGGCTTCATCGCGGTGGCGCCGCCCGATTTGCTGTCGCCGCGATGCAGGTTGAGCGAGTAGATCGCATCGTCGGCGGTGAATTCCTTGCCGTTGGAGAATGTGATGCCCTTGCGAAGGTTGAAAATCCAATCCTTGGCGCCGTTGGCCGGCTCGAAACTCTCGGCCAACTCCGGTTTCGGCTTGCCGTCCTCGCCCCATTCGATGATGCCGTTGAACAGGCCGTGAGACACGTCGATCATCACCGAATCGTTGTAGGAGGTGATGTCGACGCTGTCGGTGGTGCTGCCGCCGCCCAATCCTAGCCGCAGCATTCCGCCTTTCTTGGGCGTCTCCGCGGCGATCGCGTCGGCGCTCGCCAGCAGGCTCGATATCGTCGCCGTCGAGACGCCGAGCGCAGCGGCGCGGCCGATGAACTCGCGGCGCGAGACGCCGCCTTTTTGCAGCTTGGTCTTCAGGTCGTTCAGTTCGCTCATCGCCCACACCCTCCCTGATGCGGCCCGCGCCGGACGAGGGACCGCCCAACCGCGCCGCCTGGCGCAAGACGCGCCAAACCCTTCGTGTGAATATCTTCGTTTCAGATCGATCGCGATGTCAATGACGGCGCCGCGCGCCGAGCCTTCCCGGCGCGTTTCGCCGCCTGGTCGGCGCGCTGGCCTCGCCGAGCCCGGATTCGCCGGGAAATCCAGGCTGTTGCGCGCCTCGCGCTCCCGACCTCGCCTGCGCGCTTCTATCTTTCCGGCGCCGCCTTATATCGAGAGAGCATGAAGAGGCCGCATTTTCAGTGCGGCCGCGTCGGACGATCGGGCCGCGAACCCGGCGCGAGCAGGTCGTTCGGCGCGCGTTGACTCGACCAATTGCGCCGATTAGGGGTTGCGGCCGCGACATTTTGGCCGACGCCCAAACGCCAGGAGAGGGTTCTCGTCACCATGAAGATTCTCGTGCCCGTCAAGCGGGTGGTCGACTACAACATAAAAATTCGCATCAAGTCCGACGGCTCGGGCGTCGAGCTCGCCAACGTGAAGATGTCGATGAACCCGTTCGACGAAATCGCCGTCGAGGAGGCGCTGCGCCAAAAGGAAGCGGGCAAGGCGAGCGAGGTGGTCGTCGTCTCCATCGGCCCCGCCCAGGCGGCGGAAACCTTGCGCACCGCGCTGGCGATGGGCGCCGATCGCGGCGTTCTCGTCAAAGTCGATGGAATTGTCGAACCGCTGGCGGTCGCCAAGCTGCTGAAGGCGATCGTCGCCGCCGAGCAGCCGGGTCTCGTCATCATGGGCAAGCAGGCGATCGACGACGATTGCAACCAGACCGGCCAGATGCTCGCCGCGCTGACCGGATGGGGCCAGGGAACCTTCGCCTCCAAGGTCGAAATCGGCGACGGCAAGGTCGACGTGACGCGCGAGGTCGATGGCGGCATGCAAACCGTCGCGTTGAAGCTGCCGGCGATCGTGACGACGGACCTTCGCCTCAACGAACCGCGCTACGCCTCGTTGCCCAACATCATGAAGGCCAAGAAGAAGCCGATCGACGAAAAGACCCCGGCCGATCTCGGCGTGGACGTCGCGCCGCGCCTGAAAGTGTTGAAGACCATGGAGCCGGGCGGCCGCAAGGCCGGGGTGAAGGTCAAGACGGTGGCGGAGCTCGTCGCCAAACTGCACGACGAAGCCGGGGTGATCTGACCATGACGACTCTTCTGCTCGCCGAAGTCGCGAACGGCCATTTGAGCGACCTGACCGCGCGCGCGCTCACAGCGGCGGCGCAACTCGGGGCGCCGGTCGACATCCTCGTCGCCGGCCGCGACGTCGCCGCGGCGGCGGCCCAGGCGGCCAAGCTCGCCGGGGTCGCGCGGGTGCGCGTCGCCGATGCGCCCCACTACGAACATGGCCTCGCGGAGCCGCTCGCCGCGCTGCTGGTCGCGCTGGCGCCCGACTACGAGGCGATCCTGGCCGCCTCGAGCCCGTTTTCCAAGAACGTGGCGCCGCGCGCGGCGGCGCTCCTCGACGTGATGCAGGTCTCCGACATCACCAAGGTCGTCGGCCCCAAGACGTTCGAGCGGCCGATCTACGCCGGCAATGCGATCCAGACGGTCGAGGCGACCGACGCGAAGGTCGTCGCGACCGTGCGCACCGCCTCGTTCGCCGCGACGGGCGAGGGCGGCTCGGCGCCGATCGAGCCGGTCTCCGCGGCCGCCGATCCGGGCGTTTCCAGCTTCGTCGGCGAAGCGCTCGCCAAGTCGGACCGGCCGGAGCTGACCTCGGCCAAGATCATCATCTCCGGCGGACGCGCGATGCAGAAGGCGGAGAATTTCAAGACCTACATCGAGCCGGTCGCCGACAAGCTCGGGGCGGCGATGGGCGCCTCGCGCGCCGCGGTCGACGCCGGCTACGCCCCGAACGATTGGCAGGTCGGCCAGACCGGCAAGGTGGTGGCGCCCGACCTCTATATCGCGGTCGGCATTTCCGGCGCGATCCAGCACCTCGCCGGCATGAAGGACTCGAAGATCATCGTCGCCATCAACAAGGACGAAGAGGCGCCGATCTTCCAGGTCGCCGACTACGGCCTGGTGGCGGATCTTTACACTGCGCTGCCCGAACTGGCGCAGGAGCTGGCGAAGATCGGCCGGTGAAGTTTTGGCGGCGGCCGGTTCCGCACTGGACCTGCCGCCGCGCTCGTCTATGATCGCGTGCGTGGGCGCGGGCGTTGGCGCTCTTGGATGACTCGAATGGCACTCTCGATCGACAAAGTCGGCGTGATCGGCGCGGGACAGATGGGTTCCGGCATCGCGCTGGTGTGCGCGCAGGCCGGTATGCACGTTCTCGTCAACGACGTCGCGGAAGAGCGGGTCAAGGCGGCGCTGGCGACGATCAACGGATACCTGTCGCGCCAGATCGCCAAGGGGCAGCTCGATGAAGCCGGGCGGAATACGGCGCTGGGAAGGATCGGCGTCGCCGCGGCCTACGACGAGCTCGCCGACTGCGATCTCATCGTCGAAGCGGCGTCCGAGAGCGAGGAGGTGAAGCGCAAGATCTTCAGCGGACTGCGTTCGTTCGTGAAGCCGAACACCATCGTCGCCACCAACACCTCGTCGATTTCGATCACGCGCCTGGCTTCGATCACCGCCAATCCCGAGCGCTTCATCGGCATTCATTTTATGAATCCGGTGCCGCGCATGCAATTGGTCGAGTTGATCCGCGGCATCGCCACCACCGACGACACGTTCGACGCCGCCAAGGCCTTCGTCGCGCGACTCGGCAAGACCGCGACGATGTCCGAGGATTTCCCCGCCTTCATCGTCAACCGCATTCTGCTGCCGATGATCAACGAGGCGATCTATACGCTCTATGAGGGCGTCGGCTCGGTCGAATCGATCGATACGGCGATGCGGCTGGGCGCCAACCACCCGATGGGGCCGCTGCAACTGGCCGATTTCATCGGTCTCGACACGTGCCTGTCGGTGATGCAGGTGCTGCACGAAGGCCTCGCCGATTCCAAGTATCGGCCGTGCCCGCTGCTGGTCAAATATGTCGAGGCGGGCTGGTTGGGGCGCAAGACGCAACGCGGGTTCTACGATTATCGCAGCGAACGTCCGGCGCCGACGCGGTAGGGTGACGTTCTCAGCAGCCACGCCTATGTGCCCGCGTTATGCGGTTAGTCTCCGGACACTAGTCCCGCTGCCGACGTTTGTGAAAATATGCGTTAATTTCGCCGTTATTGAGCGACTCAAATAGCGCGACTTTTGCCAACTCTGCAGTATTGAATCTCTTCTTGCCGCATATATTATCGATTTTCAGGAGGAATTGTCGTGATTGTTGCGCTATTATTATATTAAACTTCCCTATCTTCCTTCGAATTAGGCCGTTTTCTTCCTTCCACAGAGTTGATCGTACGAAACGCCTTCGTCGGTCGCGTTTACGCTGTTCAGAATGTCTGAAGTCTGAAGCAACCGTAGTGCCTGTCA
>JBEKFO010000290.1:0-5642 GCA_050013275.1 Roseiarcus sp. | reverse complement strand
AAGCGGACGATGTTGTTGTGCATCGATTCGACCATGCCGACCATGCCTGCGGCGGCGTCGAACGCCAGCTTGCTGTATCCGCGCAGCTCCGACGAAGAAATTCCCGTCACGTTGGCCATTGCACTGATCTTGTCCACACCCCGTGCGATCGCACCGCTTCCCCCATCGGAATGATGGGTCACCGGGACGTGATTCGCAAGGCGCCGTATCGCCAGGCGACGTCGGTCGAAATTGCGCGCCAAAAGCACGGGTTTTGCGTCTCCCGTCGCGTCCCCGTAGCGCAACGCGCCTACGCGTGAATCGAAGCGAGTTTCCGTCTCGGCGCCGCCGAGCGAAGAGCAACGTCATCGCGAATAGCCGCTCGGGTTACGGCGCCGCCGCCCCAGTTCGGCGCTCGCAGCCGCGAATGTCGGTTTGCCGAGCGGCGAAGGAGCGAACGCCCCGGTCCGCGGCGAGCGTATCCTCGAAACTCATCACGCGATCGGCGACGACCGATTGCGGCCCCGCGTTGCGCGCGGTCTGCAGCAGCGGCGAAGCCGGCAAGAAGATCCTCCACATCGGGTTCCTTTCCGACGGGCCCGCGCTCCGGCGCGCTCAGCTCTTCGATCGCTTCGCTTTCGGGCTCGCCTTGCGCGTGGCGGGCTCGGAGGTCTGCTGGATTTCCTCGGCCGACAAGCCGAGCACCCGTTTCGCCTCCTTCATCAGTTCGGGATCGATCGCGCGCGGCTCGAGCGAAACGTCCTTGCCCAACCGATCCTTGATGACGCGAAACGCCGCGATGCGGCCGTATGGCTTGTTGTTGGCCGGAATCAAATGCCACGGCGCGTACTTGGTCGAGGTTTCCTCCATCATGTCCTCGATCGCCGTCACATATTCCGGCCAGTGGGAGCGATTGCGGAAGTCTTCGTACGACAGCTTCCAGCGCTTCACCGGATCGATAAGGCGATTGCGAAAGCGCCGCAGCTGCTCGTCCGGCGTGATGTGCATGAACAGTTTGACCAGGCGGACGCCGGAGTCGACCAGCACGCGTTCGAACTCGTTGATCTCGCGATAGGCGCGCCGCCATTCCTTTTCCGCCGCGAAGCCTTCGATGCGCTCCACCAGCACGCGCCCGTACCAGGACCGGTCGAAGGCGACGATCTGCCCTTTCTCGGGCAGGCGCCGCCAGAAGCGCTGGAGATAGTGCTGGGCGCGCTCGTGCTCGTCGGGCGAGGCGATCGGATTGACCTTGAAGCTGCGCGGATCGAGGGCCCAGCCGAGGCGGCGAACGATGCCGCCCTTGCCGGCGGTGTCCCACCCTTCCAGGACGATGATCGCGCGCTCCGGGGTCCCGAGGTACGCCTGTTGGATGAGTTGCAGCACGCCCTGCAGCGAGGTCAGGCGCCGCTCGTAGTCGGCGAAGTCCATTTTGGGATGTTCGGCGATCAGAGCGAGCCGCGGGCGGCGCGCGACATGGAAACTCTGCGGCTTCATCGAGCCATTTAATGACAAAGCGCCCTCCCTCCTCCGGGAGCCCCCGACCCTTCGGCCCGTCGCCCGATTGTCGCCACGCCAGCCGCGGGCCGCAAAGCGGCAGCTTCGCCTTTTCCAACGGCGGCGCAATCGAATTCAACGCCTGATCGGCTGGCGTGAACAGCTTTCCACAGAGGACGAACGGCGTTGCGTCGATTCGCTCGACTCGCGTTTCGCAGCGCGCGGAGCGAGACGCCGCCGGGATCAGGACTCCGCCTTCGCGCCCGGCTCCGCCGTAACGCCGTTCACCGGCTTGAGGCGCGCGAGGCGGCGCACGGCGGAGGACGCGGCGACCTCGTCCCTGTTGGCGAAGGCTTCGTGGTTCTTCTCGATCTGGTCGAGTTCGTAGAGATAATTGACCATCAGGCCGTAGGATTGGCTCATCGGCGCCGCCGAAACGTCGCCGAGCGGATCGAGCCGCTCGATCTTGGCGCCGTTGCCCAGATGGAAGCGCGCCACGGGATCGACGACCCGGCCATCTGACGTTCGCGCGTACAGGAAGTAGTGAGCGGCGAGCGGCAGCAGCGCCCTGTTGAGCGGCGTCGCAGCGGCCGGTTTCTTGGCCCAGTTGGCGTGGTCGAGCAGCGCCAACGCGCGCCGCGACTCGGGGGTCAGAACGAGGGAGTTCTCATCCGCGCGTTCGCGCTCGAGCCACGCCGCGAAACCAGGGACCGGCGAAAGGGTGACGAAACTTTGCAAGCGCGGCAGCTCCCGCTTCAGCTCCTCGACCACCTGCTTGATGAGGAAATTGCCGAAGCTGACGCCGGCGAGCCCGCGCTGGGCGCTGGAGATCGAATAGAACACCGCGGTCGTTGCGCCCTGCGGCGGCAGTTCGACGCGGTCCGCCTGCAGCAGCGGCGCGATCGCCGCAGGGATGGCGTCGGTCAGCGCCACTTCGACGAAGATCAGCGGTTCGTCGACGAGCGCAGGATGGAAGAACGCGTAAAGCCGCCGATCGCCCGGCTCGAGGCGCCGGCGCAGATCCTCGAACCCGTGAATCTCGTGCACCGCTTCATAACGGATGATCTTCTCCAGAATGTTGGCTGGCGTCGTCCAATCGATCCGCCGCAGCACCAGGAAGCCTCGGTTGAACCACGAGGCGAAGAGATGGAGGAAATCCTGATTGAACGCGGCGAGCGCCGGGCGACCCTTGAGATGGGCGAGCAGGTCTTCGCGCATGCGCACGAGCGCGAGCGTGCCGCCCGGCGCGTGATTGAGCCGGCGCAGCAGTTCCTGACGGCGAGGCTCGGCTTTGTCGGCGAGCTTGCTCGCGGCGACTTCGTCGGGATGGGCGAGAAACGATCGCGCCGCCTCGCCGAGCGCCTCCAGATCGTGACCGTAACGCCCGGCGACGCCGAGCAGAAACTCGAGCTTCAGCGCCGGGCTGAGCTTGGCGTAGCCGCTGAGAATCGTTTGCGCGAGCACGGCGCCGGAAGCCTCGCCGCGCCCCGTCAGCAGCTTCAACGACGAGGCGAGCAGCGCCTCGACGCCCTGGGCGTCGGCGCGGGCCAGCCCGACGAGCGCGCGCCCGCGATCGGCGACGGACTGTAGGAGCCCCGACAGAAACGAGGCGTTGGTCGTCGATTCGTTCATGGACGGGCTCGCCGCTGCGCTCCAAGGGCGATCCTTGCGAGCTTCGGCTTATCTCGCCGCTGGGGCGTGTTTGCGCAAGGGCGTCGGCGCGCGGAAAGTTTCGCCCCCCGCGCCCGCTCCCTCGGTCACGCGCGCGATGGCGCCAGCCGGAACTCCACGGCTTCGTGAGAGCGCGACAGATCGCTCACCAGGTTGTGCGACCGGCAATCGCCGACCGCCTGCAACACCAGATCGTACTGGAAATGATCGTTGTCCTCGCAATACTGGAACGACCAATCGACCACGTCGAAGCCGTGCCTTTTCATGCGTTCGCGAATTTCGTCCGCGGTCGGCGTGCGGCCGCTCGGGTAGACCAGCGACAGATGCAGGGTCGTCTGATGCGGCAATAGCTTCTCGAGTTGCCCAAGAGCGGTCATCGCCACCAGCATGACCGCCGTCGCGCTGATCGCCGCACCGTAGAAGCCGATGCCGATGACGACGCCGATCGCCGCCGTCATCCAGATCGAAGCGGCGGTGGAGAGGCCGCGAATGGTGAAGCCCTCCTTCATGATGACGCCGGCGCCGAGGAAGCCGATGCCGGTCATGATCCCCTGGATCACGCGAGTCGGGTCGATCGCGGCAGGCGTCAGCGAGTGCCCGCCGTACCATTGATCGGGATAGGCGTTGATCACCACCAGCATGGTCGAGGTCACGCAGACCAGCGCATAGGTGCGCATCCCGGCCGCTCGGCCGTGGTAGGAGCGCTCATAGCCGAGCAAGAGCCCGACTGCGGTCGCGCCGATTAGGTGAAGCAGCAAAATGCCGTTTGTGAATAGTTCGGCCGGTGACCAGTACGCCGCCAGAAATTCCATCACATGCCCCCGCCGCGGCGCCGCGACCATCCATGGCGGCGCATGGGACGATCGTGACATCGCGCCGCTAAGCGCGGCTTAAGCCAGGAGCGTTCGCCCTCGGACGGTTGGCGATTTGCGGCGACGCGGTTAGCGGACCGTTGTCGGCGAGCGAGCATATTGAGACGATGATCGCTTTCGCGCTCGCCGGCGGCCGGCTCAGGCGGCAAACCGTTGTCTGGAGGCGTCGGCGACGCGCGCCGCCGCAGGTCCGCAGCGCCGTCGACGCGACGGCGGCGCCGTCCGCGCCGCCTCGGCGATCGCGCGTCTCCGCCCCGTTAATCAATTGTTAACACTTTCACCCAAAAGTCATTTTGCCGTGATGATTCGGGGTCAGCTCGACGCGCTGACATAGGGGCCGATCGCGTTTGCCCCTCGCCGCCATTAAGGCCGCAGAGCGTACGTGCGAAGGCTGACGCCATGCCGTTCTCGATTGTCTCCCGTGTCGCGTTTAATTCCGACGCCGCTCGTGCGCGAGGCGAGCCGAAACGCCCGTCGGCGACTCCGCAGCAGTCCAAGAGCGCAGACGCGCCGGCATTCACGGGTCAGGATTTGGAAGCGGACCCGAGCGACGGCGAGGACGTCGGCTCGACCGCCGGCCTGTCGATTCTCGCCCAAGCGTTGGCGGCCTACAGCCAGAACTAGCGGCCGGCATCGCCAGAACGACCTTCGGCCTTGTTCGCTCGAGCGGCTGCGGCCGGCCGGAGCACGGTCTGCAAAGGCGTGAACCGACTCAACAGCAGGATTGCGGCGGCGGCGGCGCCGCCGCTTATCGTTTGCGCCGAGCGCGACTTCGCCATTCTCAATGCGGCGGCGGCGCCGACGCCGCCGCAATCTTCGTCACCTCCCTACGAGGCGTCGCCGGTCAAGACGCGGCTCCGGCCCGAAGGCCGGAACCTTGCTCAGGAAGCGCTTCTCGATAGCCGCGGCCGCCGATCAACCGCTTTCGTACTTCAGCAAGCCGAGAGCAAACGCCTCGCCTGAGGAGCCTTGCCCGATTCGACTAATGCCCTTTCGGATAGTACTTGCCGCCAGGGCGGCCGACGGGGCGGTGGCCGTACATGGGACCCGGGCCATACCCCCAGCCAGGATGGCCAAAGCCAGGATGGCCAAAGCCAGGATGGCCCCAGCCTGGGTGTCCACCGTAATACCAATGGTGCCAGCCGTAGGGGCCACCCCAGCCATAACCGCGATTCCAGGCGTAGCCGCACCAGTACCAACCCGGGCCATTCCAGCCGAAGGGGTACCAGCAGTAATTGTAGCCGCCGAAAAAGAACTGGGCCTTTTCGACCGGCGCGACTCGATGCTGCAGGACGTCCGCGCCGGCCCCTCCATAGGCCATCGCGGCTTCGGCGGCGCTGGCGAGCGGGAGGGCGGCTGAAGCCATGAGCGCCGTCGAGAGCCCGAGCGCGGCAAGAAGCTTGCGCATGTGAAACCTCCACTATTTCGACCGCCAACATCGGCGATTGATAGTGTACTCCATAATGGAAAGGGAGTGAACCGGATGTGAACGGTGCGGGGGCGGCGTTCCCGGCTTCGCCTCCAGGCTTGGCGCGTCGGGCGCGGGCCGTCCGCAACTACCCCTCCGACGCCCGAAGGCGCTCGGACAATTCAGATGCGACAGATTAACCTTTAGGATCGGTTAAC
>JBEKFO010000289.1:0-5654 GCA_050013275.1 Roseiarcus sp. | reverse complement strand
GTCGAAGCAGACGGCGAACGAGCGCGGGCCGACGCGCACGATGCGCGCTTCGACGACGCAGTCGCCGATGCGCAACGCGAGCGCGCTTTGTTTCGGCGCGGGCGCGAGGCCGACGATTTGCGCGCCGGAGATCGAGATGTCGATCAACTGGAATAGATGATCGACGCCGCCGATCGTTAGCGTGACGAGCTCGTTGGTTTCGAAGCGCTCCGCCTTGCGCCGCCGCGGTTGTTCGACGCAGACGAAGCAGATCAGCAGCAGGATGACGAAATTGTACCAGCTCCAGAACAGCGCCAGCACGCCGAACTGCACGCCGTCGCCGCGCACGTCGACGTGGAAGGCGTAGCCGATCGAGGCGATCGTCAGGATCAGCAGCGCGCCGAAGAAGCGCAGCAGCGGCCACTCGACGAAGCGGCGGCCGCGATCGCCGCCTTTCGCGGTGACCTTGAACTTCTGTCCCTGCGGCCGCGTCAGGCCGACCGCCACCGCCTTGACGATCGCCGGCGCGGCGATGAGCTGGCAGACGTCGGACATGATCGGGATCATCCGCCCGCGCGTCATCCAGTTCATCGCCGCGGTGTGCCAGACGAAAAAGGGCACGAAATAGCTCGCGACGTCGCTCAAGTCCGCGCGCACCGACTTGATGTCGAGCAGGAAATAGAGGATCGGCACGATCAGCCCCATCAGCCGGGCGGGAAAAATCGCCGCCCAGTTGAGGAAGCTTTCGACCAGCGACAGTCGGTCGACGAGGTTGAGGCGGCTCGTGCGGGAAAACGGGCCGCTGCGGCCGCGCGCGATCTGCATGAAGCCGAGGCACCAGCGGCTGCGCTGGGTGATGTATTCCTTGAGGCCCTCGGGCGCCAAGCCGAGCGACAGCGGCTCGTTGAGATAGACCGTCGCGCAGCCCGCCTCCTTCATCCGCAGGGTGAGAAGATAATCTTCGGTCACCGAGTCGGTCGGGAAGCCGCCGATCGCGCGCAACGGCGCGAAGCGGATGATCGACGACGTGCCGCAACAGAACGCCGCCCCCCAGGCGTCCTTGGCGGGCATGACGACGTCGAAGAAGAACCGCTGATCGTCGGGCCAGACGCTCTTGGCGAGCAGATTGGCCTGGATCGGGTCGGGGTTGATGAAATGCTGCGGCGTCTGCACCACGCCGACCCGCTCGTCGCGAAACAGCGTCATCGCGCGAGAGAGAAAGTTCGGCGTCGGCACGAAGTCGGCGTCGAGGATCGAGACGAACTCGGGCGGATTGGCGAGCTCGGCGACTTTGCCCAGGGCGTAGTTGATGTTGCCCGCCTTGGCGTGGGCGTTGTCGGGGCGCGCGATATAGCCGCAGCGCAGCCGCTCGCACAAAGCCCTCAGCCACGGCCGGCCGCCGTCGTCGAGCATCCAGACGCGGTAATTGGGGTAGTCCATGCCGGTGGCGCCGACGATGGTGCGCTCGAGGATGCTTTCTTCCTCGTTGTAGGAGCAGATGAAGAGATCGATCAGCGGCTTTTGCGGCAGCGCGCGCAGCCATGCCGCGTTGCGGTCGGCTTCCGGCGAACGGTTGCGCGTGCGCGACAGGAAGACCAGCGACAGCGCCGTCGCGACGAGGCCGCCCGTTTCGACCAGCAGGAAGGTCAGGCCGCAGGCGAAGTCGAGCGTGAAGCCGGCGGGCGGCAGCGTCGCGGTCGCGCGCCAGAAGAAGTAGCGCAGCAGCAGCGCGAAGCTCAGCGCCATCACTGCGAACCGCACCGGCGCGGAGTCGCGCCGCACGATCGCGGTGAACGCGAGGCTGGCGCCGAGCAGGGCGAGCGTCGGCCAAAGCGCGGAGAAGAGCTCGGCCAGGCCGATCCTGGTCACGGCCGCAGGCCCAGCGCGCGAGCGTCGGCGTAGGTCGCGTCCGCCGCCGCGGCGCCGTTTTCGAAGGTGACGCGCCCGGTTCGCCCGACATCGCATTGGCCGCCGTCGGCGATCTCGGGGACCGCGACGGTGACGTGATAGGGTTCCTTGATCAGGCTGCTCGGCAGGATGGCGAAATTGGCCGGCGCGCCGGCGTTTCCGGTCAGGTTGACCACCGAGCCGGCGTAGGCCTTGCCGCCGGTCGAGGGGCGGAACGTCGCGGGGCTGCCGACCTGCAGCCGGTTGTAGACCGATTCGCTGACGTTGGCGGTGACGACGGCGCTCGAGCAGTCGAGCAGGCGGATGAGATCCTGGCCGCGGCTGACGCGCTCGCCGGGCGCGGTCAGGACTTCCCACACCCGGCCGCTGACGGGCAGCGCGATTTCGACGTCGGAGCGCAGCTTGTAGCGCGCTTGCTCCTCTGCGACCGCGGCGCGCAAGCGTTCGATCGCGGCGTCGCGCTCCTGCAAATCGGCGGCAAGATCGCCGACGCGCAAGCGCATTTCGTCGGCCTGCTGGGCCGAGTTCGGCCGATCGTTGTAGCTGTCGCCGACGAACACGCCCTGCCGGGCGGCGTCGAGCTCCACCGACGCCTCATTGAGGCTTTCACGCGCGCTGGCCTCGTTCTCGGCGGCGACGATCTTGTCGCGTTGCAGGCGCCCGAGCTCCGCCGTCGTCGCGACGCCGGACTTGGCCAGCGCATTCATGCGGAGGAAAGCGGCGTCGGCCTCTTCGGCCTTGGCCGAGGCGGCGGCGACGTCATGGCCGAGCGCGGCGACGCGCGCGGTGAGCTGGAGAATGCGGCCGTCCGAGAATTGTCGCGTCTGCCGTTCGAGTTCGGCGAGGCTGGCCTGCGCCGAGGCGAGCCGTTGCGCCAGCGCCGGCCGCCCGTCCTCCATGTCGCCGAGCCGGCGGGCGAGATCGTCGAGGCGGCCGCGGTCGGCCTTGTCGTCGCGCACGCGCAGCACCGGCGCGCCCCTGTCCGCCGACCACGCCTTGAAATCGGGCGGCGCCGCGGCGACCACGCCGTCGATCGGCGAGCGGACGGTGACGATGCGCGAATTGACCACCGCCTCGACGCTGGACGCGATCAGCAGCGTCTGCGCCGGCATCCAGCCGAAGATCACCACAAGGGCGAGCCCGACGGCGAGCTTGACCAGTCGATGGCCGGAAATGCGCGAGAACAGGCTGCGCGGCGCCGCCTTGGCCTCCTCCAGCGCCGGCGCGGCCTCGCCCGGGCGCTGAGGCGCGTCCTCGAAGGCGCGATGCAGCGCGGCCTGCATGCGGCGAACGTCGAACTCCGCGTCGGCCGCCGCGGCGGCTTCGCCGGCGGAGGCGACGGCGTCGAAGGGGGCGCGCTCGAACATTCGCTCGCCCGGTTCCGGAGCGGGAACGAAGACCGCAGGCTTGCTCGACGTCGGACCGCTCATGACAAATCCACGTTGGCGAAGTTCTGGCGATTGGCTCGGCGGCGAACCCCGACCTCAGGGCTCGCCAATGCGTCGACGGCGGCCCCACCGGGGGGCGGTCCCGTCTCACGGCTTGCGCCGGCGCCCGGCGCGATATTTTTCCTGCCCAAACGTAAGTCTACGAACGCTAATTGTTCGAAGTTAATTTGTGTTTGCCATATTGTCGCAGGCCACGCATTCGCTCGTCATGGTTAAGGAAGCGTTGGTTCCTTCTCGCGCGACGCGGGAGACGGGCAGGGGCTAGACGTGCTCCACCGCGACGACGCCGGCGACCGCCTTCAGCGCGCCGGCGAGCGCGCCGGTCACCGCATAGCGGCCGGGGAGCTTGACTTCGACTTCGCCCTCGCGCGGGCCGAGCATCACCACCAGCCAGACTTCGCCCTCGCCATGCGCGCGCAGACGTTCGCCGATCGAGGCGAGGGGCGCATCGTCGCGCACGAACACGCGCAGGCCCTTCTGCACCTTGGCGGCGGCTTCGTTGAGCGACTCCACTTGCACGATGCGCGCGCGCACGTCCTCGCCTTCGGCGCTCGCCTGCAGGGTCACGAGAACGTCGGCGCCTTTTTCGAGGAGATCGCGGTATTGCGCGAGACCCTCCTGGAACAGGATCGCCTCGTATTGGCCGCTGGGGTCGGAGAGCTGGACGACGCCGAGCTTCGAGCCGCTCTTGGTGCGCCGCTCGTAGCGGTCGATGACGCTGGCTCCTAACCGCGCGGTGGTGGCGCCGCCGCGCACCGCGCGCGCGAACTCCGCCCAGCGCGTCGCGCGCAACCGCTTCAGCGCCGGCTCGTAGGCCTCCAACGGGTGGCCGGAGAGGAAGAAGCCGACCGCCTCGAATTCGCGCCTGAGGCGATCGGCCGCCGGCCAGGCTTGCGCGCGAACTTTGAGCGGCGCGGCGTCGGCTTCGCCGAACAGCAGCGCGTTCTGCCCGGCCGCCTCTTCCTCGGC
Organism: Roseiarcus sp.; assembly: GCA_050013275.1. GTDB lineage: Bacteria > Pseudomonadota > Alphaproteobacteria > Rhizobiales > Beijerinckiaceae > Roseiarcus. The sequence continues at coordinate 1,350 of JBEKFO010000289.1, read as the reverse complement.
GCGGCGATGGGCGAGCGCGAGCATCGGCTCGATCGCGGCCGACGCGACGGCGCGGTCGGCCTCCAATTCGTCGAAGGCGCCGGCGGCGGCGAGGGTCTCCAGCGCCTTCTTGTTGACGCCGCGCGGATCGACGCGGCGCGCGAAGTCGCTCAAGGAGGCGAACGGCCGCCGCCCGCGCGCCTCGACGATCGCCGCCGCCTGACCTTCGCCGACGCCCTTGACGGCGCTCAAGGCGTAGGCGATCGACGGTGCGCCCGCGGCGTCGAGACGCACGTCGAAATCGACGTCGGAGCCGTTGATCGCGGGCGGCGCCACCTTGATGCCGAGCCGCAGCGCCTCGGCGCGAAATTCGGCGAGCTTGTCGGTGTTGGACTTATCGAGCGTCATCGACGCGGCGAGGAATTCGGCGGCGTAGTTGGCCTTGAACCACGCGGTCCAGTAGGCGATCAGCGCATAGGCCGCGGCGTGGCTCTTGTTGAAGCCGTAGTCGGCGAACTTGGCGAGCAGATCGAAGATTTCGTCGGCCTTGGCCTTGGTCAGGCCGCGCTCCAGCGCGCCCTTGACGAAGCGCGCGCGCTGCGCGTCCATCTCCGCCTTGATCTTCTTGCCCATCGCGCGGCGCAGCATGTCGGCTTCGCCCAGCGAATAGCCCGAGAGATCGCGCGCGATCTGCATCACCTGTTCCTGGTAGATGATGACGCCGAAGGTCTCACGCAACGTCGGCTCGACCTTGGGATGGATATAGTCGGGCGCCTCGTGGCCGAGCTTGCGCGCGCAATAGGTGGGGATGTTGGCCATCGGACCGGGGCGGTAAAGCGCGACCAGCGCGATGATGTCCTCGAAACGGTCGGCGCGCATCTCCACCAACGCCTTGCGCATCCCGGCGCTTTCCAGTTGGAACACCCCGACGGTTTCGCCGCGCCCGAGCATTTCGTAGGTTTTCTTGTCGTCGAGCGGGATTTTGCCGAGCTCTGCGGCGACGCCGCGCCGCGCCAGCAGGTTCTGCGCCGTGCGCAGCGTCGTCAGCGTCTTCAGGCCGAGGAAGTCGAATTTGACCAGGCCCGCCGGCTCGACCCACTTCATGTTGAACTGTGTCGCCGGCATCTCCGACTTGGGATCGCGGTAGAGCGGCACCAGTTCGACCAGCGGCCGGTCGCCGATGACGACGCCGGCGGCGTGGGTCGAGGCGTTCGAGTAGAGCCCCTCCAGCCGCTCGGCGATCGCCAGCATCTTGGCGACCTTGGGGTCGGCGCTCGCCGCCTCTTGCAGGCGCGGCTCGTCGGCGACCGCCTGTTTGAGCGTCACGGGCTTGGCCGGATTTTGCGGCACCAGCTTGGCGAGCTTGTCGAC
>JBEKFO010000288.1:0-5656 GCA_050013275.1 Roseiarcus sp. | reverse complement strand
GTCGGGCACATCCCGCAATATCGTAATCAGCCAGCTCATCGGTCCCTCCAATTTCGGAACCGAATAAAGAATCCATCTCGCCCCGCGCCGCTACCTCATTTTCTCAAATGCGATTCCCCTGGACCTGGCGCGGATGACCAGCGGAACGGCCGCCATGCGGCTGACCGCGTTGATCGCCGCGTTGCCGGACGAGTCGACCAAGGATATTCCCGCCAAGGCGATTGTCGCCGATCTCGTCGCGCTGTTGCCGAAGACCAGTGGTTTCGTTGTCCGTTCGCCGGACAACGTGCTTGCGGCAGTTGGCTCGCAGCAGGCGCGCGTCCGCATGGCTTTGGGCGCTCTGGCGATCGGGTTTGCGATCGCCTTCGCGCTCTCGGCCAGTTTTTCGCCGGCGCCGGGAAACGGCGCGAAGTCGTCGGCCCCTGCCGCCAGCGCCAGCGACGGCACGACGGTTTTGCCGCACGAGCGGAATCCATAAGAGCGCGACAGGACGTGACGGTGCGCCCGACTCGCCAGAGTTGCGCTTGGCGAAACGCGAAGGCGCGTCCGAATTGTCGGAGGCTCGGCGCAAGCGCTCCGATCGCCCAAAATCACATTGCGGCCGCCAGCGCCCGACCTGCGCGCGTGGCGTAAGTCGGGTCTGGCGGCCTTTGAGCCTTGCCTCAGCCAACGCGTTCTCGCCGCCAAACTGCGAGACCGCCAGTCAACTTGCCGAGCCGCGTTCAAGCCGCGGCAGGAACAGAAGACGGCGCGGGGGCGACCGCGTCCGCATCGCGATGAACATCGAGTCGCGACGGATTGGTCGCGCCGAGGATCGTTTTGGCGCGAGCGATTTCTTCCGCCATGCCCCGCGCCATGACGAGAAACTGATCCGCCTTGAGATCGGTTTCGTACTGGAGCACGCTGTCTTTCGGCACGCCGATGCTATAGAGCGCGGCGGCAAGCGCGGCCACGCCGCCGACGACAACCGCGTTCTCGATGGCGGAAGCAATTATCGTGGCGAGAAAACCGAGCACCACGACCGGCCCGGTTATAGGCGAGACCAGGAAAAGTCCGCCGAAGAACAGGCCCCAAAAGCCGCCCCAGAAAGCGCCCCGAGAGCCCCAAAACCTGATCCTGTCGCCGGTCGTGTAGAAGCCGACGACTTTCTCTTCGGAGTGATAGCCCTTGCCGACGACGCTGAGGTTCTTCATCGCGAAGCCGGCCGCCGTCAGCGTCTTCACCGCTCCTTCCGCCGCATCGTGATTGGGAAATACGGCGATTGCCGTTTCTAACTTATCCATGGAAGTCTCCTTGGGGACGAGGCGACGCCGAGCATTCGCCTCGCGCGAGGCTCGCGCGAAAGCGGCTGCGGGCGGGGCGAACCATTCGCCGGCGCGTCGTCCGATGAGACGACACTACGCGTCGGCGCTCCCATGGGGACAGGCTCGGAAACTACCCAGCGCCGCAGGCATCGGCGCCGAAGACGCGCCTCAAGAGCCCGTCGATTGATCTCTCCGTGGACTAGGTAGTTTCCGAGCCTTTCCCCTTGTCTGTCGCGAGCTATGTTCCACCCGATAAGCGCATCGACCAAGGTCTCGGGCTGACCGGGGCGCGCACCGCCAGGAGACCACCATGCCGCTGCATCGGATAGCTGAATACGAAGCGCCGGAGATCGAGGACGTATACGCGACCGACTCGGCGGACCGGCGGCTGCCGAGATACCGCTTGCCCGAGCGCGCCTCCGCTGCGCAGCCCATTTACAATTTCGTCCATGACGAGCTGCTGCTCGACGGCAACTCTCGACAGAATCTGGCGACTTTCTGCACCACCTGGGCGGAGCCGGAGGTGCGAAAATTGATGGCCGAGTCGATCGACAAGAACATGATCTACAAGGACGAGTATCCGCAGACCGCGGAGATCGAGAATCGCTGCGTGCACATGATCGCCGATCTCTGGCACGCGCCGGGCGCACGCAAGACCGTGGGTTGCTCGACCACCGGATCGAGCGAGGCCTGCATGCTCGGCGGACTGGCGCTCAAGTGGCGTTGGCGCAAGCGGCGCATCGCCGCCGGCAAGTCGTACGCGAAGCCGAATTTCGTCTGCGGGCCGGTGCAGGTGTGCTGGCATAAATTCGCGCGCTACTTCGATGTCGAGATTCGTCAGGTTCCGCTCGAGGGCGACGCGCTCGGGCTGCGTCCCGAAGACCTCAAGAAGTATTGCGATGAGAACACGATCGGCGTCGTCCCGACGCTCGGCGTGACGTTCACCGGCGTCTATGAACCGGTCGCCGCTTTGGCGGCGGCGCTCGACGACCTTCAGCGCGAAACCGGTCTGGACATCCCGATCCATGTCGACGCCGCCAGCGGCGGGTTCATCGCGCCGTTCATCGAGCAGAAGTTGGAATGGGATTTCCGCGTCGAGAGGGTCAAGTCGATCAGCGCGTCCGGCCACAAATACGGGCTGGCGCCGCTCGGCGTGGGTTGGGTGGTCTGGCGCGACAAGGAGGATCTGCCTGACGAGCTCATCTTCAACGTCGACTATCTCGGCGGTCACATGCCGACCTTCGCGCTGAATTTCAGCCGTCCCGGCGGACAGATCATCGCACAATATTACAATTTCCTGCGGCTGGGCCGCGACGGTTATACCGGGGTTCAGCAGGCCTGCGCCGACACCGCGCAATGGCTCGCTGGCGAGATCGCCAAGCTTGATCCGTTGGAGCTGGTTTACGACGGCAAGGGCGCCCTGCCGGCGGTTTGCTACAAGCTGAAGGAAGGCCACAACTATGGCTTTACGCTGTACGACCTGTCCGAGCGGGTCCGTATGCGCGGCTGGCTGATCGCCTCCTATCCGCTGCCCGCAAACCGCGAGTCGACCGTCATCCAACGGATCTTGATTCGCCACGGCGTCAGCCGCGATCTCGCGCAATTGCTGCTCGACGATCTTAAGCGCGCGCTCGAGTATTTGCAGGCGAACCCCATCGTGCATTCGGCCGCGGGGCCGACCTTTCATCATTGATTGCCCAATCAAGGGAGGCGTCGATGGCCCAATCCAAAATAGCAGTGGTTTCCACTTTCAGCATTGCGATGATGACGGCGGCGGCCGTCGTCAGCCTGCGCGGCCTGCCGATGATGGCCAAGGAACAGCTGACGTTGTTCGTCTATATCGCCTTCGCCACGTTCATCTTTCTCATTCCCGCCGCGCTGGTCTCGGCCGAACTCGGCGGCGCCTTCGGCGAGAAGGGCGGCGGCGTCTACACCTGGGTGAAGGAGGCGTTTGGCTCGCGTTGGGGGTTTGTCGCCATCTGGCTGCAATGGATCCAGAACGTGGTGTGGTACCCGACGGTGCTCGCGTTCTCCGCAGCCGCCATCGCCTATGTCGTGGGAATGCCGCAACTGGCGAACAACGGAATCTTTGTCGGAATCTTCTGCATCGCCGCTTACTGGACCGCGACGCTGATCACATTGCGCGGCGTCGGCGCCATCGCAACGGTGACGAGTTGGGCCTTCCTTTTGGGAACGGTGCTGCCCGGCGTGGTGATCATGGTTCTCGCGCTGATCTGGATCGTCCAGGGCAACCCGATCGCCTTGCTGCACCCCGTCTCGACAGATTCGGCTTCCGTCATGTCGATGGCGGGCGGTCACGCGCATCCCCGGTATTTTCCTTTCGTTACCGGATTGGGCGACATCGCCTTTCTCGCAGGCATCATCCTGCTGTTCGCGGGCGTGGAGGTGCACGCCGTGCACGCCAACGAAATGGCCGATCCGAAGCGGCAATTTCCCGTGGCCATGTTGATCGCATCGGTGGTGGTCATTCTTTTGTTCACCTTCGGCTCGTTCGCCGTGGCGACCGTTCTGCCGGACCAGCAGATCAATCTTCAGGAAGGGCTCATGAAGGCCTTCCAGGACATATTCGCGCGCTTCGGGATTGCCTGGGCGACGCCGATCGTTTGTCTGCTGCTTGCATTCGGCGGGATCGGCGGCGTGATGGCGTGGATCAGCGGTCCGAGCCGTGGCTTGCTCTGGACGGCCCAGGAGGGCGAAATCCCTCCCATCCTGGCGAAGACCAACAAGAACGGCGTGCAGATCAGCATCCTGATCGTTCAAGGCGCGATCGTCACCATTCTCTCGCTGGCCTACTTCGTGATGGCCGACGTCAGCGTGGCGTTCTTCCTGCTCAGCGCCGTGACGATCACGCTTTACCTGATCATGTATATGCTGATGTACGCCGCTGCGATTCGCCTGCGCTATTCGCAGCCGGATCTGAAACGCAGCTATCGCGTGCCAGGCGGGACCATGGGGATGTGGATCATCGCCGGCGTCGGGTTCGCCGGCGTCGCGTTCTCTTTCCTCGTCGGCTTTTTCCCACCGACGCAACTGCCGGTGGGAAGCCCGACGCTCTATGTTTGGTTGGTGGTGGGCGGCACGGTGGTGTTCACGGGGCTGCCGCTGCTGATCGGAACGCTGAAGCAGTCTTCTTGGCGGGCCGTCGTTCCGCCCGGAACCTCTCCCACGAAAGCGGCCTGACTCCCCCTCACGCCGGCGGCGCGACGGCGACACGCCGCAGGCGGGCGCGGCACGGTCGGAAATAGTCCCTTGCGGGATGAACGAACAGGGGAATCGAAGAGGGAGGGGGATCAAAGAATGGTCCGGGCCCGCCAAGGTACTGGCTCTATTCATCCAGGTGGGGTCAAGACGCCTAGCCGGTTCACAAATGACCGGTTTCAGGACGGCTTGGAGCGGTCCGGAACGGCGAGGATGGGTGCTCTCACGTCATTGACCGCGCTGAGGCGAATGCCCGCTTTCCGCGCCGTTAACATCATTCGCGGGATATCAATTGTCGAGCATTTATCAGTAGGCTTCGATTTTCTGAGCGCAAACGATGCGGAACGAAGAATGCCGCCCTTGTCACTGTCTCTCGAGAACCATTGCTTCTCGTCCTCGGCTTCCACGAGAGCGCCGTATCATGATTCGAAAGCCAAGCTCTCGCTGCTCCGCGCCGGCCATCATCCCAATCCGATTCGCCTCATCGGGAGCACCTTGCCGAGCCTCGACGACAGAGATGCAGGATCGATTGTAAACGTCGCTGAGCGCTGGGTCTGGTTTGAGCTGTCGCGCTACAGTTTTCAGCTTCCCGCGCGTCTGTGACGTTCTCTGTCGATCTGTGCGCGCATTCCGCGCTTGTCTGATCGTCTTTCGCATTTGAGTCGCGTCAGTTCGACTTGGGTGTTGGTGATTGGGATCGGCGGCGTGGGAAATTTGCGCTGCTCGATCAGTGGGAAATCGCCGTGGGCGCGATTGTTTCAGTTTTAGTTTACTTGGCCCGAAATTTAACGCGATCGATTTTTGAGGGCAATTTGAAAGCGATTTGAAAGTCTTTTTGGCCCGTTTTGGACGGAAAAGAGTTTACTAGATAAACAAGTCGGGAATTCGAGGTCTGGTTTGGGCTACCGCGAATTTCGCTCCTGGCGAGCCTTCTGCTCCGACTGAAACGCCTTCGCGTTTTTCTTGGCCCAGATAGCCGCGGCGAGCCGATTGGTTTCCTCTTGGGTATGCATGATCGAGGCGATCTGAAGCGCCTTGATCATGTTGCGTTCCGAGACGCCTTTCGAGTTGTGGTTGCGGCCGAGAATGTCGACGGCGATGTTTGCCGTGCAGGGGCCGGAGTACGGGCTCGT
>JBEKFO010000287.1:0-5656 GCA_050013275.1 Roseiarcus sp. | reverse complement strand
CGGAAAAGGATCTGGTCAAGAGATCGACGGCGAATTGCGGCGGCCGGGGAGAGCGGCGTTGCCGCGAGAGCGCGCTTGCGTTGCCTCTGCCTGGCGACGGCCATGGAGAATCCATAGGGTCGATCGTCAGGCGCACTGTCACCGTAACCCCACAGGCCTACGCATCGCGATTCTTTCCCTCAGAGGACAATTCATGACCCCTGGCGTGCGCCCGCTCGTAGCGGGAAACTGGAAGATGAACGGCTTGCGCGCTTCGCTGAGCGAGATCGTCGCGATGCGCCGCGCGGTCGACGCGGGGGAGGCCGGCACCGCGGAGATCGCGGTCTGTCCGCCCGCGACGCTGCTTTCCCCGGCCGCGGCGATTCTCGAGGACGGCGCGCTGAAACTGGGCGCGCAGGATTGCTGCGCCGCCGACAGCGGCGCCTACACCGGCGACATTTCCGCGCCGATGCTCGAGGACGCCGGCGCCTCTTACGTGATCGTCGGCCATTCCGAACGTCGCGCCGGCCATGGCGAGAGCGACGCGGCGGTGCGCGCCAAGGCCGAGGCCGCGCATAGAGCCGGCTTGACCGCGATTCTCTGCGTCGGCGAAACGCGCGCCGAGCGCGAAGGGGGCCGCGCGGTCGCGGTCGTCAGCGGCCAGCTGCGAGGTTCGCTGCCCGCCAAGGCGTCGCCCGCCGATCTGGTGATCGCCTACGAGCCGGTGTGGGCGATCGGCACCGGCCTGACGCCGACCCCCGCCGACGTCGCGGAAATGCACGGCGCGATCCGCGCGCTGCTCAGCCAAGTCTACGGCGAGGCGGGCGCAAAGATGCGCATTCTCTACGGCGGCTCGGTCAAGCCGGCCAACGCGCGCGAATTGCTCGGCCTGGCCAATGTCGACGGCGCGCTGGTCGGCGGCGCCAGCCTCAAGGCGGCCGACTTCATGGCGATCGCGGCGACCTACGCCTGAGGGCGGGGGAACGCCGCTTGGCCAGTCGGCTTCGCGCCGACGCCCGACGCGTCGTCGGCTCGGCGACGCGGGCGCCCGATGGCGGGCGAGGAGCGAGATGAGCGATCCTTACAACCTGACGCGCTTCGTCGACGCCCAGGAGCGCACGTTCGAACGAGCGTGCGCGGAACTGCAGGCGGGCCGCAAGAGCGGGCATTGGATGTGGTTCGTCTTTCCCCAGATCGAGGGGCTGGGCCACAGCGAAACGGCGCGACGGTTCGCAATTTCCTGTCGCGCCGAAGCCGAGGCCTATTTGAAGCATCCGCTGCTCGGAGCTCGGCTGAGGGAATGCGTGCGGTTGGTCAATGGCGTCAGCGGGCGTTCGGCGCACGAGGTTTTCGGCCATCCCGACGATCTGAAGTTTCACTCTTCCATGACGTTGTTCGCAGACGTCGCCGCCGACGACGCCGTGTTCGAGGAGGCGCTGCGCAAGTACTTTGCGGGGCAACGCGATCAGCTGACGATCGAGAAGCTCCGACCCTGAACGTCGTTGCGCGCCGGACCGCGGCGCCGACGGGCGTCCGCGGCGCGCTATCTGTCGTGTCGAATGCGTTTGACGCCGTAGCGGCACGCCAACATGGACGCGCCCCTTGCGTCGTGCTAGGAGCCGCGCCAAATCGTCAATTCGCGCCCTCGCGCGGGCCCCTAGGGATCGTCTTCATGCAAAGCGTTCTGATCGTCATTCACCTCTTGGTGGTGATCGCCCTCGTCGCCGTCGTGCTGTTGCAGCGCTCGGAAGGCGGCGTGCTCGGGGCGGGCGGCGGCGGCGGCTTTATGACCGGGCGCGGCCAGGCCAACGCGCTTTCACGCGCCACCGCGATCCTGGCGACGATGTTCTTCGTGACCTCGCTGGCGATGTCGATCATCGCCAGTTGGAGCCGGGCGCCGCGCTCGATCATCGACAGCGCCGCCCCGGCCTCGTCGAGCGCGCCAGCGGCGCCAGCCGCGCCGGCGGCGCCCGGCAATCTGCTCGACCAGCTCAAGCAGATGCAGAACCAACCCGGCGGAGCGCCCGCCGCGCCTGGCGCGCCGGCGCAAGAACCGCCGAAATAGCATGACGATCAGGCGCCGCGGATCGACCTTCGGAGCGCCTTGATGTCCGCGCCGCTGGGGATCGCGGTCTTTTTCACGATCTGGTGGGTGGCGCTGTTCGGCGTGCTGCCGTTCGTCGTCCGCTCGCGCGAGCAGACCGGAGATGAGGACGCGCCGGCGGGGGTGGACCCCGGCGCGCCGCTCGCCCCCCGTGTCGCCCGCACGGCGCTGTGGACGACGCTGGTCGCCGCTGTCATCTTCGCGGCGCTCGACGCCTACGTCATCTGGATGGCCTGATCCGATGCCGTCGTTTCGCAACGAGCGGCGCGTGCGCCACAGCGCGCAAGAAATGTTCGATCTCGTCGCCGACGTCGAGCGCTACCCCGAATTCGTGCCGTTGTGCCAGACGCTGCGCGTGCGCCGCCGCAGCAAGGACGACCAAGGGGTCGAGGTCCTGGTCGCCGATATGGAAGTCGGTTATCGCGCGATCCACGAAAGGTTCGCCAGCCGCGTCACGCTCGATCGGCCGCGGCTGAAGATTCTCGTCGAATACGTCGACGGGCCGTTCAGCCACCTCGAGAACATCTGGAATTTCCGCGACGGCGCGGAGTCGGCCCTCTCCACGGTGGAATTCTTCATCGCTTACGAGTTTCGCAACCGCTTGCTCGGCGCGCTTATGGGCTCGATGTTCGACGCGGCGTTCCACAAATTTTCCGCCGCCTTCGAGGCGCGCGCCGACGTGATTTACGGGCGCAAACCCGGTTGATCCGGCGCGAGCGCCGCTTCGATCAGCTCGAGCGCGGTCTCCACCGACGCCAGGCGGATCGCGAAACGCGACAATGCGCCGAAGCGTCGTTCCAAGGCGAAAACGGGACGGCCCCGACGCGCGAGGGCGAAATGCACGAGGCCGACCGGCTTGGCCGTCGTGCCGCCGTCCGGGCCCGCGACGCCGGTGATCGAGACCGCGACGTCGGCGGCCGAATGCGCGAGGGCGCCCAGCGCCATCGCGCGCGCCGTCGCCTCGCTGACCGCGCCGTGGACGGCGAGAACCTCTTCGGCGACGCCGAGCATCTCCTGCTTGGCTTCGTTGGAATAGACGACGAAGCCGCGCTCGACGACCGCCGACGAACCGGGTATTTCCGTCAGCAAGGCGCTCACCAGCCCGCCGGTGCAGGATTCGGCGGTCGCAAGCTTGAGGGCGAGGGCCCGGCAACGCGCGATCAGCGCCGTAGCGCGGTCGATGAGAAGGGGCGGGAACAGCGGCGTTCCTTTCGCTCAGGGCTTGGCGGCCGCGGGCGCGGCGGGGCGAAAAGCTACCACAATTCCGCTCCGTCCGAAGCGCATTCCCCGTCCGCCGCTTTCCCCGCCTCGCTTTTTCCGCTACGCAGCGCGCGAACTCGCCCGATCGGGGCCTACGAAAGAAGTGGAAGCCATGCATCGTTACCGCACGCACAACTGCGGCGCTCTCGGCCTCGCTGAAGAGGGCCAGGAGGTCCGCCTCTCCGGCTGGTGCCATCGCATCCGCGATCACGGCGGCGTTCTGTTCATCGATCTGCGCGACCATTACGGCCTGACGCAGTGCGTGGTCGATCCCGATTCCCCAGCGTTCAGCCAGGCCGAGAAGCTGCGCTCGGAATTCGTCGTGCGCGTCGACGGAGCCGCACGCAAGCGCCCGCCGGGCACCGAAAACCCCGAAATGCCGACCGGCTATGTCGAGGTCTATGTGCGCGAGATCGAGGTGCTCGGGCCGGCCGGCGACCTGCCGATGCCGGTTTTCGGCGACCAGCCGTACCCTGAGGACACCAGGCTGAAATATCGCTTCCTCGACCTCAGGCGCGAGAAGCTGCACGCCAACATCATGCTGCGCGGGCGCATCATCGATTCGCTGCGTGCGCATATGAAGGGGCAGGGCTTCTTCGAGTTCCAAACGCCGATCCTGACCGCGTCGAGCCCGGAAGGGGCGCGCGACTTCCTGGTGCCCTCGCGCATCCACCCCGGGAAGTTCTACGCGCTGCCGCAGGCGCCGCAGCAGTTCAAGCAGCTCGTCATGGTCTCCGGCTTCGACCGCTATTTCCAGATCGCGCCGTGCTTCCGCGACGAGGACGCGCGCGCCGACCGCAGCCCCGGCGAATTCTACCAGCTCGATATCGAAATGAGCTTCGTCACCCAGGAGGACGTGTTCGCCGCGGTCGAGCCGGTCTTGCGCGGCGTGTTCGAGGAATTCGGCGGCGGCAAGCCGGTGACGCAGAAGTTCCCGATGATCCCCTACAAGCAGGCGATGCTGGAGTTCGGCGTCGACAAGCCGGACTTGCGCAACCCGATCCGCATCGCCGACGTGACGGAAATCTTCGCGCGCGACGACGTGACCTTCAATGCGTTCAAGGCCGTCATCAAGTCGGGCGGCGTCGTGCGCGCAATTCCTGCGCCCGGCGCGAGCAAGCAGCCGCGCTCGTTCTTCGACAAGCTCAACGACTGGGCGAAGGCCGAAGGCGCGCCGGGGTTGGGCTACATCATCTTCGAAGGGGAGGGCGAGGCGCTCGCCGGCAAGGGGCCGATCGCCAAGTTCCTGCCCGCCGAGGCGCAGCGCGCGCTCGTCGCGGCCGCCGGCCTGAAATCGGGCGACGCGGTGTTCTTCGCCTGCGACAAGCCCGACAGGGCCGCCAAGCTCGCGGGCGCCGCGCGCATCCGCATCGGAAACGATCTCGGCGTCTGCCGGAAGGACGTGTTCGAATTCTGCTGGATCGTCGACTTCCCGATGTACGAATGGAACGAGGACGAGAAGAAGATCGATTTCTCCCACAACCCGTTCTCGATGCCGCAAGGCGGGCTAGAGGCGCTGGAGACGAAGGACCCGCTCGAAATCAACGCCTTCCAGTACGACATCGTCTGCAACGGGGTCGAATTGTCGTCGGGCGCGATCCGCAACCATCACCCCGAGATCATGCGCAAGGCGTTCGAAATCGCCGGCTACGGCGAGGAGGTGTTGCTGGAGAAGTTCGGCGGCATGTATCGCGCGTTCCAATGCGGCGCGCCGCCCCACGGCGGCATCGCGCCGGGCGTCGATCGCATCGTCATGTTGCTGGCGGGCGAGGAAAACCTGCGCGAGGTGGTGCTGTTCCCGATGAACCAACGCGCCGAGGACTTGTTGATGGGCGCGCCGTCGAACGTCACGCCGAAGCAATTGCGGGAACTGCATATCCGGCTGAACCTGCCGGAGAAGTGAGGGCGAGGGCGGCGGCCTCCGCCGCCGCCGACGCGTCGACGTGCGCCCTCGTTTTTCTCGTCGCCGAAGCGAATTTTTGTCGTAGTGTTGCCTCAAGGTGATCGACCGCGGAACTCAGGGCGATCGCCGCCAGGGGAGGAAGGCCAGAATGGGCCTGGACCATTTCGACGTGCTGATCGTCGGCGCGGGGCTTTCCGGCGTCGGCGCCGCTTATCGTCTGCAAGAGGCTTGTCCGACGAAGAGCTACGCGATCCTCGAAGGCCGCGAGGATCTGGGCGGAACGTGGGATCTCTTCCGCTACCCCGGCGTCCGCTCGGACTCCGACATGTTCACGCTCAGCTATTCCTTTCGTCCCTGGACCCACGCCAAAGCGATCGCCGGCGGCCGCACCATCCTCAACTACATCCGGG
>JBEKFO010000286.1:0-5694 GCA_050013275.1 Roseiarcus sp. | reverse complement strand
GACACTGGCGTCGAGGCCGATGGGGCGTCGAGGAGGAGGTTTCTCATGCGATCGCTTGTGACGGTTTTCGCGGCCGCCGCCGCGCTTTGCTTTTTCGCCCCGGCCGCAGAGGCGGGCACGCTCGACCAGGTCAAGGCGCGCGGCGAGTTGATCTGCGGCGCCAACCCGAGTTTGGCGGGCTTCGGCCTGCCCGACGACCAGGGCGTCTACAAGGGGCTCGACGTCGACGTGTGCCGCGCCATCGCGGCGGCGATCTTCAACGATCCCAGCAAGGTCAAATACCTGCCGATCAACGCCAAGGATCGGCCGACGATCCTCGCCTCGGGCCAGATCGACGTTCTCGTGCGCAACACCACCTGGACGTTGTCGCGCGAGGCCGGCGGCATGTTCTTCACCGGCGTCAATTATTACGACGGCCAGGGCTTCATGGTGCGCAAGAAGCTCGGAATCGATTCCGCGCTCAAGCTCGACGGCGCCTCGGTGTGCGTGCAGCAGGGCACGACGACCGAGCTCAACCTCGCCGATTTCTTCCGCGCCCATAATCTGAAATTCGAGGCGGTGGTGTTCTCGACCGACGACGAGACGGTGAAGGCCTACGATTCCGGCCGCTGCGACGCCTACACCACCGACGCCTCCGGCCTCTACGCCGAGCGCCTGAAACTTTCGGCGCCGGACGACAACGTCGTGCTGCCCGAAATCATCTCCAAGGAGCCGCTCGGGCCGTCGGTGCGCAAAGACGACGTGCAATGGTTCGAGATCGTCCAATGGACGCATTACGCGATGCTCACCGCCGAGGAGCTCGGCGTCACCCAGGCCAACGTCGATCAGAAACTGAAGTCCGACAATCCGGACGTCCGCCGCTTGCTCGGCGTCGAGGGCGACTTCGGCGCGAGCTTAGGCCTGACCAACGACTGGGCCTATCGCATCATCAAGGCGGTGGGAAACTACGGCGAATCGTTCGAGCGCAACGTCGGCATGGGCTCGCCGATCAAGATCCGCCGCGGCCTCAACGCGCTGTGGACCCAGGGCGGGCTGCAATACGCGCCGCCGATACGGTGAGGGGGCGCGACGGCGGCGCGACGGCGCCGTCTTCGTGCGCGGTCACGTGATTTCAAGGGCTTGCGTGACGAACTTTCGCCGCGCGGGGCGCGGTCACGGCTAAGGCGAGTGGGGGACGCAAAGAGGGAAATGCGCGCCTGTCACCGTAAATCCCGATTGGGACGCCGGCCACGTAACAACCCTGACCTATCGCCTCGAGCCCATGTTGGAGGGAACGAAGGTCACTGTCCGTCACGAGGGTTTCGTCGGCCGGCCGGAATCGTGGGGCACGCATGCGGAAGGCTGGGAGCTCGTGCTGAATTGGCTCGAACAATACCTCAATCGCGAACGGTGAGAGAATGTCCGCGTCAGCGAAAACCTTGGATCGCGTGTTCGGCGCGCTGCTTCTCGTCGGCTCGGCGCTCCATGCCTTTGGATCGATTTCCTACTACCGGTTCGGCGCGCAGGAGTTGGTCTGGGCGCTGTCGGGGAGTCTTGCGGGCGGATTGACCGCGGCGGTCAATCTCGTTCGCAGCGGACGGCCCGACGACACGACGCTCTCGTGGATCGCCCTCGTCGCCAGCGTCTGCTGGATCGCTGTCGCGATGGGTTTCGGCGCCGCGATCGGCAATCTCGTCGACCCTCGCGTCCTTTGGCACGCGATTTGCGCACTGGCGCTCGCGGTGTTCAGCTTGCGGACGGCGCTTGGTTACGCGCGCGCACACCGAGTGAATTGAAAGGCGTCAATGCGAAGCGCCGGTTGTCATGCAAGAAACGACAATCCCGCTCGCCGTTCTCGATTTCGAAAAATCTGCGACTTGCCGCGAGCGCAGATTAGCGGCGAATGACGGCCGGTTCGTCAACGCGTTTTCTTCCCTTGACGTAGCGCCTGCTCAGGAGGAAATCGCGCCAACCCGCTCTCTCCGCTACTGCCCCCGCTTCGCCCTGGTCGCGAACCGCACCGCTTCCTCGGCCGCGCGAAACAGCGCCTTGGCCTTGTTGACGCATTCGCGGTGCTCGTAGGCCGGGTCGGAATCGTAGACGACGCCGGCGCCCGCCTGGACGTGCATCTTGCCGTCCTTGACCACCGAGGCGCGCAGCACGATGCAGGTGTCCATTTCGCCGCCGGCGCCGAAATAGCCGATGCAGCCGGCGTAGATGCCGCGCTTTTCCTTTTCGAGTTCGTCGATGATCTCCATCGCCCGCACCTTCGGCGCGCCGGATACCGTGCCGGCGGGAAAGCCCGCGGCGAGCGCGGCGACGTTGTCGAGATCGGGGCGCAGCTCCCCCTCGACGTTGGAGACGATGTGCATGACGTGGCTGTAGCGCTCGATGAAGAAGCTGTCGGTCACCTTGACCGTGCCGATCCTGGCGACGCGGCCGACGTCGTTGCGGCCGAGATCGAGCAGCATCAGATGTTCGGCGCGCTCCTTGGGATCGGCGATGAGTTCGGCGGCGAGCGCGGCGTCCTCGGCCTCGCTCTTGCCGCGCCAGCGCGTGCCGGCGATCGGGCGGATGACGACCTTGCCCGCGCGCACCCTGACCAGGATTTCGGGGCTGGAGACGACGATCTGGAAGCCGCCGAAATCGAGAAAGCAGAGATAGGGCGAGGGATTGACCCGCCGCAGCGCGCGATAGAGCGAGAACGCGGGCAGATCGAAGCGGCTGGTGAAGCGTTGCGACAGCACGATCTGGAAGGCGTCGCCGGCGACGATGTAGTCTTTCGCCTTGGCGACCATACTCAGGAATTCCGCCTCGCTGGTGTTGGAGACGGCCTCCGCCGCCAGCAGGGTCGGATCGACCGCGGGAGCCGCGTGATCGAGCGGCCCTTCGAGCGCGGCGACCACAGCGTCGAGGCGCGCCTGCGCGCTCTCGTAGGCCGCGCGCGCCGAGACGCCGGGCGCGGGGCGCACCGGCGTGACCACCGCCATTTCGTCGCGCACGCCGTCGAACACCACCATCACGGTCGGTCGGATGAGGATCGCCTCGGGCACGCCGATCGGGTCCGGCTTGGCGGGCGGAAGGCGCTCCATCTGGCGCACCATGTCGTAGCCGAGATAGCCGAACACGCCCGCCGACATCGGCGGCAAGCCGGGCGGCAGATCGATCTGCGATTCCGCCAGCAGCGCGCGCAGCGCCTCCAGCGGCCTGCCGGGGCAGGGGACGAACGCTTCGGGATCGTTCAACGCGCTGCGGTTGATTTGCGACCCTTCGCCGCTCGAGCGCCAGACGATGTCGGGATCGAGCCCGATCATCGAGTAGCGCCCGCGCTGCGCGCCGCCTTCGACGGACTCGAGCAGGAACATGTTGCCCGAACGCTGCGCCGCCAGCTTGAGATAAGCCGACACCGGCGTTTCGAGGTCCGCAACCAGCGTGGTCTGCACGACGCTCGCGCGCCCGCTCGCGTAACGACGCGCGAAATCGTCGAAGTCGTGGGCGGTCATCATCGTCATGCTCAACCGCCTTCGGCGGCCTGAAGGACGTTGTCGTGGATCGTCACCCCGAGCTCGCGCTCGAGCGCGGTGATGTACTGCGCGACGAGGCTCGACTGCAGCGAGGCGGCGACCCGCTCCGCCGCCTGTTTGACGGCCGGGTCGTTGGGGTCGGTCGGCGGCGTCGCGTCTTTGGTGACCTTGAACACGATGCGCCCGTCGGGCGTGGCCGCCGATCCGGCGCCGTCGGGCGGCGTGGCGAAGACGGCGTTGACGACGCTTGCGGCGAGGCCGGCGCCGCCGCGCCGCCGGATGTCCGCCGCCGACTTGACCTCCAAGCCCGCCGGCCCGGCGAGGCTGGCGACGGTCGCGCCGGCGTCGAGCTGCTTGACCATGTCCAGCGCCTTCGCCGCGAGCGCCTGGGCGACTTGGTCGGCGCGCCACTGTTTCTCGACTTCGTTCTTCACTTCGTCGAAGGTGCGATCGCGCGCCGGGTCGACCTTGTTGATTTCGTACCAGAGATAGCCGCGATCCTTGGTCTGCAGCGCCGCGTTGTCGACGCCGACGTCGGAAGCGAACACCGAGCTGAGCAGCAACGTCTTTTCCGGCAGATCGACCGCGGCGCCGGTCGGATCGAGCCCCTGCGCGTCGACGGCGGCTATCGTGCGCGCTTGCAGGCCGATGGACTTGGCCGCTTCGATCAGGGTCTTGCCGGTGACGCGCGCGTCTTCGACCTTGTCGTGCAGGGTCTGCACGTCGCCCGCGGCGCGATCGGCCGCGATCTCCTTCTTGAGCGAATCCTCGACCTCGGCGAAAGTCTTGACGCTTCCAGGCGTGATGGCGACGACGCGCACGATCACCGAACCGAACTGCCCCTTGACGACCTCGCTGACGCCGCCCTCGGGAAGAGCGAAGGCCGCGTCGGCGACTGCGGGATCGAACATGGCGGCCTTGGTGGTCTCGCCCAGGTCGATGTCCGAGGGCTTGAGCGCGCGCGCCTTGACGATGTCGTCGAAACCGGCGGCGGCCTTGATCTTGGCTTCGGCGGCGTCGGCGTCCGCTTCGTTGGGGAAGACGATCTGCTGCAACTTGCGCTTTTCGGGAACGGTGAAGCGCGTGTCGCGCACCTTGTCGTAGAGCGCCTTGGCGTCCGCGTCGGACACGTCCGCGGGCTTGCCGATCTCGCTCGGCGAAACCAGGAGAATGTCGAAGCCGCGATATTCGGGCGCGCGATAGTCCGCCTTACGGTCGTCGAAATAGCCCTTCAGAGCGCCGGCCGAGGGCGCTGGGATGTCGCCCGCCGCGGCCGGCGTGAGGACGACATAGTCGATCGCGCGCGTCTGCGCGTCGAACCGCGCGAGCGCGTCGACCAGCGACTTGGGCGCGCTGAGGCCGTCGACTAGGGCGAGTTCGATCTGCTGGCGCAGATACAATTTGCTCTGGCTGACGAAGAAACCGCGCTCGCTGAGGCCGGAATCGCGCAACGCGGCGTCGAAACGGGCGCGGCTGAACTGGCCCGAGGCGTCCTGCAAGTTGGGATCGGCGCGCACCGCGGCGGCGATCGTGTCGTCGGAAATCCCGAGGCCCAGCGAGGCGGCGCGCCGATCGAGCGCGGCCTCGGCGATCAGGCGCTGCAGCACTTCATTGTCGAGGCCGAGCGCGTGGGCCTGGGCGTTGGTCAGGCCCACCCGAGTCCGGGCCTGATATTGATACATCAAATTCTGCAGCGAGTTCTGGAACTCCTGGGCGGTGATCACGGAGCCGCCGACTTCGGCGACCTTGTTGGAAACCGCGCCGCGGAACATGTCGCCGATGCCCCAGACGACGAAGCTGAGGATGAGGAACCCGAACAGGATCGTCATGACGATCCGGCCAATGATACCTTGCGACAACTTCCGCAAACCGTCGAGCATGGTTCCCGCTGATCCCTTTCCTCGGCCTCGCCCCGCTCGGGCGAGGCCCCTCGAGGCCGCCCGGCGCGACGCGCGGCCCTATCTAACGCCAGCGGAAGGCTTTGCATAGGCGGGCCGAGAATGATAATCCGCAGGCCTTCGCAGACGCGATTCTTTCCCTCTAAGAGGCTATTCATGACCCCTGGCGTGCGCCCGCTCGTGGCGGGAAATTGGAAGATGAACGGCCTCGGCGCATCCCTGAGCGAGATTGCGGCGATGCGTAGCGCCGTCGACGCGGGGCAAGCGGGCGCCGCGGAGATGGCGGTCTGCCC
>JBEKFO010000285.1:0-5694 GCA_050013275.1 Roseiarcus sp. | reverse complement strand
CCAGTCGTCTTCGATCTTCCCGGCGGCGTTCGCCTGCTGGTCTTTGCCTTTGCTTCGACCACCAGCGGCGTGCCGCGGGACTGGGCCGCGCGCGCCAACGCCTCCGGCGTCGCTCTCCTGCCCGACCTCGGCGAGCGCGGCTCCGCCTGGGCGGCCGAGCAGGTGTTGTCGTTCAGGCGACCGCGCGACGTCGTCGTCGCCTCGATCCATTGGGGCTCCAATTGGGGATACGAAGTCCCCGGCGAGCAAAGACGGTTCGCCCACACGCTGATCGACAAGGCCGGGATTTCGATCGTGCACGGTCATTCCTCGCATCACGCCAAGGCGATCGAGGTCTATCGCGGGCGCCTGATCCTCTACGGCTGCGGCGACTTCCTCAACGACTACGAGGGCATCGAGGGCTACGAGGAGTTCCGCGGCGATCTTGCGCTGATGTATTTCGCCGACGTCGACGCGACGAGCGGCGATCTCCTGGCGCTCGCGATGACGCCGTTGCAAATCCGGCGGCTTCAGCTCCAACCGGCCTCGCGCGCCGACGTCGCATGGCTCGCGACGACCCTCGACACGGAGTGTGCGCGCTTCGGCGCACGGGTGACTCCGATGCCGGACGGGACACTCGCGTTGTCGTGGCGGACCGCTGGGCCTCCGAGCGGCTAATGCCGCGGCGCCTGCGGGCCCTGCGCCCCACCTTTCGTCAAGTAGACCTCGAACCACCGCACGGCATGGGCCGTGACGGCTTCGAGCGCGCCCGGTTCGGGAAAGAGATGCGTTGCGTCGGGGACGATTTCGATCGCTTTGGGCCCTCCGAGCCGCGCCAACGCCTTCTCGTTCAGCTCGATCACGCCAAAGTCGGCGCCGCCGACGATCAGCAGCGTCGGCGTATGGAGCCCGTCGAGAGCCGAGCCGGCGAGATCCGGCCTCCCGCCGCGGGAGACGATGGCGCCGATGCGATCGTTGAGCTGCGCCGCGGCGACCAGCGCGGCCGCCGCGCCGGTGCTCGCGCCGAAGAAGCCGAGCGGCAGCGACCGCAGGCGCGAATCGCGATCGATCCATTCGACGACCTGCTCGAGGCGCCGCGCCAGCAACAGGATATCGAAGACATTGGCCCGATCGGCCTCCTCCTCTTCGGTCAGAAGATCGAACAGCAGGGTTGCGATCGCATGGCCATTGAGCGCGTCGGCGACCTCGCGGTTGCGTGGGCTGAAACGGCTCGATCCGCTGCCGTGAACGAACACCACCAAAGCGCGTGCGCCGGCGGGCATATTCAGCGTCCCCGCAAGGTCAAGCGGCGAAATCTTCACCTCGCGCGACGGCGGAACGGCGTGCGCCGCGAACCGCTCGTTGCGAGCGAAAGTGAGCATGTCCATCTGCCCGATCCTTTCCGCGCGAGGCGCCGGAGATTTCGATCGAACCTTTAAGAGCTGACGTTCGCAATCCCAGCCGCCTCGCCCGCTTGGCCGACGCGGCATCCGCCGCGTCAATTAGAATAATACAAATGAAACGGTCGTGGGCTCCTTGACCGGCGTCAATCATGGGGGCGGCGGGCCTGCGAGTCCTCCCTCGCGGCCCCTGCGTCGCCATGATTCTGCGCAATTGATCGTCTCCCTTCGACTACGCCGTCGTCCGGCGGATGTCGAAACGATCGCTCGATGGGAGGACACGATGCCAAAGTATCTGTTCGAAGCCCATTACACCGCCGCGGGGGCCAAGGGCGTCGCGCAGGAGGGCGGCGCCGGCCGCCGCGCGGCCATCGCGAAAATGGCGGAAGGGCTGGGCGGCAAGCTGGAAACCCTCTACTTCGCGTTCGGCGGCGTCGACGCCTACGTCATCGTCGAAGCGCCCGACAATGTGACCGCCGCAGCCGTTGCGCTCGCGGTCAATCAGAGCGGCGCCGCGACCGCCAAGACCGTGGTGCTGATCACGCCCGAGGAAATGGACAAGGCGGCCAAGAAGATCGTCGATTATCGGCCGCCGGGTCGCTGAGGCGGCGAACGCCGCGCGCCTCTCCCCGCGAAGAAGCGGGGAGAGGCGATTGCCTTGCGTTATTCGCCCGAAGCGTCGGCGACGCACTTCTTAGTGAAGGCGGTCTTGGCGGCGCCCGCGAGCTTCTTGTCGGCCGCCTGCTTGTCGCAGCTCGTCGCCGCGTCGGCTTCGCATTTCTTGAGGAAGCTGGTCTTGGCGGCGCCGGCGAGTTTCTTGTCGGTCGCCTGGGCGACGCAGGTCGGGTCGGCGAAGGCGAGCGTCGGCGCGCCGGCGAGAACGGCGGCGAGGGCGGCGAGAGCGAGGGTCTTGGTCATGAGACGATCTCCTGGAGATGCGCCGGCGGGCCGCGACGGCGGCCTCGGCGCGCCGAAATAACAGTTGGCGCGCGGTTTTGGCAATGCATGGTGGCGCGCCTTTCGTCGCACTGCCCCGTCGGGCGCCCAATTTTCCGTCCATTCCCGATCTAGGCTGACGCCGCGAAAGCCGACCTTCCGTCGACGGATGGATGATGACCACAGCTGAAAACGCCGTCACGATCAAGCGGGTCTACGAGCCGGTCGGCGACGACGACGGGCTGCGCGTGTTGGTCGATCGGGTTTGGCCGCGCGGCGTCGCCAAGGACGCCGCCGCATTGGCGCTTTGGCTCAAGGAAATCGCGCCGAGCGCGGCTCTGCGCAAATGGTTCGGCCACGATCCCGCGCGGTGGGAGGAATTTGTCCGCCGCTATCGCAACGAGCTCGATCGCAATGCGGCTGCGGTCGAGCGGATGTGCGAGCTGCTCCGCAAGGGGCGAGTGACGCTTCTCTATGGCGCGCGCGACGCCACGCACAATCAGGCGGTCGTCCTCCGCGACTATTTAGGCGAGCGGATGGCCGACCGGCGCGGGCCGCTCGCGAGGCCCGACGTGCGGTAGGGACTTCAGGCCAGCAGACGCTCGAATTGCGCGATATCCACGGGAGCGCTGAACAGGTAGCCCTGGTAGGTCGGGCAACCGTGGCTGGCGAGGAACTGGCGCTGGGCCTCGGTCTCCACCCCCTCGGCGATGACAGCGAGCCCAAGGCTGTCGGCGAGGGTGATGATCGTCTGCACGACCGCGGCGTCGTTGGCGTTGTCGGGAAGGTTGCGCACGAAGGAGCGGTCGATCTTGAGCTGGTCGAGCGGCAGCCTGGTGAGATAGGACAGCGACGAATAGCCGGTGCCGAAGTCATCCATCGAAAAGCCGACGCCGAGCTCTTTCAGCGCCCGCATTTTCTCGATCGTGCCTTCGATGTCGTCGATGATCAGGCTTTCCGTCAGTTCGAGCTTCAGCTTCGCTGCGGGAGCGCCGGCGCGCTCCAGCGCCTCCCGCACTTGGTCGACGAAATCGGCCTGGCGGAACTGGCGCGCGCTGACGTTGATGGCCAGATTCAGGCCGCGGGTGCGCGGGTCGGCCGCCCAGTCCTTGAGCCGCGAACAGGCCGCTTCGAGGACCCATCGGCCGATCGGCAGGATCAGGCCCGTTTCCTCGGCCAAGGGGATGAATTCGCCCGGCGCCACCAGGCCCCGCTCGGGATGGCGCCAACGCAGCAACGCCTCGGCGCCGATCAAGCCGCCGGCGCCGTCGACCTGCGGCTGATAGTGCAGCACGAACTGGCGATCGCGAATGGCGAGCCGCAGCGCCGAATCCAGAACGGTCCGGGCGGCGAGCGCGCCCTGCATGTCCGGGTCGAAGAAGCGCAGCGTGTTGCGCCCGGCCGATTTCGCCTGGTACATCGCGATGTCGGCTTGCTTGAGCAGTTCGTCGAGCGAGTCGACGGCGTCGATGAACAGCGTGACGCCGATGCTCGGCGTGCTGTGATGCGGGCGGCCGGCGATCGTGTAGGGCTGATTGAGCGCGGACAAGATCGCTTCGCCCATCTCCTTGGCTCGCGCGGCGGCTTCGCGGAGGCATTCGCTCAGATCTTCGAGCAGCACCACGAACTCGTCGCCGCCGAGGCGGGCCGCGGTGTCGGCGGCGCCCACGCAAGCGGCGATCCGCCGGCCGACTTCGACCAGCAGTTGGTCGCCGACATCGTGGCCGCTGGTCTCGTTGAGGATCTTGAAGTTGTCGAGATCGATAAACAGCAGCGCGCCCTTGTGCCCGCTGCGGCCGCTGCCCGCCAGCGCCTGCTGCAGGCGGTCGAGGAAAAGCCGACGGTTGGGCAGCCGGGTCAGAGGATCATAATAGGCGAGGTGCTCGATTTGCTTTTCCGCCGCCTTGCGCTCGGTGATGTCGACCAGCGTGGCGACATAGTGGGTGATCTCGCCATTGTCGCGCTTAACCGCCGCGGCGCTGAACCATGAAGGAAAGATCTCGCCGTTCTTGCGCCGGTTGCGGACTTCTCCCCACCAGGTTCCCTCGCGGGCGATGCGATCCCAGATCGCTTGGTAAAAGTCGACGTTGTGCTCGCCCGATCGCAATGCGTCCGGCGTCCTGCCCATGACGTCTTCGGTGGTGTAGCCGGTGATTTCGGTGAAGGCGCGGTTCACCCGCAGGATCCGCTTGTCCGCGCCGACGATAACGATGCCTTCCTGCGCCTCGAACGCGGCGGCGGCGATGCGCAGCTCCTCTTCCGTCTTGGCGCGTTCGGTGATGTCGCGGGCGATGCTGAGCGTGCCGATCGGCTCGCCCGCCTGATCGCGCATCGGCGTCTTGACGACCTCGAAAAGGCCGCGGTAGCCGTCGGCGGCGAAGGTCACCCACGTCTGCGCGACGTGAGGCCTGCCGGTCGTCATCACGCGGTGGTCGTGCTCGCGGAAAACTTCAGCCAGATCCTTGTCGACGAGGTCACTGACCGTCTTGCCGATGATGTCTTTTTCGGCGAGGCCGACGAAGCGCTCGAATTGCGGATTGCAACGCAGGAAGGCGCCGTCGGCGTCCTTCATCCAGACGAGATCGGGAATGGTCTGCACCAGGGTGCGCAACTGTCCTTCGCGGTCGCGCAGATCGCGATATGCGATGAGGCTGGTCAGGCCGTCGGCGAGACGCCTGCCAATCGCCTGGAACAGGGTCTTCTCGTCCTCGGTCCAGACCCGCGGGTGTGAGCACTGATGGAGCCCGAACATATAGGCCTTGCCCGTCTTGGGACGGATGGCCATGCAAAGCATCGACTGAATGTCGAATCCAACCTTTTTCATCCCTTCGGCCACGTCTCGTCCCGACGCCGCGTCAAACGAAACGGGGCCTGGCGAATCCAGAACCGCGGTCACAACCTCGAGATTTTCCGGGCCCATGGGAAACTCGACGTCGGCGGCGCCGGCGCCGGGATATTCGGGGCGCGTATGCTCCATCGGCACGCGCCACGTCGCCGCCTCGGGGTCGCAGGGGTGCATCAGCCAGGCGCGGTCGCATCCGAAGATCGAAAGCGTCGCGGCGAGAACCCGGCCCATCATCTGTTCGAGATCGCACGCCTCCTGGATCGCCAGGTTGATCTGATCCATGCATTCGAAGAAACGCAGGTTGGCTTGAAGCCGTCGATAGATGTGTTTGCGCTCGGCGCGGGCGCGCAGCACCGTGATCCCGAACGCCAGATCGCCGGCCAGTTCCTCGAGGAGCCGGACTTCCTCCGAAGTGAAGGCGTTGGGCTCCGGAGAGTACATGTTGAGAGTGCCGAATACGACGCCGCTTTCGTCCTTTAGCGGCAGCGCGATGCCGGAAAGATAGCCTCGCTGCAGCGCTTCGGCGCGCCAGGG
>JBEKFO010000284.1:0-5705 GCA_050013275.1 Roseiarcus sp. | reverse complement strand
CCGGGGAACTCGTCAAGCGCGAGACTTTCGCGCCGCTGGCCAAGGAAAACGCCGGCGGCCTCGCCGAAATCGGCTATTTCACCACCCTCAAGATCGGCGGCAAGTCGGTGGATTTCGGCAACGTGACCGACTACTGGATGGAGGAGCGCCCCGACCATCTGGTGACGTTCCATGTCGTCCTGCCCTTGAAGACGCCGACGCCGCCGGGCCGTTATTTCTCCTTGCTGGTCGCCGACCCCGAGTATTTCATCGACTTCGAATTCGACGACAACGACGCGATCAAGCTCGATTCGGCGCCGTCCGGCTGCTCGGCCTCCATCGCCAAGCCCAAGCCGCTGGAGGGCGAAGACAAGCAGACCCTCAGCGAGTCGTTCTTCAGCGGTCTGGCGCCCGGAACGAATTTCGGCTTCAAGATGGCCAGCCGCGTGATCGTCGCCTGCCCGTGAAACGAACCCTTCGCGCCCTCCCTCTTCGCGCCGCCTCGGCTCTGGCGCTCCTCGCGTCCGGCGCGGCGCCGGCGCTGGCCCAGCTCGCGCGGCGGCCGTTCGAGGTCGGCGGCGGCGAAGGCGGCGGCGGCGCGAGCGGCGGCGTGACGGGATGGCTGCTCGCCGAGCAGTCCCAGCTCACCCATCTCATCGCGGCGCATGTGAAGGCGCTGCACGGCGACCCCACCGCGATGTGGGGCCTTGTCGGCATCGGCTTCGCCTACGGCGTTTTCCACGCCGCGGGCCCGGGACACGGCAAGGCGGTGATCGCCTCCTACATGATGGCCAACGATCGCGCGCTGAAGCGGGGCGTCGTCCTCGCCTTTCTGGCGGCGCTGTTGCAGGGCGCGGTCGCCGTTGCGCTGGTCGGGATCGCCGCGCTGATCTTCAACGCCACCTCGTCTGAGATGAACCGCGCCGCCGATTGGCTGGCGCTGGCGAGCTACGGCGGCATCATCGCCATCGGCCTTTGGCTGATCTGGACCAAAGGGCGGGCGTTCGTCGCGGCGCTACGGGCGAGGCACACCCACCGCGCGACGATCGCCGGCGGGGCGCTCTACGAGGGCGCGCCTTGGCGCCCGAGGGCGAACGGAAACGGCGGAACCGCGTTTCGCGCCCACGCGCCGGGCGAAGAGGCGATCGCAACCGCCGAATGCGGCCATTCCCATGCGCTCGACCCGGCCGCGCTCGGCGCGGCCTTTTCCTGGCGCGGCGCCGCGGCGACGGTTCTTGCGGCGGGGTCGCGGCCCTGTTCGGGCGCCATACTGGTGCTGGTGTTCGCGCTCGCTCAAGGGCTGTTCGCGGCGGGCGTCGCCGCGACCTTCGCGATGTCGTTGGGCACCGCGCTGACGACGGGCGCGCTCGCCTGGGCGGCCGTGTTCGCCAAGGCCGTCGCCATGCGGCTTGCGGCGGGCGACGATTCGCGGGTCGCCCTCGCCGCCCGCGGCTTCGAATTCCTCGCCGCGCTGCTGGTGCTCGCGTTCGGCCTCGCGCTGCTGTTCGGCGCGCAGGGCGGGGCGTGATAGAAGCGCGGCGCTTTTTGCGGCAAATCGCCTTGCAGATGAACGCCCACGCGATCGATCGATTGCGTCGCCGTCCCGAGCGCGGCGCGAGCCATCAAACCGGCGTCAGCCGTGAACGGCGCGTCTTCAGCAGCGCGCTCGGCGCCATTGGGGGGAAACTGAAGTCATGAGTCTCGTCGTCGTCCACACCTTGCCGGAGCTGCGCGAAGTCGTCGCCTCCTGGCGGCGCGAACAATTGCGGATTGCGGTCGCGCCGACGATGGGGGCCTTGCATGAGGGCCACCTCAGCCTGGTGCGGGCCGCGCTCGCTCGAGCCGATCGCGTCGTCGCAACCATTTTCATCAACCCAAAACAGTTCGACAATGCGGCCGATCTCGCCGGCTATCCCCGCACCTATGAGTCGGACGTCGAACAGCTCGCGAGGGCCGGCGCGCATCTGCTTTACGCGCCGGACGCCGCGCAGATGTACCCAGCGGGCTTCGCCACGACGATTTCCGTGCGCGGGGTCAGCGAGGGGCTGTGCGGCACATTCCGGCCCGGCCACTTTGACGGCGTGGCGACCGTCGTGGCGAAACTATTTCTGCAAACCGGGGCCGATCTCGCCTTCTTCGGCGAGAAGGACTTTCAGCAGCTTAAGGTCGTTCGCCGCATGGCCGCCGACCTGGATATTCCCACGCGCGTGATCGGGTGTCCGACGGTTCGCGAGGCCGATGGTCTCGCGATGTCGTCGCGAAACGCGCGGCTCACGCCGGCCGAGCGCGGCGCCGCTCCCAATCTCGCCGCGACCCTGTTCGCAATTGCGGAGCGACTCTCGGCGGGAGACGCGGCGCCGTCGGCGATCGCGCGGGGCGTCGCAGACATTCGCGCCGCCGGCTTTCGCGAGGTGGAATACCTGGAGCTTCGGGCCGAGGAAGACCTGCGGCCGTTGCAAACGCTCGACCGCCCCGCGCGCCTGCTGGTCGCGGCCTGGCTCGGCGATACGCGTCTCATCGACAACGTCGAGGTTTTGCTTAGGGGGCGCGCCGTCGCGGCGTCGGAATAAGAAGACGGCGGCGACGACGGGCATTTCCTTCCAGGCGCGTCCTGTTCTAAAAGCCGACGCAATCGCCGCGCCGAGACCCTCAATGCCCGCCTCCCCCGAAGACCTGATCGCCTATCTCGATTCTCTTGGCGTCGCCACGACGACGGTCGAGCACCCGCCGCTGCACACCGTCGAAGAGTCGCAGGCGCTGCGCGGCGAAATTCCCGGCGGGCACGTCAAGAACCTGTTCGTCAAGGACAAGAAGAGCCGGCTGTTTCTGCTCGTGCTCGGCGAGGAGACCCCGGTCGATTTGAAGCGGGTGCATGAAAAAATCGGCGCCCAGGGGCGTGTGTCCTTCGGTTCGGCCGAACTTCTCCAGGAGGTCTGGGGGGTCAATCCGGGCGCCGTGACGCCGTTCGGCGCGATCAATGATCCCGAAGGCCGCGTCACCGTCGTGCTCGACGCCACGATGATGCGTCACGAGCGGCTCAATTTTCACCCCCTCGTCAACACCCGCACGACGGGCCTGGCGACCGCGGACCTGATGAAGTTCCTGCGGGAGACGGGACACGAGCCGATGATCGTCGAGCTCGGGGCGGACGCGGCGGCGTTGAATAATCACGGCGGGGACGCCATTTAGTCGGCGGGAAGCCCGTTTGGGCAATTTGGAGGCACGGAATATGGCGAGCGGCAATGGCGCGGGAGCGCCCGCGAACCCGGTAAAGGACGTCACCACGGCTTCGTTCAAGGCGGACGTGATCGCCGCGTCGGCGCGCCAGCCGGTGCTCGTCGACTTCTGGGCGCCGTGGTGCGGCCCGTGCAAGCAGTTGGGGCCGGTGCTGGAGAAGGTCGTCGCCGACGCGAAGGGCAAGGTGACGCTGGTCAAGATGAACATCGACGATCATCCCCAGATCGCCGGTCAGCTCGGCATCCAGTCCATTCCCGCGGTGATCGCGTTCGACAAGGGTCAGCCGATCGACGGCTTCATGGGCGCGCTGCCCGAAAGCCAAGTGCGCGGCTTCATCGAGCGCCTAGTCGGGCCGCTCAGCGCCGCGGCGGACGAGCTTTTGGCGCAAGCCGACGCGGCGTTCGCCAAGGGCGACGCCGCGGGCGCGGCGGCGCTCTACGCGCGGGTCCTCACCGAGGACGAATCCAACGTCAAGGCGATCGCCGGCCTCGCCAAGCTGCATGTCGACGCCGGCGATCTCGAACAGGCCAAGGCGGTGCTGTCGATGGCGCCGCCGCCGCCCGCCGGCAAGGATCAGAACCCGGCGATCGCCGCGGTGTGGGCGGCTGTCCGGGTCGCCGAGCAGGCCGCCGCGGTCGGCGATCTCGCGCCGCTGGAGAAGGCGCTCGCCGACAATCCCGACAACCATCAGGCCCGTTTCGACCTAGCGCTGGCGCTCAACGCCAAGGGCCAGCGCGACGAGGCCGCCGACTGCCTGCTCGCGATCATCAAGCGCGACCGCACGTGGAACGACGAGGCGGCGCGCAAACAGCTGCTGCAGTTCTTCGAGGCCTGGGGCCTGATGGACCCGTCGGCGGTCACCGCGCGGCGCAAACTATCGGCGATCCTGTTTTAACCGGCGTATCTATGCGCGCAGCGTTCGAGTTTGAGATCCATGAAGCTCAATAAGACCTATCGCCGGCCAAAGGAAATGCCGAAGGTGATGCCGGTGTTTCCACTGGCCGGGGCGCTATTGCTGCCGCGCCGGCCGATCCAGCTCACGATCTTCGAACCGCGCTATCTCGCCATGCTCGACGACGCCCTCTCCGGCGAGCGGCTGATCGGAATGATCCAGCCGAGCGCCGGCGACGAAGCCGAAGAGCCGTCGCCCGAACTCTGTCCCATCGGTTGCGCCGGGCGCATCGTGCAATACGCCGAGATCGGCGACGATCGCTGCTTCCTCACGCTCATGGGCGTGGCGCGTTTCCGCGTCGCCAAGGAACAGACGACGACGATGCCCTATCGGCTGGTGCGCGCCGATTTCTCGGACTTCGCCGACGATTTCGAGGAAGGCGTGGGCGAAAACGCGGTCGATCGCCACAGCCTCGTCGAGGCCTTGCGGGCGTTCGCCGAAGCCAACAAGATCAAGGTCGACTGGGACGACGTCGACAAAGCCTCGAACGAGACCCTGGTCAACGGTCTGGCGATGCTCAGCCCGTACGGCGCCAAGGAGAAGCAGGCGCTGCTCGAAGCGACCGATCTCAAGGCGCGCGCCGAAATCCTGGTGGCGATTTCCCAGATGGAGCTCGCCCGCAGCGCCGACGCTTCGATTCAGTTGCATTGAGGCTGACCGCTGAAAGCAATAGCTCGTCGTGGCCGAGACAAGCCCGGCCATCGCGGCGACCACCAGTCTGCGCCGCCCTACTCTCCCGTCGGCAGCCGGATAACGAATTCCGCGCCGCCCTCGGCCCGGTTCGCGGCCGTGATGGACCCGCCGTATTCGCGGATGATCGAGAAGCTGATCCACAGCCCGAGGCCGGTGCCCTCGCCGGCCGCCTTGGTGGTGAAGAACGGCTCGAAGATCTTGTCCATGTCCTTGCCGGCGATCCCTGCGCCGTTGTCGGCGACGACGATTTCGGCGGCGCCGTCCCCTTGCTTCAGCGAAACGAAAATGCGGCCGTCGGGGCGGTCCTTGACCGCATAGAACGCGTTGTCGATGAGATTGACGATCACCTGATGGATCTGGCCCTCATGCGCGACGATGGTCACGTCCGGCGCGTTGTCGATTACGATCTCGGCCTTGGAATTCTTGCTGCGCGCGGTCAGCGACACCGCCGTGCGCAACACCTTGTCGAGGTCGAGCAGCTGCTTGTCGCTGGTCTTTGAAAAAGACAGGCGACGAAGGTTCTTAACGATTTCGGTGACGCGCGTCGCCCCCTCCATCGTGCCTTCGAGCAGCGGCTTGCAGTCGGTGAGGATCGCGTCGATCTTCAGCTCGGCGCGCAAGGACTCTCGCCTCGCCGTCGGCGCGCCGGCGTGAACGGCCTCGAGATAATCGAACAGCTTGCGGCGATAGCGGTCGAGCGTGAAGATGTTGGCGTAAATGAAGCTGATGGGGTTGTTGAGCTCGTGAGCGACGCCCGCCACCAGCCGGCCCAGGCTCGCCATCTTCTCCTGCTCGATCAGCCGGTTCTGCGCCTGCTGCAGCTCGACGTGGGCGTCGTGCAGCG
>JBEKFO010000283.1:0-5712 GCA_050013275.1 Roseiarcus sp. | reverse complement strand
CCCAGGCTCTTCATTTGATCGAGGCCGGAGAAATAGAGCACGATCCCCGGCGCGACGCCGAAATCGACGAAGTCGGCGAGCGAATCGAGCTCCGCGCCGAAACGCGACGTCCCCTTGAGCGCACGCGCGATTCGCCCGTCCAGGCCGTCGAGCACCGCGGCGGCGGCGATGGCGCTGACCGCCCATTCGATCGCGCCCTCGAAAGCGAAGCGAATCGCCGTCAGGCCGAGGCAGAGGGCCAGCAGGGTGATCAGGTTGGGAATGAGCAGGCGCAGCGGCACGGCCTTGAAACCGCGCAAGCGTGCGCCGGCCGGAGGCCACTGCGGAGCGGGGCTCTGCGATTGGGTTTCACTCATCGGAAATTGGCCTCGTTCGATCAGCCCTGGCGAAATTGCCGCAACCCTTCGTCGCGTCCGAGCACGGCGATCACGGTTTCGCCGGCGACCGCGCGCGAATGAAGGCCGACGACGACGCGCGCGCCTTCGGGCAGGTAGACGTCGACCCGCGAGCCGAAGCGAATGAGGCCGAAGCGCTCGCCGGCGCCGAGGCGCGCCCCCTCGTGGGTGAAGCAGACGATGCGGCGCGCAATCATGCCGGCGATCTGCACCACGCCGAACAGGCCCGCGGCGCTTTCGATCACCAGACCGTTGCGCTCATTGGCTTCGCTCGCCTTGTCGAGGTCCGCGCTGATGAATTCGCCGGCGTGATACGCGATTCGCATCACTCGGCCGTCGACGGGCGCGCGATTGATGTGGCAGTCGAACACCGACATGAAGATCGACACGCGCTGCAGGGGCATGGCGCCGAGGCCGAGCTCAGGTGGCGGCGCGGCGACGCCGCAGAAGCTGACGGCGCCGTCGGCGGGGGCGACGACGAGGTCGGCGCGCAGCGGCGTCACGCGCGGCGGATCGCGAAAGAAATAGGCGCACCACAGCGTCGCCGCCAACCCGATCCAGCCGAGCGGCGCCCAAAGCCAGCCCAAAATCAAAGTCGCCGCGACGAACGCGGCGATGAATATATAGCCCTCGGGATGGATGGGGGTGATTTGACGACGAACGGAATCCAAGACCGACATAGCAGGCGCCTCGACGGAGGCAGTCTTTTGGCGCCAAACGCGGCAAAAGTCACGGCGCGTCGTCGTCCGGCTCTCCTCGACCCGTTAACCCAACTTCGCTCGGCGTCGTCGTCGGATCGGGGTTCTCGACGGAAAATTCGGCGTCCGTTCTTGCGAAAGCCGGCTTGGCCGTGAGCGCCTCTTCCGCCTCCAGTTCGACGGAGTCGGCGCGGCGCAGCGTTTCTTCCGCCGCGTCCACTTCGCGTTGACGGCTCCACAGCCCCGCGTAGAGCCCGCCGCGCGCCAGCAGCTCCTCGTGCGTGCCGCGTTCGACGATGACGCCCTTGTCGAGCACCAGGATTTCATCGGCGTGAACGACGGTCGACAGCCGGTGGGCGATGATCAGGGTGGTGCGCCCCTGCGAGACCCGCTCCAGCGCCGCCTGGATTTCGCGTTCGGTGAAACTGTCGAGGGCGGACGTCGCCTCGTCGAGCACCAGGATCGGCGGCCCCTTCAACATGGTGCGCGCGATCGCGACGCGCTGCTTCTCGCCGCCCGACAATTTCAGCCCGCGTTCGCCCACAAGCGCGCCATAGCCCTGCGGCAAAGTGCGGATGAAGGCGTCGATCTGCGCGTCGTCGGCGACCGCCTTGACCTCCTCGTCGCTGGCGCCGTCGCGGCCGTAGCGAATGTTGTAGAGGACGGTGTCGTTGAACAGCACGGTGTCCTGCGGCACCATGCCGATAGCGGCGCGCAGACTGGACTGCGTGACTTCCGAGATGTCCTGTCCGTCGATCGTGATGCGCCCTGCGCTCGGTTCGTAAAAGCGAAACAACAGGCGCGAAATCGTCGACTTGCCCGCGCCCGACGGCCCGACGATGGCGATGGTGTGCCCCGCCGGCGCTTCGAAGGAGACGCCGCGCAGGATCTTGCGTCCGGGGTCGTAGTTGAACACGACGTCTTCGAAGCGCACCGCGCCCTGCGCGACGACGAGCGGGCGCGCGCCTGGGCGATCTTGAATCTCGGGGTTTTGCGACAGGATGTCGAACATCATTTCGATGTCGACGATCGCCTGCTTGATGTCGCGATAAACCATGCCCATGAAATTGAGCGGTTGATAGAGCTGCAACATCATCGCGTTGAGCAGCACGAAATCGCCGACGTCGTTGCGATGGCTGCGGATGCCGTCGACGCACATGACGAGAACGACGATCATGCCGATGGTGAAGATGACGGCCTGCCCGGCGTTCAGCACGGCGAGGGAGACGTAGGTTTTCACGCTGAGGCGTTCGTAACGCGCCATCGACTTGTCGTAGCGCGCCGCTTCGCGCTGTTCGGCGCCGAAATACTTCACGGTCTCGAAATTGAGCAGGCTGTCGATCGCCTTGGTGTTGGCGTCGGTGTCGCTTTCGTTCATCGAGCGGCGGATGCCGATGCGCCAGTTCGTCGCGATCGTGGTGTAGACGAGATAGACGGCCACAGTGACGCTGATCGCCAACACGTAGCGCCAATCGAACGAATAAAGAAACGCGGCCGCGATCAGCGTGAACTCGACGATCGTCGGCACCGCAACCAGCATCGAAGTGCGAATGATGGTTTCGATCGCATTGCGCCCGCGTTCGAGAATTCGCGTCAGGCCGCCGGTCTTGCGCTCGAGGTGAAAGCGCAGCGACAATTCATGCAAGTGAACGAAGACTTCGATCGCGAGGCGCCGCACCGCATTCATCGCCACCGCCGCGAACAACGCGTCGCGCCCTTGCTGCGTCAGCGACATCAGGATGCGCATGATTCCGTAGAGAACCGTCAGCGCGACGACGCCGGTGAGCACGGTCGGCAACGGCGGCACATCGCGAAACGCATTGGGCGTCAACGCATTGGTCGCCCATTTCAGCGCGTAGGGCGTCGCGACCGTGACGACCTTGGACGCGAGCATCAACGCGACCGCGAGAAAAATGCGAAACTTGAGATCGACGCGGTCGGCCCGCCAGATATAGGGCCACAAAAGCTTGACCGTTCCGATCAAGGAGCCTCGATCCTGGCCACGCGACTGGGCGGTGATGAAACTCGTCGATTTCTGATGGCGCATGACGTTCCGAGGCAAGAGGATTGCGCTGAGATATAGTGGCTCGGGGGTCCTATAGCACCCCCGCAGGACCGCTGCGCCGCCTGCGCGCGCGTCGCGCGTTTTCCACCCCTTGACGAAGAACTGTCGTCTTGTCGCCTATTGCGCGACGGTTCAAGGGCAGTCTTGTGGCGGCGGGGTTTGCGCCGCAGCGCAATAATTGCCGAGGGAATCTTGTTGAGACAATACAAAAAGTTCTGAAACAGTCTTGAATTGCGAATTGTTTGCCTTTAAAAAGACGGCGTTCTGTAAGCGAACGAATCGAAATTCGGCGTTTCTGGACATCCTTCGAGCGCGGCAAAGGTGTCGCGCGACATCAAGACGCAATTCAACCGGGCCTGCGATGGCGCATTTGGAGCTGTTTTCGGTATGAGCGAATCTAACAACCACGTTGAACTCGCGGCTGAGATCGTTTCGGCTTACGTGTCCAACAATTCCGTTCCGGCGAGCGAATTGCCCGCATTGTTGAGCGATGTTCATGCGGCGATCGTGCGAGTCGCCAGCGGCGCGGTCGTTGCGGTTCCCGAAGCGGCGAAACCGGCGGTTGCTCCCAAGAAGTCCATCACCAACGATTACATCGTGTGCTTGGAAGACGGTCGCAAATTCAAGTCGCTGAAGCGGCACCTGCGTACGCAATACAACCTGTCTCCTGAGCAGTATCGCGAGAAATGGAGCCTGCCGCCGGACTATCCCATGGTGGCCCCGGCCTACGCAAAGGCGCGCTCGGCGCTCGCCAAGCAAATGGGCCTGGGCCAGCAACGCCGTCGGCGCGCCAAGTAAAATCGGTCATAACGCGGCGACGCGCCGATAGCCGGCGCGCCGCCCGCCGTTCGTCGCGGGATCCGCATCGGATCGCGGCGCCGGCTGCTTGACGCCCGGGCAGGCGTCGGGGCAGATCGGCGCATGGATACAATTCGAAACATCTGTGTCTATTGCGGCTCGAGCTCCGGGGTCGATCCGCGCTTCGGCGACGCGGCGGACGCATTGGGCAAGGCGCTCGCCGGCGCCGGGATTGGGTTGGTCTTCGGCGGCGGCGGCGACGGGCTGATGGGGCGAGTCGCGCGAGCCGTGTTGGACGACGGCGGGCGCGTAACGGGAATTATCCCCAAGTTTCTGGTCAAGCGTGAACATGCGCTCTTGGCGGCGCAAGACCTGGTCGTCGTCGACGACATGCATCAACGCAAACAGCTGATGTTCGAGCGAGCCGACGCTTTCATCGCTCTTCCCGGGGGGATCGGCACGCTGGAAGAACTCGTCGAGCAACTCACCTGGGTTCAGCTGCAACGTCACCGCAAACCGGTCCTGCTCGCGGACATCTGCGGCTTTTGGCGCCCTTTGCTGGAGCTGTTCGCGCACATGCGCAATCTCGGTTTCGTGCGCGAAGGTTTCGAGGTGCGCTATCTCGTGGCCGAGAAAATCGACGACGCGCTGCCGATGCTGATGGCCGCCGCGCATCGTCTTGCGCCGCCGCCGGCATGAGCTTTCGCGCCAGCGCGGTCTTCCCCTCAACGATTGTTGATGTCATTGTCGCCGATATTGGGGGAGTGCTGAGCAAAGGCGCGCCCCGAATGGAGGATGCGGTATGAGTGCGAATGCAAGAATTTCGTGGGCGTTTTGGGGATTGATCGTGGGCGCGCTCTTGGCCACAAGCGCCGCCAACGCCCAAGCCACCCCGCCGGCGGCGGACGAAGGGGGCGCTGTCGCTGCGCCCGACGCCGCCGCTCCGGCCAAGGCCAAGGCCAAATCCAAGAAGGCGGCGGCTCCGGCTCCGACCGTCGACGTCGTCGTGACCAACAAGCGCGACGTGGCGCTGACCGAGCTTCTCGCTTCGCAGGCGGGCTCGCCCGAGAGCAAGAAGATCGCCGGCCCGCTCGCGCCCGGCAAGAAGGTCGTCGTCCATCTCGCGCACGACAAGGCCTGTCTTTTCGACTTGCACGGTTCTTACGCCGACGGCACGACGACGGACGCGGACGGCGTCGAGCTGTGCAAGGACAAGAAGATCAACCTGGTCGAGTGATCGCGAGGCCGCTCGCGCGGCGCGACGAAGCGATGCTCGCCGGTCGACTGGGCGATCGGCGAGCTCTGGGGGCGGCGGGCGCTTACTTACTCGCGGCGTGGTAGAGTTCGGCCACGTATTCCCAATTGACCAGGCTATCGACGAAGGCCTTGAGATAGTCGGGCCGGCGATTGCGGTAGTCGATGTAGTAGGAGTGCTCCCAGACGTCGACGCCGAGGATCGGGACGCCTTTGTGCACCAACGGATTTTCGCCGTTGGGCGTCTTGGTCGCGACGATCTTGCCGTCCATGACGGCGAGCCATCCCCAGCCCGAACCGAATTGAGTCGCGCCGGCCTGAATCAAGTCCTCTTTGGCTTTGGCGATCGAGCCGAACGAATCGATCAGCGCTTTTTCGAGTTCGCCGGGGATCTTGCCGCCGCCGTTCGGCTTCATCCATTTCCAGAAATGGAAATGATTGTAGTGCTGGCCCGCGTTGTTGAATACGCCCGGATTCTTGCCGTGGGACCCGCGCACGATTT
>JBEKFO010000282.1:0-5785 GCA_050013275.1 Roseiarcus sp. | reverse complement strand
CCCAGCCCGAGTAGCCGAAGCCCGGCGCGGCCGTGTGCGGGGCTCGTACGCACTCGGCTGTTCTTGTCTTGTTCTCGTCGCTGCGCTAGCCTGACGGCATGACCGACGCGCCCGATAACCTCACGCCTGCCACCCAAGAAGACGTTGCGCGCGCTATCGCGTTCGCGCTGCTCTATCGCGGGCGCAAGCGTTCGCGCGACGCCAACGAGTTGATGGCCGGCATTGTCGCCGAGCGTCTTGTTGAGCACCTCGAGCGAGCGGGCTTCGTCATCATGAAGCGACCGCCGGCCGTCGGCGCGGCGGCGCTCGGTCGCGGTTACGAGGGTCCGTCGTGAGCCCCGATCAATGCCGCGCGGCGCGCGAGCTTCTCCGATGGACCCGCCGCGAACTCGCCGACGCCGCAACCGTCCCGCTTTGGGTTATCGCAGCGTTCGAAGACGGCCGAGACATTCTGCCGCACTACGAGATCGAGATCTGCGAAGCGCTAGAGGCGGTCGGAATCGAATTCCTGGCTGAGGTCGAGAGCGATCAGTTCAAGCCGGCTGGCATGACGTACTCGCCCATACGAAAAGAAACCCTCGCGCCACTCTCTATAGTGAACGGTGCCAACCTCGTATGGGTTGTGTTCCAACAACACCCCGCACGCCGCCGCAACTAAGCCTTCGTCATAAAAACTACGGTCGTCCATGCCCCGCCCCATTGTTTTAGGGGAAGTCACACGCCGGAGCCCGGCGTGGAAGAGCGCTCGTTAGTGGCCTCAAAATTCAAACCGAGACGCTACCTAACCGCATCGAGCTTGTGGCTGCGGTATCTCGCCGCACTTCGCGAGGCGATTGGAATCGGCTTCCCGTTTGGGATCGCGGCCGGTGTCCTTACGCAGGTCGGCGCTGCAATGCCCGCCCTCGCGCGGCTATGAGCGCCGGCCGCTGACGGCTTTCTTCGCCCCGGCCCCATTCCGAGTAGGCGAAGCCCCGGCGCGACCGTGTGCGGGGCTCGTAGGCGCGACGCGGGCGCAAGCGAGCGCCGCGGCAAAGCGCGCATTCCCGGCGCGCCCCCGCATTGTTTACGCGAGTGTTTACGTCGAGCCGTTCAGCGCCCCTGTCGCGGGCGCTGCATTTCTCCGCTAAGTCGTTGATTTGTCCGCACCGGCTAAGTGCGATTCACGTAAGTGTTTGAGGTTGTTGCATACCTCAAGCGTCGCCAGATTCAAAATCCCGGTTAGGACCGATTCAATAAGGCCGAATCCCGGTTTAGACCGATTCAGCAAATGCTCCAGAAGACCCGGATAGGACCGATTCAGGTAAGCGATTGAATCGACGTCGTGTTTTGCAAGCGCGCCAATGTAAGAGCGAGTCAGCAAGCGGTTGGCGGAAAGCGGTCTGCGCCCCCTCGTTCGCCTCGATCAACGCGAAACGCTGCCGAAATGGACGTCCGGGATGGCTGGCTTGAAAGGCGGCCCGGATAGGTCCGATTCACGTATGCCCTTGAGGCGACAAATATTATTCAATTCGGCCTGGACAAGACCGATTCAATACGGGCTGTCAGAGCGTCATAGAAAGGCGGCGCGTGACCACGCGTCGCCAGGCGATGGGCGCACCGCGTTGGTCAGACTGTCTGACCACAGTTCCGGGCACTAGTCTCGATTGCGTGTTCCTGATTGGGAACATTTCTTAGCGCGCCCTTCAGTTTTGTCTATAATGTTCCCGGTGGGGTACATCTGATACGGACTGAGTGCCCTGGCTCCCCAATGTTCCCAATCGGGTACTTATGCCCTTGAAATGGTGCCAATGCTGCGCTATGTTCCCGGACGGGGACATTTTAGAGCGGACAACATGTCAGGCGAAACCGAACTTGATCGGAAGGCAACTCAGGCTAGCCAGGATTTCGCCCGTGCCTTGCGCGAGCGCCGCAAGGCGATCGGCATGACCCAAGACGACCTTGCCCTGGCTACAGGTGTCGGACGCCGATTCATCATCGAGTTGGAATCAGGGAAGCCTACGGCGCAAATCGGTCGAAGCCTCCTCATCGCTCAAAAGCTTGGTTTCGCAATGCATCAGGCCAGACCGCTATCTGTCGACGCCGAAACCCCTTCGCTACCGGATATGGAAGACGAGAACGAAGATGCCGGACCTGCCCATATTCTTTGAACGGCGGCTCGTCGGAACGATCGAGGTCGACAAGACCGGGCCGGGTTTCAGGTATAGCCCAGACTGGCTCTTGACGCCCGGAGCCTTTCCAATCTCCACACGGATACCGTTGGGACCGGAGTGGATCGGCCCAGACATCTTCGTCCCTTGGGCGGCAAATCTCATGCCCGAAAGCGAGCAACTGCGAGTCGTCGGGCAGTTCTTCGGAACCTCGACGAGCGACATTGTTGGCATCCTGAAGGAAATCGGGCGCGACACGGCCGGCGCGCTGTCGATCGGCGGTCCCAGCAGCGTTTCGCCCGATAATTGGCGCCCCGTGACCAGCGACGCCGATCTCGAACGCATTTTGAATGAGCTGCCGAAGAAACCTTTCTTGGTGGGAGAGGAAGGCGTTTCGATGTCGCTCGCCGGCGTCCAAACCAAGCTGGCGGTCGCTGTCGACGGCGAGGGACGCATCTGTATCCCCACTAACGGTTCGCCGTCGACGCACATCCTGAAGCCTGACTCGGAACGGCTCTGGGGCGGAGTTCAGAACGAAGCGTTCTGTTTGACGTTGGCGCGGCGGCTGGGGGGCAAGGTCCCTGACCTGACCACAGGACGTGCAGGCAACCGCTCCTATCTACTTGTAAAGCGATACGACCGGGTCCGCGTCGATCGTCGCTGGCGCCGATTGCACCAGGAGGATTTCTGCCAAGCGCTCGGGAAGCCTCCGTCCGCAAAATACGAAGCGAACAATACCGGCACTCGCGGCCCCACCCTCAAGGACATGTTTGATCTTGCGCAGCAGAAATTGCCAGTAACCGACGTGCCGCGTCTCCTGGACATGTTGATAGTAAACATCATCGCGTGCAACACGGACGCGCACGCGAAGAATTATTCGTTGATGATTGACGCGAAGGGGGCAACCCTCGCGCCGATCTACGACATTATGTGCGGCGAGGTTTGGCCCGATGTCACGAAGAACCTCGCGCAGAAGGTGGCCGGCAAGGCCCGTGGTGACCACTTGAAGGGCCGCCACTGGCAGCGAATGGCGAGGGAATGCGGACTGAACCCTCGACTGGTTCTCGCACGGGTTGCGACCTTGGCGACCGAAGTGCTGGAGCGATCTGCGGATGCCGAGAGGGAGGTCGAAAGCATGCCCGCTGGAACGCATTCCACCCTTCCTAGGGTACGGCAGGCAGTCGAAGCCCGTGCTCGCGCCTTGATCGCCGGTTTGCGAGAGCTGGAGCCAAAGCCTATCGCGAAAGACGAGAAGCCAGAAGAAGCCGACGCGGCAGTTCCCGGTTTTCCGGGTTGAAGCCCGTCACTGGCGCAGCAGAAACAAACGGCACTGTTGTCGGCCTCGCGCAAACTGGATCAGAGCGATTCACGCAAACTCATGATCGATTGAACGAATTCTCGCCGCTCCCCGGCCAAGGCCGATTCAATAGGCCTGGTCAGCCTAGTTGAGAGCGATTCAATAGGCGGGAAGAAAGGCGGCGGACTTTCCGCCGCCGCGCGACGAATCCGGGCTCAAAGAGGACCGATGAGAACCTAGAGGGTTTCGCTAGCGTCGCCCGCTTGTCGCGCCTTGGCGGCTACCAGCCCGACGATGGCCTTCCGGTTCTTCGTGATAAATCTGCGTATTTCCAGGAACGTCGTGCCGCTCGTCACACCGGCCTCAATGATCGGAATCATCTCTGGCATCGTCCATATCGTGGCGAGGGAATCCACAAGTTTGTCGCGGGCGATTTCGTGGGACGCTCTACCGAATAGCCGCCGGCGATAGGCTGCGGCGGTGGTCTCAAGAAAGTTTAGAAATTC
The DNA here is from genome assembly GCA_050013275.1 of Roseiarcus sp. GTDB lineage: Bacteria > Pseudomonadota > Alphaproteobacteria > Rhizobiales > Beijerinckiaceae > Roseiarcus. Next base: position 1,835 of record JBEKFO010000282.1, on the reverse strand, counting down.
ATAGACCACACGCCGATGAATGCGAGCGTCGGGTGCTTCATTCAGCCGCGCCTCTATCGCCTCCGCCCGCGCCGCGAAGTCGTAAAGCGCCTGGAGGTCGGATGTCTTTCTCGCTCCATGCACCTGGGCGCCGACGAAGAACAGGCCGGCGACGGAGGCGACGGCCACAACCACCTGGGCGATGTTCGCATCAGTGACCCAGTCGATCATTTATTTCTCTCTGGGAGCCGGCTGCGCGCCGCCCTGAGACGTCGGGGCCGGAGCGGGCGCCGGGCTCGACGGCGGCTTCAGTCCGGTCTGCAAGTTGGCTGAGGTGAGACCCTTCTGGAAGGTTGAAGCCGGGGATGGAACACGGGTCAGCCCGGCCTTTAGGTTTGCCGAGCTTAGGCTGTCGCCGACGAATCTGCGCGAATCGGTCATGCTGTTCTCCGGTTTGAACGCGCCCGCGACCGGTCGAATCGTCGTCCCGGGTCGCGCGCGGCTGCCAGCTTGAGGGCGACCGGCGCAAGGGTCAACGCCGAATTTGCAAGCTTTATGAAATTTTTCTGTTGATTTTGGCGTTGCAGCATGGCAGCTTCACCGGCATCGGCCTCGATGAGATTCGTTATGCCCGCGCCCCTCCAGCACGTCGTCGAAGCCATCCTCACCCCTTACAACGATCGCATTCGGCGGGCGATCGACCGCGGGTTTCGCGGGTTCGTGCGGAAGATTGGCGGCAACGCGAATTATTTGAAGCGCACGGACGCCGTGGACGTCTTCGACAGCGTGGCGCGCGAACTGATCGCCGAGTTCAAGACCGAGTCGGACGTGAAGGTCTTTGAAGGCGCCGGCACCGTACGCCTGCTGTTCGGCGGGCGCGTCCTCGCCAGGTTCAAGAAGGCCGGCCGCAACGGCAGGGGCATGAACCTACGCACCAGGGCGAACGACCGTTTCCTCGATCCTCGGTTGCCGTTCGCCGAGGCGCCCGAGGCGGCCAAAGTCGAAATTTGCTGGGCGGTGAACGCGACCGGCACTTCTTTCGAGACTTTGCATGTCACCGCCCGCAACGGCGAGGGAGCGTTGTGGTCGTACGCCATGCCTGGCGGCGCCCAACAGGTGCTTCCTTTCCCCAAGCGGGACGCTCCGGCGGAGGAGTCGCCGCGGCGGTCGGTCGTCAAGCTCAAAGGGCGCAAGCCCGAGGACAAGACGGGCGACGCCTCCTAAGGTCGATCGAGAACGTAATGGAGCGGCCCCCGCGCGAAGCGAGTGGGCCGCATTCGGGATTCGAAAATGGGCAATGCCGGGAACATGCTGCGACTGGCGCGGCAGCTTCGAGGACTCCAGCAGAAGGAGGCTTGCGAAAAGCTCAGCGTGAGCACCGCCGAGCTTTCCAGGATCGAAAACGGGGTCAAGGAGCCGAGCCAAGAAGTGATCAGCGCTGCCGCTTCGGTGTTCGGTCTCCCCGACTCATTCTTTGGTCAAGCGGATACGGTCTATGGCGCGCCGGTCAGCGTCCACCCGGCACAGTGGCGCAAGAAAGCCGACGTCACCGCGGGTGATTTGCACCGCGTCGTCGCCGAGCTGAACGTCCGCGTCATGCATCTGCGTCGTCTGCTTGAGGCGACCGAATTCGAACCTTTGCGTAACGTGCCTCGATGCGATTCCGACGCGTACGATAACGACGCCGAGCGCGTTGCCGCCATTGTTCGCGGCCATTGGCAGGCTCCCGACGGGCCGATCCGCAACCTGACCGCTCTGGTCGAGGAGGCTGGCGTCGTCGTCGCCCATTCCGACTTCGGCGGCTCGTCGATTTCAGGCGTCACTTTCCGGGTGCCAGGCGTGCCACCTCTGGTCAT
>JBEKFO010000281.1:0-5812 GCA_050013275.1 Roseiarcus sp. | reverse complement strand
CGTTTGTGGTCAAGCGCGCGCCGCAACGCGAAGTGAAAATACCCTTGAGCCGCGATGGTTCGATCCGACGCCTTGCTCGGTGTTTTTTGCCCCCCAGCCCCCGGGCGGCGAGTCGGATCGGAAAATTGCCACGCAGGCTAGCGGATCGGCGGGCCCCCTCCCAGCCGATCCGCTTTTTTTTGCCGCGAACGACCCTTCGTCGCGCGACTTGAATCCTCCCCTCTTTGCGGCGATATGAACGCGGCCGGCGCCGGCGAGGCGATCCGGCTTTAGCGTTCCTTTTCCTGACGAGGCCAATTTGACCACCGACGTTCCTTCCCAGGCGAGCGGCGAGACGAAGACGCAGAGCTTCGAGGCCGACGTTTCCCGCCTGCTGCATCTCATGGTCCACTCCGTCTATTCGGATCGCGACATCTTCGTCCGCGAGCTCGTCTCCAACGCCGCCGACGCGTGCGAGAAGCTGCGCTACGAGGCGATCGCCAAGCCCGAGCTGATCGAGGGCGGCGGGCCGTTCGCCATTCAGATCGCCGTCGATCCGGAAGCCAAGACCATCAGCTTCGCCGATAACGGCGTCGGCATGAGCCGCGAGGAGCTGGTCGAGGCGCTCGGCACCATCGCGCGCTCCGGCACGCGGGCCTTTCTCGACCGGCTCGCCGCGGCGGACGCCGAAAAGGAGGCCGCCAACATCATCGGCCAGTTCGGCATCGGCTTCTATTCCTCCTTCATGGTCGCCGACGAGGTCGTCGTCGAGACCCGGCGCGCCGGCGCGGGCGAAGCGTGGCGTTGGTCCTCCGATGGCAAGGGCGCCTACACCATCGCGCCGCTGGCGCTCGAGAGCGCGCCCGCGCGCGGCGCGCGGGTCATCCTCCATCTCAACGACGCTTCGGCCGAGTACCTCGACTCCGCTCGCCTCGAGCGCATCGTGCGCGAGCATTCGGGCGCCGTCGCCGTGCCGATCGACCTCGTCGAAAAGCCGGGCGCGGAGCCGCGCCGCGTCGCCGACGGCGCGGCGATCTGGGCCAAGCCGAAGAGCGAAATCAAGCCCGAGGAATACGCCGAGTTCTATCGCAGCCTCGCCGGCCAGTTCGACGAGCCGGCGCTGACCGTCCATTGGCGCGCCGAAGGGCGGCACGAATATTCCGCGCTGGCGTTCATCCCCGGCTCGCGCCCGTTCGACCTGTTCGACCCCGCGCGCAAGGGCCGCAACAAGCTCTATGTCCGGCGCGTGCTCATCACCCAGGACACCGACCTGCTGCCGGGCTGGCTGCGCTTCGTCCGCCTCGTCGTCGACTCCAACGATCTGCCGCTCAACGTTTCGCGCGAGATGATCCAGCAGAGCGCGGTGTTCGCGGCGATCCGCAAGGGCGTCACCAGCCGCATGGTGCAGGAGCTGACCAAGCTCGCCGACAGCGACAAGGAGAAGTTCGCCAAGGTGTGGGAGCAGTTCGGCGCGGTGATCAAGGAGGGCCTGTACGAGGACCCCGAGCGCCGCGACGGGCTGTTCAAGCTCGCGCGCTTCGCCACCACGACCCACCCGAACGGCGACCGCACGCTCGCCGATTACGTCGGCGCCGTACGCGAGAACCAGACCGCGATCTATTACCTCACCGGCGAGGACGCCAAGCGCCTCGCTGCGAGCCCGCAGCTCGAAGGCTTCCGCGCCCGCGATGTGGAAGTGCTGCTGCTCGCCGATCCGGTCGACGCGTTCTGGGTGACGAGCGCGGTCGGCTACGAGGGCAAGCCGTTCAAGTCGGTCAGCCAGGGCGTCGCCGACATCAAGACGATCCCGCTGAAGGAGGGCGCGCCGCCGCCCGCCGAGACTTCGGCCGAGGTCGCGACCCTGATCGCGTTCTTCAAGCAGACGCTGGAGGGCGAGATCGCCGAGGCGCGCGCCTCCGACCGCCTGACCGACAGCGTCGCCTGTCTGGTGGCGCCGGAATTCGGCCCCGACCGGCAGCTCGAAAAGATGCTCGCCGCGCACGGGCGCCTCAGCGAGCGCACCAAGCCGGCGCTGGAGGTCAACGCCAGCCACCCGCTGACGCTCGCGCTCGCGCGCCGCTTCGCCGACGGGCAAGAGAAGGCGCTGGTCGAGGACGCGGCGTGGCTGATCTACGACGAAGCGCGCCTCGCCGAAGGCGAGACTTTGAGCGACGCCCCCGCCTTCGCCGCGCGGCTGCGGCGGGTGATGGAGAAGGCGCTGGGGTAGGGGCGGAGCCTCGCTCGCGCGGATTCGGCCCCGGCCGTCCCGGCGCGGCTACCGCGGAGCGTCGATATGGCGGAGCGCGTCGCGCATCGGCGCGCTCGACACTTTGAAGACGCCGTCGAGCGGTCGATCGAGGTCGAGGATCAGGTAGACGGCGGACGAGATCGACAGGGCGCACATCAGAAGCGTCGCGTAGACGACGAGGTTGCGCGGCGACATCAGCCCGAAAACGCCGAAGATCATGATCAGCCATAAGGTCACCAGCGCGATCATCGGCAGGGAGACCGTGTCCCGCGGCGTCACGATCAAGAGCCAGCGCTGCTGAAACGTATCCGTCATTCTCGACGCGAGGCTTTCGGCGAGCTTGCGATGGAAATCGTCGGCCGGCTCCAGCCGTCGAATCGCATTGTCCGCGTCCAACAGCAACGCGCCCAATTGTTGGGTCTCGTAACCCGGCGCGGGGGCGAAAGTGGGATAGTCGCCCGGCGGCCGCGTTTCGCCGCGCCAGGTGTCGGCGATCGCAGCGGCGACGTAGGTTCGTAGCATCGCACGGATCGAGTCGGCGCCGTCGCCATATTCTCGCAGCCGCTGATCGAGCTCGATGACGTCGCCGGCGATGCCGCGCATGCGGCTGTCGAACAGGTCGTGCGACGATTTCACCGAGGACGTGACGAGGCCGAGCACGAGGGCGGTGAAGGTGACGAGGATCGAGATGACGAGCCGGACCGCGTCGATGGTCTCGTGGCTTCGGTGCGGTTCGCGCATGGCCGGCTGAAGGATAAATCCGACCGCGCTGCTCGCCAGAATCAGCAGCAGGACCAGGCCGGCGACCCCGAAATTCTCCATGCGGCGCGCTCGCCAATCTGGCTCGGGAATTCTCTGAGCGACTGCCGAACCGGCGCGCACGTTAGCAACCTTATGCGTGCGTTGGAAGCCGAGCGAGGCAATGCGGCTTCGTCGGAGTTACGGCGGAGTTACGGCGACGCTTTACTTGACCCCCATACGGCGAGCGTCGAATAGGGGTAAGTAAAGCGCCGCGGTAATTCCATTGCGCCGCGGGCGTTGCGGCGCTTGTCGTGACGGTTTGGAGCCGCCGGGGCGGCGCCGGGACGAGGCGACGACGATTGCCGGAACCGCGCCAGGGCCAGAGCCCTCGAGGCGTCGTAGAGCGGCAGATCGCGGTTGACGTCGCTCGGCCCCGCTATCCCTGCAGCACCACGACCGGCGTTCCAACCGGCGCCCGGTTGTAGAGGTCGATGATGTCCTGGTTGAACAGGCGGATGCAGCCGCTGGAGACTGGCTGGCCGATGGTGTCGGGCTCGTTGGTGCCGTGCAGGCGGAAATAGGTGTCGCGGCCGTCGCGGTAGAGATAAAGCGCGCGCGCGCCGAGAGGATTGCCGAGGCCGCCGTCCATGCCGCCGGCGTAGGCGCGGTAGCGCGGCATGGTCTGCATCATCCACGGCGTCGGAATCCAGCGCGGCCATTCGGCTTTGCGGCCGATGACCGCCGAGCCGTGGAAGTCGAGCGCCTCGGTGCGGCCGACCCCCACCGCGTAGCGCATCGCCCGGCCGCCGGACTGGACGAAGTACAGCCGTCGCTCCGGCACGTTGACGACGATCGTGCCAGGGCGATAGGGGCCGGCGTAACTGACTTCCTGGCGCAGCAGCTGGGGATCGACGCTCGACAGGTCGAGATCGGGAATGGCGCGCCCGTCGTCGACCCGCGCGCCGTATTCGGCGCCCGCGCCGACCGCAGGAAAATACCCCGCCAGCGGCGGCCCGCCCGACTGCGTGGCGCAGCCGCTGAGCGCCAAGCCGAAGCCGCAAAGAAATATGCGACGATTGAGCAGCGCATTCGCCACTGGGCCCCTCCAATGCTTTCGCTCGCTCCGCGCCCCGCGAAGACGACACCTCCGCGGCCGCAACCGCGGACTGGGGTCGCGCAGGCTTGTCCGTGAGTCGGCGGGCGCCAGAGTAAGCGAAGGATCCGTCTCCGGGCAATGCTTCCCGTTGCTGGAAGCGAGGACGTCCTTGACGCCGGCGCCGATCGAAAAGACGGGCGGCCTGTCAGCGAACCTCCGCTTCCGAGCCGACGCGGGGTTCAACGCGCCGCGACCGCACAATTTTCCGGGCTTGCCCCGCGCCCCGTTCTCCCCCACCTTATCGATATGAGCGAATTGCCGCCGCGGGGCGAGCCCCCGCGTCTCGTCGCCGTCCTCGGCCCGACCAATACCGGCAAGACCCACTTGGCGGTGGAGCGGATGCTGGGGTTTTCCTCCGGCATGATCGGCCTGCCGCTGCGGCTGCTCGCGCGCGAAATCTACGATCGCGTCGTCAAGGCGCGGGGCGCGCGCGCGGTGGCGCTGATCACCGGCGAGGAGAAGATCGTCCCGCCGATGCCGCGCTACTACGTCTGCACGGTCGAGGCGATGCCGCTCGACCGGCCGGTCGAATTTCTCGCGGTCGACGAAATCCAGCTCTGCGCCGATCCCGAGCGCGGCCACGTCTTCACCCACCGCCTGCTGCACGCGAGGGGGCGCGCCGAGACGATGCTGATGGGCGCGGCGACTGCGGCGGCGCTGATTCGCCGGCTCTGCCCGCACGCCGAAATCCAGTCGCGCGAGCGCTATTCGCAATTGACCTACGCCGGAGTGAAGAAGATCACGCGGCTGCCGGCGCGCAGCGCGGTGGTCGCGTTCTCCGCCGACGCGGTCTACGCGATCGCCGAGCTGATCCGCCGCCATCGCGGCGGCGCGGCGGTGGTGATGGGCTCGCTTTCCCCGCGCACCCGCAACGCCCAGGTCGAGCTGTTCCAGTCCGGCGAAGTCGACTTTCTCGTCGCCACCGACGCCATCGGCATGGGGCTGAACATGGACGTCGACCACGTCGCCTTCGCCGCTTTGCGCAAGTTCGACGGGCGGCGCGCGCGCTGGCTTCATCCCGAGGAGATCGGCCAGATCGCCGGCCGCGCCGGGCGCTTTCGCCGCGACGGAACCTTCGGCGTCACCGGCGACGCCCCGGACCTGGACGCGGACGTGGTCGCCGCCGTCGAGGCCCATGTCTTCCCGAAGTTGACGGCGGCCGAGTGGCGCAACGCGCGGCTCGATTTCCAGTCGCTCCAGGCCTTGATGCGCTCGCTCGCCGCGCCGCCGCCGACGCTCGCGTTGAGGCTCGCCGAAGAAAGCCAGGACGAGACCACGCTGCGCCAGCTGGCGACCGATGAGACCGTCGTCCGCCGCTGTCGCGACCGCGCCAACCTGATGCGGCTGTGGGAGGTCTGCCAGACGCCGGACTTTCGCAAGGCCACCCAGGACGAGCACACCCGCCTGATCGGGGGCATGTTCGAGCATCTGACTCAACGCGATCGGCGCCTGCCGGAGGACTGGATGCAAGGCCAGTTCGCCAGCCTCGACCGCACGGAGGGCGACATCGACGCGCTGTCGGCGCGCCTCGCCCGGGTGCGCACGCTGGCCTATGTCGCCAACCGCGGCGACTGGCTCGCCGATTCCCAGGGTTGGCAGGGCCGCGCCCGCGCTCTCGAGGACCGGCTGTCCGACACTCTGCACCAATGTCTGATGCAGCGGTTCATCGACCGGCGCACCAGCGCCTT
>JBEKFO010000280.1:0-5813 GCA_050013275.1 Roseiarcus sp. | reverse complement strand
GTCGCCGGCGGCTCGGGATACAGCGCGGCGATTCTGGAGCAATTGGGCGCGAGCGTGGTCGCGCTCGAATCGGACGCGGGCGCGGCGGACGCCGCGCGGCGCGCGCTCGCCGGTCGCTCGGGCATCGAGGTCGTCGAGGGCGATCTCGTCGTCGGAGCGCGCGACAAGGGCCCGTTCGACGTCATTCTCGTCAACGGCGCCTTTGAAAGCCTGCCGGACGCCTTGGTCGCGCAGCTCGCCGAAGGCGGGCGCCTCGTCGGCGTTGAAGCGCAACCGGGCGCTCAAGAGGCCGTGCTGATCGAAAGATCGGCGGCCGGGATCAGCAGGCGCTCGCTGTTCGAAACGCGCGCAGCGACGATCGATGCGTTCCGCCGCGCGCCGAGTTTCGCCTTTTGACCGGTTGAGCGCGGGGAAATCGCCCGCGCCCGTCGCGCGAACGTGATCGTGCGGCCGTCTCCATTCGAGCTATTCACGCCTTGACGCCGGGAGCGCTCTCGGGCGGGTGTCGCATGTTTGCGACGGTCGGTTGAAAACTTTCTCGTTTTGCCTCCTGAATCGACGCCGGAGGTAGCGGACCGCGGCCTATTGCCTGTAAGAATGAGAACTTGCGGGGTTCCCGAGAATCGTGTCCGTTCGCTGTGCGAGGCGCGAGCGGCGAGCGTGAGTTCGGGCGCGGAGCGTTCGGCGTTTTCGAGAAGTCGGTTTGGCGTCGAGTTTGCGGGCGTCCCGAAGAGGCTGCGATGGATTGTTTTTCAGGTTTGACCAGGCGTCGCGTTTCGCGCCGGAAATGGCGTCGCGGAGCGATGATCGCGGCGATTTGCGCGGCGCTGTCGGCGCCGGCGGCGAAGGCTGAAACGATCGGCGGCGCCCTCGCCAAGGCCTATCTCGGCAACCCCGACATCAATCAGCAACGCGCCGCGGTGCGCGTGTCGGACGAAAACATTCCCAAGGCCAACGCCGGCTATCTGCCGACGGTTTCCGCGGAGGGGGACGCATCGGTCCAGCAGTTCGACGCTCAGGGCGTCCCGGGCTACGGCGACGTCACCAGCCACCCTCGCGGCTACGGCGTCACCGTCACCCAGAACGTATGGAACGGCAATCGAACCATCAATTCAGTGCGCCAAGCCGAATCGGGCGTATTCGGGGCTCGCGAACAACTGCGCTTCACCGAACAGAACGTGCTGCTCGGAGCGGTCACCTATTACATGGACGTTCTGCGGGACACGGCGATCCTCGACCTCGACCGCAACAACGTCGAAGTTCTGCAGGAGCAGCTCCGACAGACGCAGGATCGCTTCAACGTCGGCGAAGTCACGCGCACCGACGTGGCGCAGGCCGAAGCCAGTCTGGCCGGCGCGCGGGCGACCGCGCTGACCGCGCAATCGAACCTGCAGGCCTCCGTCGCCAATTACCGCAAGGCGATCGGCGAGGAGCCGAAGAGTCTCGCGCCCGTCGCGCCGGTGACCAGACCGCTGCCGAAGTCCTTGTCTGAAGCGGTGGCGATTTCGCAGGTCGAACACCCCGCGATCGTGGCGATGCTCCATGGCGTCGACGCCGCGGCGCTCGCGGTGAAGGTCAGCGAAGGGCAGCTCTATCCGACGGTCGGCCTCACCGGGCAGTTGTCGAAGCGTTTCGATCTCAACAACCTTCCGGGCAATCAGGCCGTCTCGGCCTCGGTGATGGGTCAGATCACCGTTCCGATTTACGAAGGCGGCGCGGTCTACGCCGCCACGCGCCAAGCCAAGGAACAACTCGGACAGCAGGAGCTGCAAACCGACCTGCAGCGCGACAACGTGCGCGCGGCGGTGGTCGCCGCGTGGGGCGCCAACCAGAATTCGGTCGGCATCTTGCGTGCGGCCAAGGCGCAGGTCGACGCCTCCGCGGTCGCGCTCGCGGGCGTGCGCGAAGAGGCCAAGGTCGGGCAGCGCACGACCCTCGACGTCCTCAACGCCCAGCAGGCGTTGCTCAGCGCGCGTGTCCAATTGGTGACCGCGCAGCACGATCAGGTCGTCAATTCCTACACGCTGCTTTCCGCCATCGGCCGTCTTTCGATCCAGACTCTGGGGCTGGCGGTCGCCGAGTACGATCCGCGCGTGCACTTCGATCAAGTCAAGAACAAGTGGATCGGCCTGCGCACGCCCGAGGGGAAGTGAGGCGGGCGATCAAGCAGATGTGGATGAGTCGCGATTTCGCCGCGCTCGAGCCGGCCGCGCATCTTGCGTCGGCGCAACGAGTCGGTCAGTTTGGATATTCGACTCGCACTTGAAACGTGTGGCGAGTTGGCGGCGCCGAGCGAAGGCGACAAGAGATGGCGCGCCGTGAGGCGCGGAGGCGGAAACGATGAGCGCACCCATTCCGAACACAGGCGAACGCGATCTCGACGCGCTTCGCCGCGCGCAGCGAGCCCACGAGCCGTCGATGGAGGAGATCCTCGCCTCGATTCGCTCGATAATCGCCGACGATCGCGAGCCGCCCGCCAAGCCGGCGCCGGCGCCGAGGCCGGCGCCCGCGGGGCCGCAGATCGTCTACTCCAAGGACGCGCCGGCGCCGGCGCGATCGCTCTCCGAACCGCCCGCGCGCGCCGAAACGGCGCCGGCGCCGGTCGAGCCCGTTGCGCCGAAAGTCGTCTGGAGACAACCGGGCGCCGAGTCCCGCACGCTTGCGAGCGCCCCGCCGTCGCCCGCAGCGACGGAAGAGCCGCTGGTTTCCGCTCAGACCAATCAGTCCGTTTCAGCCGCGTTCGACGCATTGTCGGCGAGTTTGGCGATGCAGAGCGCCGAACTGGCCGAAAACGCGACGCGCGAGATCCTGCGGCCGATGCTGAAGGCGTGGCTCGACGAGCACTTGCCGAGCATGGTCGAACGGCTCGTGCGCGCCGAAATTCAGCGGGTCGCGCGCGGCGGACGCTGAAGCGGCGCTCCCGAGCGAGCGTCCGGGCTCTCCGCCCGACGCGCCTTTGAGCGCGCCGGCGGGCGCTTTCTGGCTTCTTCGACGCTTCCATCGTTGACTTTCGTGGGCGCGCTGGCATTAAGCGGGCGCGGCCGTCGCCGAGCTTTTCGGACGGGCCTCCCGCCCTCGCGGGCGACCCCTCAGGCGCGCCACAATCCTTGAACCCGCCGAGGGGCCGCTGCGCCGCGCTCGGCTCGAGCTATGCTGGGCGTCGCCTGATGATGGAAAAGTCGTTCGAAGCCGCTGTGGTCGAAAAGCGCATCGCCGAGCGCTGGGAAGCGGAGGGCGCCTTTCGCGGCGGGCGGGCCGAGCGGGCGTCCGCGGAGCCCTTTTGCGTCGTCATTCCGCCGCCTAACGTCACCGGCAACCTGCACATGGGCCATGCGCTCAACAACACGTTGCAGGACATTCTGTGCCGCTACCACCGCATGAACGGCAAGGACGTGCTCTGGCAGCCCGGCACCGATCACGCGGGAATCGCCACGCAGATGGTGGTCGAGCGCCAATTGATGGAGCGCCAGGAGGCGGATCGGCGCGCCTTGGGGCGAGAAGCGTTTCTCGCGCGGGTGTGGGAGTGGAAGGCCGAATCGGGCGGCGCGATCGTCAGCCAGCTCAGGCGCCTGGGCGCCTCGTGCGATTGGAGCCGCGAGCGCTTCACGCTCGACGAAGGCCTGTCGAAGGCCGTCGCCAAGGTGTTCGTGCAGCTGCATCGCGAAGGGCTGATCTACAAGGCCAAGCGCCTGGTCAATTGGGACCCGAAATTCCAGACCGCGATCTCCGACCTCGAAGTCGTCCAGATCGAATGCAAGGGCTCTTTCAAATGGTCGCGCGCCGACGGCGCGCCGCTCGGCGAGGCCGCGCTGGCCAAGGCGCTCGCCAAGAATCCCAACGGCCATCTCTATTATTTCGACTATCCCGTCGTCGACGCCGCCGGGGAGGAGACCGGCGAAAGCGTGACGGTGGCGACGACGCGGCCGGAGACGATGCTCGGCGACAGCGCGGTCGCGGTCCATCCCGACGATCCGCGTTTTCAGCGCCTGATCGGCGCTCGAGTTCGCCTGCCTTTGGTCGGGCGGCTGATGCGAATCGTCGCCGACGCCTATTCCGACCCGGAGAAAGGCACTGGCGCGGTCAAGATCACCCCCGCGCACGACTTCAACGATTTTGAGGTCGGCCGTCGCCACGAAGCCGAAGGCGCCCGTCAAATCAATGTGTTGGACGGTGAAGCCCGTGTTTGGCTGAAAGGCAATCTGGAGTTTTTCGACGGGCTCGAGGCGGGCGATCAGGAGCTCGCGCGCCTCATCGCCGCGGTGGATGGAGTCGACCGCTTCGAGGCGCGCAAGCGCATCGTCGGCCTGATGGCCGCCGAGGGACGGCTGGAGAAGGTCGAACCGCACGGGCACACGGTTCCCCACGGCGATCGCTCCAACGCCGTCATCGAGCCCTGGCTGACCGACCAATGGTACGTCGACGCCAAGACGCTCGCCGAGCCGGCGCTCGCCGCGGTGCGGGAGGGAAGAACCGTCTTCGTCCCGAAGAACTGGGAGAAGACCTATTTCGAGTGGCTCGAGAACATCCAGCCCTGGTGCGTTTCGCGCCAGCTGTGGTGGGGCCATCAGATTCCGGCCTGGTATGCGCCGTGGGGCGCCGTCTACGTCGAGGAGACCGAGGAGGCCGCCTTCGCCGCCGCCCTGGCCGACGGCGTCGAGCGCGGGATATTGGCGTCCGATGAGGCCGAGAGGCTGGCCGGCGAGCCGGAGCGGCTGCGGGCGATGTTCGAGCGCGACCCCGATGTGCTCGACACTTGGTTCTCCTCCGCGTTGTGGCCGTTTTCGACGCTCGGCTGGCCGGAGGCGACGCCGGAGCTCAAGCGCTTCTATCCCACCAACGTTCTCGTCACCGGGTTCGACATCATCTTCTTCTGGGTTGCCCGGATGATGATGATGGGCCTTCACTTTCGCGACGAAGTTCCATTCCGCGACGTCTACATCCACGCCCTGGTGCGCGACGAGAAGGGCGCGAAGATGTCGAAGTCGAAGGGGAACGTCATCGATCCCCTCGACATCATCGATCGCTTCGGCGCCGACGCGCTGCGCTTCACGCTGGCCGCGATGGCGGCGCAGGGGCGCGACATCAAGTTGTCGGAAAGCCGCGTCGAGGGCTATCGCAACTTCGCCACCAAGCTGTGGAACGCCTCGCGCTTCGCCGAATTGAACGGCTGCGCGCGCGTCGCCGGTTTCGACCCGAAGACGGCGCGCGAGCCGCTCAACCGTTGGATTCTCGGCGAGGCCGCCAAGGCGATCGCCGAGACCAGCGCCGCGATCGAATCCTACCGCTTCAACGATGCGGCGAATGCGGCGTACCGCTTCGTTTGGAACCTGTTCTGCGACTGGTGCCTGGAACTCGCCAAGCCGGTGCTGCAGGGCGGCGAGGACGGGCCGGCGAGGACGGAGACTCGGGCGACGATCGCCTACGTCCTGGACTGCGCCTACGCCCTGCTGCACCCCTTCATGCCTTTCGTCACCGAGGAGCTCTGGGCGATCAAGGGCGAGGACGGCCCGGCGCGCGCGGGCGTCCTCGCGCTCGGACCCTGGCCGAGCGCCGACTGCCCGGTCGACAAGGCGGCGGAAGAGGAACTCGGCTGGGTCGTCGAGCTCGTTTCCGAGATTCGCTCGGTGCGTTCGGAGATGGGCGTGCCGCCGGCCGCGCTGTTGCCGCTGACGCTCGTCCAGGCGAGCGCCACGATCGCAGGAAACGCGCGCCGATGGTCCGAGACGATCAAGCGCCTGGCCCGCGTCGCCGACGTCGGCTACGCCGACGTCGCGCCGGCCGGCTCGCTGCAGATCGTCGTGCGCGGCGCGCTC
>JBEKFO010000279.1:0-5869 GCA_050013275.1 Roseiarcus sp. | reverse complement strand
TGCAGCTGGATATGCGTGGAGCCCAGCGAACTGGTCGAAGTCATTTCGATGACGTCGGCGATCTGCCCGAGATGGCGCTCCAGCGGCGCCGCAACGGCGGACGCCATCGTGTCGGGGCTGGCGCCGGGCATGGTGGCGGACACCGAAATGTTGGGAAAATCGACCTGCGGCAGCGGCGAAACCGGCAATCGCGTGAAAGCCAGCAGGCCGGCCAGCGCGATGCCGATCGTCAGCAGCGTCGTCGCCACTGGCCGCCGGATGAACAGCTCGGAAAAGCGGTTGTTCACGGCGCCTCCGCCGCCACCGAACTATCGGCCGCGCCAGCGCCCAGGCGCTCACCGATGCGCTCGAAGAAGAGATAGATCACCGGCGTCGTGAACAGGGTGAGAATCTGGCTGACCGCGAGGCCGCCGACGATCGCGAGGCCGAGCGGATGGCGCAGCTCCGAACCGACGCCGGTTCCCAGCATCAGCGGCAAGGCGCCGAACATCGCCGCGACGGTCGTCATCAGGATCGGGCGCAGGCGAAGCAGGCAGGCCTGAAAGATCGCCTCGCGCGCCGTCTTTCCCTCATAGCGCTGCGCCTCGAGCGCGAAGTCGATCATCATGATCGCGTTCTTCTTGACGATGCCGATCAAGAGGACGATGCCGATGACGCCGATGATGTCGAGGCCCGCGCCGGCGATGTCGAGAGCGAGCAAGGCGCCGATGCCCGCCGAAGGCAGCGTCGAGAGAATCGTCACCGGGTGGATGAAGCTCTCGTAGAGAACGCCGAGCACGATGTACATCGTCGCGACCGCCGCGAGCAGCAGGAACACCTCGTTCGACAGCGACGACTGGAACGCTTGCGCAGCGCCCTGGAAACTCACGGCGAAGCTGGCGGGAAGGTTGATGTCCGCCAGCGCGGCGTTGATGGAGTCGACGGCGGCGCCCAGCGAAGCGCCGGGCGCCAGATTGAACGAAATCGTCGTCACCGGGAATTGCTTGAGATGCGAAATTTGCAGCGGCGCCGGCTTCACTTCCAGCGTGCTGATCGAGGCAAGCGGCACTTGACCGCTGGTCGACGCCGCGGAGGGCAGGTAGATCGTGTTCAGCGAAGCCAGCGAGTGCGTCATCGCCGGGTCGATGTCGAGAATGACGCGATATTGGTTCGACTGGGTGAACACGGTCGAAATGATGCGCTGGCCGTAGGCGTCGTAAAGCGCGTTGTCGATCGTCGCCGGCGTGATGCCGAAACGTGACGCGCTGGCCCGGTCGATAGTGGCGATCACCGAGCGGCCGTTGGGCTGCAAGTCGCTCGCGACATCGACGATTTCAGACACTTTGGCGAGGCGCGCGAGCACCGTCGGCGTCCAGGTCTGCAGCGTCGCCAGATCCTGATTTTCCAGGGTGAACTGATATTGGGTGGCGCTGACCGCGGTGTCGATCGACAGGTCCTGGACCGGCTGCATGTAGAGCGAAATGCCGGCGATGTCCGCGGTCTCCTGCTGCAAGCGGCGAATGATCTCGCTGGCGGTCGACTGGCGATTTGCGTGCGGCTTGAGGTTAATGAGGAAACGGCCGGAATTGAGCGTCACGTTGGAGCCGTCGACGCCGATGAACGAGGACAGGCTTTCGACGTCCGGGTCGGCCGAGATCGCCTTGGCCAACGTCTGCTGGTGCTCGGCCATCTGGTCGAAGGAAACGTCTTGCGCGGCCTGGGTGACGCCCTGGATGATTCCGGTGTCCTGCACCGGAAAGAACCCCTTCGGGATCGCGACGTAGAGATATCCGGTGATGAAGAAGGTCGCCAGCGCGACGATGAGCGTCGCCGTCTGATGGTTCAGCACCACGGTGAGCAGCGAGGCGTAAAGGCGCTGTAGCCCCTGGAAGAAGGGGCCGCCGGTCGCGTGTTTGTGGCCGCCTTGCCCGGCCGGCGTCGGCCGCAGCAATTTCGAGCACATCATCGGCACCAACGTCAGCGAGACGAAGGCGGAAATGACGATCGTCGCCGCCAGCGTAATCGCGAATTCATGGAACAGGCGACCGACGACGTCGCCCATGAACAGCAGGGGAATGAGCACCGCGATCAGCGAAACGGTGAGCGAGATGATGGTGAAGCCGATCTGCTGCGAGCCCTTCAGCGCGGCTTCTTTCGGCAGATCGCCCTCTTCGAGATAACGCGAAATGTTCTCGATCACCACGATCGCGTCGTCGACGACGAAGCCCGTCGCGACCGTGAGCGCCATCAGCGACAAATTGTCGAGGCTGAAATTCATCTGATACATGATCGCCAGCGCGCCGACGAGCGAGAGCGGCACCGACAGGCTGGGAATGATCGTCGCCGGAATATTGCGCAGGAACAGGAAGATCACCAGCACCACCAGCCCGACTGCCAACGTCAGCTCGAATTCGACGTCGCTGACCGAAGCGCGGATCGTGGTGGTGCGGTCCGTGAGGGGGGTGATCGCGATCGCCTGCGGCAGCGAAGTCGTCAGCGACGGCAACAGCTGGTTGATGCTGTCGACGACTTGGATGACGTTGGCGCCCGGCTGACGCTGGATGTTGACGATGAGCGCCGGCGTCGCGTTCATCCAGGCGGAAAGCCGGCTGTTCTCCGGCGCGAGCTCGACGGTCGCGACGTCGCTCAAGAGAATCGGCGCATTGTTGCGATAGGCGACGACCGAATCGAGGTAGTCGTTGGGATCGCGGATCTGGTCGTTGGCGTTGATGGCGAAGGACTGCGTGGGGCCGTCGAAGTTGCCCTTCGGCGTATTGACGTTGAGATTGGCGACGGTCGTTCTCAGATCGTCGAGATTGAGCCCGTAGGCGGCGAGCGCCAGCGGATTGGCGTGAATGCGGACGGCCGGACGCTGGCCGCCCGAGATCGAAACCAGACCGACGCCGGGGAGCTGCGACAATTTGGGGACGAGCCGGCTTTCGACGATGTCCTCCACATCCGTCAGCTTGAGGGTCTTCGAGGTCACGCCGAGGGTCAGGATCGGCGCGTCGGCCGGGTTGACCTTGGCGTAGATCGGCGGCGCGGGAAGGTCGGCCGGCAACAGGTTGCCGGCGGCGTTGATCGCCGCCTGGACTTCCTGTTCGGCGATGTCGAGGCTCAAGTCGAGGCTGAAGCGCAATGTGATGACCGAGGCGCCGGCCGAGCTTTGCGACATCATTTGCGCCAGAGAGGGCATCTGGCCGAATTGGCGCTCCAGCGGCGCGGTCACCGAGGACGTCATGACCTCCGGGCTCGCGCCGGGGTAGAACGTCTGAACCTGAATGGTGGGATAATCGACCTCGGGGAGCGCGGACAGCGGCAGGAATTTGTACGCGGCGACGCCGACCATGAGGATGGCGATCATCAGCAGCGTCGTCGCCACCGGTCGCTCGATGAACAGGCGCGAAGGGTTCATCGCCGCTTCCCTGTCCGCGCCGCGGTCATTGCGCTGGGCTCGCCGTCGGCTGGGGCGCGCCGCCGGCGTCCGGGGCCTGCTGGCGCCGATGCTGGCCCTGCCCCGGGCCGCCGGCGCCCGCCGGCGCCTGATTTTGCGCCGCCGCCGCGCTGTTGCGCACGCTCACTTTGGCGCCGTCGCGCAGCCGGTCGGCGCCGTCGATCACGACGTTCTCGCCGGCCGTCAGGCCGGAAACGATGGTAGTGTTGGTCGCGTCCGCCGGTCCGGTGGCGACAGGGCGCACGGCGACGGTCGAATCGTCCTTGACGACGTAGACGAAACTTCCGCTGGCGCCGAGCTGAACGGCGGCGTTGGGCGCCAGAACGGCGCCCGAAAGCGTGTCGACCAGCAGCCTGACGTTGACGAATTGATTGGGAAACAGGGCGCCGTCGGGATTGGCGAAGGTCGCGCGCAGCTTGAACGTCCCCGTCGTCACGTCGATCTGGTTGTCGAACGTCGTCAGCGTTCCCATCGCCAGTTGCTTGACGTTCGCGCGGTCGAACGCCGCGACGGGCAACTTCGCGCCGCTGTTCAAGCGCGCCGCGATTTGCGGCAAATTGTCTTCCGGCGTGGAGAAGACGACGCTGATCGGATCGAGCTGCGTGATTACGACGATCCCGTTGGCGTCCGAGGGCTGCAGATAATTGCCGGGGTCGACGAGCCGCAGGCCGACGCGCCCGCTGACCGGCGCGACGATGTGACAATAGCCGATGTTCAAGTTGGCGGTGTCGATCTGCGCTTGATCGGCCGCCATGGCGGCCTTGTCCTGCGCCACCAGAAAGACCTGATCCTCGACCTGCTGGCGCGCGATCGAATCCTGCTTGCTCAGCGTCTGATATCGCGCCAAGTCCGACTGCGCCTGCGCGTACAACGCCGAGTCCTTTTCCAATTGCCCTTGCGCCAGGGCGAGCGCGGCTTGATAGGGGCGCGGGTCGATCTGGGCGAGAAAATCGCCCGCCTTGACGAGCTGCCCTTCCTCGAAGCCGACCGTCATCAGCTTGCCGGCGATCTGGGTCTTGACCGTGACGGAGGCGAGCGGCGTCACGACGCCCAGCGCGTCGATGGTGATCGGCATATCGCCGTTGACCGCCGCGGCGGTGCGAACGGTCTGCGGCGGGCCGCCGGAAGGAACGACCGGACCGGTCGCAGCGGTCGTCGAAGGCGTGGGATTCTCGAAATGCCGCCACGCGACAATAGCGGCGAGCGCAAGCGCGAGCGCGAGCGCCGCCTTGCCCCAGCGATGTTTGTTCGGCGCGGTCGGCTTTGCCGGTTGGGCCACTTCGACTTTCTCGGGACTCACGGTTTCATTCATCCTACGGCCTCGCGCTGGCGCCATAGCGCTTCGCATAGACGAACGCGAACATCAATTCACGCCCGCGTGTTGCGATGCTCCGACAAACCCGCCGGCAATTCAAGGCGGCGGGGTGTTGCAATCTTCTCCCGCTTGCGTCATAAGCGCGCGGTCGGGGAGCTTCCCCGTCACGGACGCGGGTGTAGCTCAGGGGTAGAGCACAACCTTGCCAAGGTTGGGGTCGAGGGTTCGAATCCCTTCGCCCGCTCCATTTTTGCAATAAGTCGCTGATTTTGCTAGGACCGGCTGAGCCTCTCGGCCGGTTCTCGCGCGTTCGGGGGCAATTCCGGTAAGAATCGCTGCCTGTTCATGGCCGGCAAAATCTCGTGCGGATTGCCCTCCTGGCGCGCCGCAATGGCGCCGACAAATACGCCGACTGGCGCTTTCTCGACGGCGCTCTCGCCCCTCTTTGCGCACGGCGACATTCGTCGCTCTTGGGCGGCGCCGAGTCACGCCATGACGGGGATGAGAATCGTGAAGTTGTCGCTGCAAACCGGCGACCACGCGACCGCCTCGACCTTCATGGTCTTCGTGAAGCTCCCGGCCTCGGCGTTGTCGTACGGGTTGTCGCGGCGTATTGCGAGCCGCGATCGGAGTGGTGGATGCACCCCGGCCGAGGCCGTCGCCCCTCGATCGCGGCGGAGAGCGCGACCAGGCGTCGAGGATCACTGAGACCTATGCGAAGCCTTCCCCGCCCGATCGCCGGCGGCTCGCAAGCCGGCGATGCTCGCGCCAATCGTCCGGTCGGCCGATCCGGCCCGCTCGGAATCCCGTGACGCGCCGCGGCTGCCGTCAACGCGAGGACGACTGGCGTCAATTCATGTACACGCCGCCGTTGACGTCGAGCATGGCGCCGCAGACGTAGCTCGCCGCCGGCGAGCACAGGAAGGCGATCGGGGCGGCGATCTCGTCCGGCGCGCCGATGCGACCGACCGGAATGGCGGCCATATTCACCGGGCGCCCGGCGATCATGCGCGTGTCGATCGGGCCGGGCGCGACGCCGTTGACCAGCACGTTGCGCGGCGCGCCGACGCGCGCAAACCAGCGCACCAGCGCGCCGACGGCGCCCTTCGAGGCGACATAAT
>JBEKFO010000278.1:0-5879 GCA_050013275.1 Roseiarcus sp. | reverse complement strand
CGACGCAGGGGCCCGGCTCCGCCGCCGGGCGCGCGCCCACGCAGCAAGTCGTTCCGTCGGAGCAAGAGGCTCCCTCGGAGCCGCAGGCTTCGCCGACGCCGGAGGCCGCGCCGGCCCGCGTCGCCCATTGCGAGAAAGGCGGCGACGGGTTCCCCGGCTGGCTCGCCGGCTTCAAGCAGGAGGCGGCGAGCCAAGGAATCTCCTCCTCGGTGATCGAATCCGCGCTGGCGGACGTCGCCTACGACGAATCGATCGTCTCGCGCGATCGCGGCCAAGGGGTCTTCCGCCAGAGTTTCGAGGAATTCTCCGGCCGCATGATCAGCGCCTACCGTCTCAAGAAGGGCAGGAGCCTGCTCAAGCGCTACGCCGACGTGTTTCGCGTCATCGAGCAGCGCTACGGCGCGCCCGGGCCGGTGCTGGTGGCGATCTGGGGGCTGGAGACCGACTTCGGCGCGGGCACGGGCGATTTCCAGACCTTGAACGCGCTGGCGACGCTGGCCTACGACTGCCGCCGGGCGGCGCATTTTCGCGGCGAGCTGTTGGCCGCCCTCAAGATCGTGCAGCGCGGCGATCTCGAGCCCGCGCAGATGCGCGGCGCCTGGGCCGGCGAGATCGGCCAGACCCAGTTCATGCCTTCCTCCTATCTGAAATACGCGGTGGCGTACGATGCCCGGGGCCCGGCCGACCTGATCGGCCAGCCCGCCGACGCGCTCGCTTCGACCGCCAATTTCTTGCGCGGCCACGGCTGGCGGCGCGGCGAGGGCTGGGACGAAGACCAGCCGAATTTCGCCGTCCTCCTGGAGTGGAATCAGGCGCGGGTCTACGCCAAGACCGTGGCGCTGTTCGCCGACAAACTGGCGGGCGCGGCCGAGAGCGAGGAAGGGCAATAATCCGAACGGCGCTGGCCTTCGCCGCCGCTTCTCGATATCGAAGCGGTCGAGGGGAGTGTCCTGATGTTCGCCAATGTCCTAATCGCCAATCGCGGCGAGATCGCCTGCCGCATCATCGCGACGGCGCGCCGCTTGGGGCTGAGAACCGTTGCGCTGGCGACGCCGGCCGACCGCGGCGCGCTGTTCACCCGCCTCGCCGACGAGGCGCACGAGATCGGCGTCGGCCCCGAAGGCTACCTCGACGCCGAAGCTATCGTCGCGCTGGCGGCGCGCATCGGCGCGCAGTGCATCCACCCCGGCTACGGCTTCTTGAGCGAGAACGCCGATTTCGCCGAAAGCTGCGCCCGCGCCGGCGTCGTCTTCGTCGGCCCGCCGCCCGCGGCGATGCGCGCGATGGGTCTCAAGAGTTCCGCCAAGGCGCTGATGGCCAAAGCTGGCGCGCCGATCGTCCCGGGTTATCACGGCGACATTCAGAGCCCGAAGTTTCTCAAGGAGAAGGCCTACGAGATCGGCTATCCCGTTCTGATCAAGGCGATCGCGGGCGGCGGCGGGCGCGGCATGCGCCGCGTCGACGCCCATGTCGACTTCGAGGCCGCGTACGAGGCCGCGGCGCGCGAGGCCGCGGCGGCGTTCGGCGACCCGCGCGTGCTGGTCGAGAAATACATCACCGCCCCGCGCCACGTCGAAGTGCAGGTGTTCGGCGATGCGCACGGCGGCGTGGTGCATCTCTTCGAGCGCGACTGCTCTCTGCAGCGCCGACATCAGAAGGTGATCGAGGAGAGCCCGGCGCCGGGCTTGCCCGAGGCGACACGCAGAGCGATGTGCGAGGCGGCGGTCGCGGCGGCGCGCGCGGTCGGCTACGTCGGCGCCGGCACGGTGGAGTTCATCGTCGACGCTTCGCGCGGCCTCGGCCCCGACAGTTTCTTTTTTCTCGAGATGAACACCCGGTTGCAGGTCGAGCACCCCGTGACCGAGGCGACGACCGGGCTCGACCTGGTGGAGTGGCAGTTCCGCGTCGCGGCGGGCGAGCCGCTGCCGCTCAGCCAGCACGAGATCCGCCGTTCCGGCTGGGCGATCGAGGCGCGGCTCAACGCCGAGGATCCGGAGAACGACTTCCTGCCGAGCCCCGGCAAAATCCTGGCGTTGCGGCTTGACGCCGACGCGGGGCTGCGCGTCGACGCCGGCGTCCAAGCGGGCGACCCGGTGACGCCGTTCTACGATTCGATGATCGCCAAGCTGATCGCCCATGCGCCGACGCGGGCCGGGGCGCTGGCGAAGCTGCGCGAGGCGCTGGCGCGCGCGGTGGTGATCGGCCCCAAGACCAATCTGGCTTTCCTCAGCGCGCTGCTCAGCGCGCCGGAAGTCGAGGCCGGCGCCTTCGACACGGGTTTCATCGACGCCCACGCGGCTGGGCTCGGCGCCGAGCCGAGGGAGGCCGATCGACGCGCCGTTCTCGCCGGCGCCGAGGCGCTGCTCGCGGCGACCGCGCCGCCCCGTCGCGGCGGCGGACTGCCCCACGATCCTTGGAACGAGGCGGACGGCTTCGAACTGACGGGGACGCGGCGCACCAGGTTCGAGGTCCGCGTCGACGGCCACGTCGAGCGCCTCGTCGAGATCGAGCGGAACGGGCGGCGAGCGCTGGCCTTCGCCGACGGCCGCGCGCTCGATCCCGCCGACGAGGCGGCGCCGCCGACGGTGCTGACGAGCGACGGGGCGGCGTTCGCGCTCAGCGGCGGACGCCAAGTCCGCGTCGCCCGTCTCGATCCGCTCGCCGGCGGCCTCGTCGGGGCAGGGATCAGTTCGGGCGAGATCGCCGCGCCGATGCACGGGCGGCTGATCGCGCTCCACGTCGAGGACGGCGCGCAGGTCGAAGACGGGGCGCGCCTCGCGGTCGTCGAAGCGATGAAGATGGAGCACGCGCTCGTCGCCCCGCTCGCCGGACGCGTCGCCAACCTGACGGCGCGCGTCGGCGACACCGTGGAGCAGGGGCAAAGGCTGATGACGATCGAGGCGGAGGAGGGGTAGCGCGAGCAGTCGCTTCGCTCGTTGCGGACGCCTGCTCCGCTGAAGGGCGCACGCAGCGTTCAGACATCAAGCCCGAGGAAACGGGAGGGTTTTGAAGCCCGCCCTGGCCGTCGAACGGCGCAAACATTCGGACGTGCCGCGACCAAGCGTTGCATCAGAAGTCGTTCCATGGAAACTGTTTCACGCGCCAGACCGTAAGATCGTCATGAAGCACGAGAACTTCTGATGCGGCCAGTCCTATCCATTTCGACCGATCAAGTCGCCCCCAAAGATCGATTCGCCTACTGGCGCGAGGCGGTTTCCGCACAAATCACGGGAATGTCGATCGACTGTTCGAAGTCCGACCAGGGGACTTACTGGGCGCGGATGCACGCGATCAGGTTTGCCGGATCCGTGCTCCTGCAGGTCGAACGCTCGAACGTGCGGTCGCATCGTGGCAAGAGCGAAATTGAGCGGTTTCCGAGCGACAATCTGCTCATTTATTTCGCTCCGGACGCGCCGACCTGGTTCAGGCCTCACCAAGGCGAGGAATTCGTCGCCGAGCCGGGCTCGATCGTCGTCGGCTACGCCGACGTCCCTTTTTCACAGGCGCCTCGAGACGGCTCCGATTACAAGTGCGTGCTCGCAAGCCTGCCGATTTCGTTCATCGGCGGCTCGCCGCGCGGGCGTGGCAAGCCGCTGCCGAAGGTCATTTCGCCGGATCGCGGCGCGGGATCTCTGCTTCGCACATATTTCGAGGCGTGGGTTCGCGAACTTTCGACGCTCGAACCCGAAGCGTTCGAAGTCACCGCGCAATCGCTGGCTCTCTTGGCCGCCATCGCGCACGGCTCGGCGGGATCGCGGCAAGAGCAAAGCCGCGAGGCGCTCGCCGAGGCGCGAGTCGAGGCCGCCGAGCGGTTCATCGCCAGAAACATTCAACGTCGCGAGCTCTCGCCGAGCCTGGTCGCGGACAGCATCGGCCTATCGGTCCGTCGTCTGCATCTGCTGTTCGAGCCGACCGGTAAAACGTTCTCGCAGCGCGTTCTGGCGCTGCGATTGGCGAAGGCGCGCGCTCTGTTGGTCGACCAGCCGTCGCTGCCGATCACCGAGGTCGCATTCCGCTCGGGATTCGAGAGCTTGTCGACCTTCTACCGCGCGTTCAAGTCCGCCTTCCAAATGACGGCGACCGACTTTCGCGCCGAAGCCGCCGGGCGGGAAGAGGAGTGAAGGCGTCCGCCGCAGTCACGCGGCGTTCGTGGGCTCCTCGGGGCGACCGCAGCGAGCGGCTTCAGAATTCGCCCTGCAGACCGGCGCGAATGCCGAAGTCGTTGCCGTCGCCCAGCGCCGCGCCGGCGGTGAACGCGATCGGCGCCTTGGTGTCGAAGCGATAGGCGATCGAAGCGCCGAACGCCGCCTGCCCCTTGTAATCGGCGGTCAGGGCGCTCCAGCTCACCTTGCCGGGCGCGGAGGGCATCGGCGCGCCGGCCATCGCCATTGCCGCGGCGATGCCGCGGTCCGCGTCAATCCGATCCTTGTTCACCTGGCTCGCCAGCGCGTTCACGCCCGTTGCGAGCGAATAGAGCTGCGAACCGTTGACCGCGTCGGTCGAGGTCGCTGTAATCGCGCCCGCGGCGACGTTCTGGATCTGCCGCTCGGCGCCCGGAGCGCCGACCGAGACGACGTTGCCGGAACCCGGCGTCACCGCGCCGGCGTTATAGGTGACGCCGAGCGCCGCATTGCCGGCGGTCGAACTGGCGCCCGAGGCGACCGATCCTGCGCCGAGAGCGACCGAATTGGCGAGACCTGCATTCGCGCCGGCGCCAAATGCGGTTGCATTGGTCGCCGATGCGACGGCGCCATAACCGCCCGCCGTCGCCCCGGCGCCGATCGCATTTGCATTCGCGCCGAAGGCGGTAGCGGTTGCGCCCTGAGCGTAGCTGTGCGCGCCGGTGGCGGTGGCGTAGCTGCCGTTGGCGATCGCGTTCTGGCCCGTGGCCGTAGCGTAGGCGCCGACGGCATGGCTGTCCTGGCCCGTGGCGGTGGCGTAGGCGCCTGTGGCTCGGCTGTTCTGCCCGGTTGCGGTGGCGTTGGCGCCATTGGCGACGGCGTTCATGCCGGTCGCGGTCGCGCTTGCTCCGTTCGCCCAACTATACTGGCCGGTCGCGGTCGCGTACGCGCCGAAGGCCCAGCTCTTGGTTCCCGTCGCCGTCGCGTCGGCGCCGTTGGCCCAGGCCTTGGCTCCCGTCGCGGTGGCGTTGACGCCGTTGGCGAGGCTGGCCTGCCCGGTCGCGCTGGCGTTGGCGCCGTTGGCGATAGCGTCCTGACCGGTCGCGGTCGCGTTCGCCCCGTTCGCCCAACTGAACTGTCCGGTTGCGGTCGAGTAGGCGCCGTCGGCGACGGCTTTGTTCCCCGTCGCGGTGGCGTCGACGCCGTTGGCGACGCTGCCCACGCCGGTCGCGGTGGCGTGGCCGCCATTGGCGGCGCTGAAGGAGCCGGTCGCGGTGGCGCTGTCGCCGTTGGCGTTGGCGTTCGCGCCGAATGCGGACGCAAACTTGCCGTGGGCGTAACTGTACGCGCCCAAGGCGGTCGCTTTGTCTCCCCACGCGATGGCGTTGTAGCCGCCGGCGATGGCGTAGGCTCCAACGGCCGTCGCGCCGGAATTGAAGGTGTAGGAATTGGAAGCGGCATAAGCGCGCCGACGGCCGTAGCCGTAGCCGGTGACGACGACAGTCGCAACCATGGCGCCGCGCATGACCGTTCGCAGCGCCGTTCCCGACGGCAGTCGGCGCTTCGCTTCGTCGCGCGCCTGCGGCGTGGCGTCGGCATTCGCACGGCGCTCGACGACCTCCGCGGCGTTTCGCTCTTTCGATTCCAAGGCAGGCTCCTTCGCGGGCGATCGTCTGTTCCTGACGATCACTAAAGGGGCCTACGGGGAGCCGTCGTCGCAATGGGCGAAGATTTAGCTCTCATTTTGCGCAATTTCGG
>JBEKFO010000277.1:0-5911 GCA_050013275.1 Roseiarcus sp. | reverse complement strand
CCAAGCTCGCGGGCGGCGTCGCGGTGATCCGCGTCGGCGGCGCGACCGAGGTCGAGGTCAAGGAGAAGAAGGACCGCGTCGACGACGCCCTCAACGCCACCCGCGCGGCGGTCGAGGAAGGCATCGTCCCGGGCGGCGGCGTCGCGCTGCTGCGCGCCAAGGCGGCGGTCGCCAAGCTGAAGAGCGACAACGCCGACGAGCAGGCCGGCATCAACATCGTCCTCAAGGCCCTGGAATCGCCGATCCGTCAGATCGTCGAGAACGCGGGCGGCGAAGGTTCGATCGTCGTCGGCCGGATCCTCGACAACAAGTCGCAGACCTTCGGCTTCAACGCCCAGACCGACAGCTATGTCGACATGCTGGAAGCGGGCATCATCGACCCCTCCAAGGTCGTGCGCACGGCGTTGCAGGACGCGGCCTCGGTCGCCGGCCTGTTGATCACCACCGAGGCGATGGTCGCCGAAGTGCCGAAGGACAAGCCGGCGATGCCGATGGGCGGCGGCGGCGGCGGCATGGGCGGCATGGATTTCTGATCCAAGCGGCTTCGCCAGCAAGTATCGGGAAGGGCGGCTTCGGCCGCCCTTTTCTTTTTTCCCCCAATCTTGCCAAGAATTCATGGAACTCGGGCGCCGGCGGCCTTCTTTTGCGCCGCCCGGTCTGCTAGTGCGCTTTCACGTTCTTGGCCTTTCCCGCAAAATTTCGTGGTCCCGCCCCATGCGAAACCTGAGCCTCGCCGTCGCCGCCTTCGCGCTCGCAGCCTTCCTGGTCGGCCTGCATGCGCCCGACGTCGGCGTCTTCCTGTTCGCCGCGGCGGCGCTGCTTTGCGCCGCGGCGACGTATCTGTCGCGGCGGATTTCGGTCTTCCTGCGAATTTTCCAGGCGATATTCGCGGTCGAAACGATCCTCTTCGGCCTCGCCTATCTCACCGACGCGCTCGACCTTTGGCCAAAAGCCTACGCCGATTACGCGCTTCCGAGCACCCTGCCGCTGTCGGTCGCCTTGTTCGGCTCGTTCGCCTACGCGATCTCTTTCATCCCCGTCATCCGCAAGATGACGGACATCGCCGATCCCTATTTCCACGAGACCGCGCCCACGGTGGCGCGTATGTGGCCGTTTCGCCCCGTCACGATCGCGCAGAACCGGCTCGCCGCCGCGGCGCTGGTCTTTCTGATCGTGCTCAATCAAGTCGAGGTCGCCCTCGACGTGCGCCTGTCGTTTTTCAGCCGCGACTTCTACAACGCCTTGCAAAACAAGGATCTGCCCGAATTCTGGCGACAACTGTTCGTGGTCTTCCTGCCGTTCGCGACCATTCTCATCTCCGCCCTCGTCATCGAGTACGTTGTGACGTCGACCTTCGTCATCCGTTGGCGGCGCTGGCTCTCCGCGCGTTACATCGGCCGCTGGCTCGGCGGCGGCGCGCATTACCCGATGGCGCTCGCCGGCACGCCGGCCGACAATCCCGATCAGCGCATCAGCGAGGACATCTACGGGTTCATCTACGGCAGCGGCGCCGGCACCGGCCTTTACGGCTATTCCGTCACCGTGCTGCAGACGCTGACTTCGCTGGTGTCCTACGCCATCGTGCTATGGGGTCTTTCGCAGAACTTCACCGTCCCGGGCACGAACGTCGTCGTTCCCGGCCTGCTGTTCTGGGTCGCGCTGGTCTACGCCATGATCGGCACGGTCCTCACCCATTTGATCGGCCGATCGCTCATCCGCCTCAATTTTCAACAGCAGCAGTTCGAAGCGAATTTCCGCTTCGGCCTCGCGCGCTTGCGCGAATACAGCGAACAGATCGCGCTGCTGCGCGGCGAGGCGGTCGAAACCGCGGGCGCGATGCACAAATTCGGCGACGTCTACGACAATTACATGCGCATCGTGCATGTGCGCAAACGGCTGCGCATCTTCACCAGCGCCTACGATCAAATCAGCCAATATTTTCCGATCATCATCGGCGCGCCGTTCTATTTTGCCGGTAAGATTCAGCTCGGCGTGCTGGTTCAGGTCGCGCGCGCGTTCGGCAACGTCAACAGTTCGCTCAATTTCTTCGTCTCGCAATACGTCGGCCTGGCCGATTTCAAGGCGGTTCTCGATCGCTTGACTTCGTTCGACGACGCCATCGCCCGCGCGCAGCGCGTCATCTCGCACGAGCACGGCATTCGTCTGGCCGCTTCGCCGACGCGCGATCTTTCTCTCGACGAAGTCGCGCTCGATTTACCGGACGGGCGCCGACTCGCGCGCATCGAGACTTTCGCTTTCGCCGCCGACGAACCGACGCTGATGGTCGGCCCGTCGGGCGTGGGAAAATCGACGCTGCTGCGCGCCGTCGCCGGCGTCTGGCCCTACGGCTCGGGAACAATCTCCAAGCCGCAGGCCACGATCATGCTGCTGCCGCAACGCCCCTACGTTCCAATCGGACCGTTGCGCGACGCCATCGCCTACCCCGCGTCGAGTTCGGCGGTCTCGGACGAGGCTATTCGCGACGCCTTGGCCAAAGTCGGCCTGCCCGCGCTCGCCGACCGGCTCGACGACAGCGACAATTGGCAAATGCGTCTGTCAGGCGGCGAGCAGCAGCGGCTCGCCGTCGCGCGCGCGCTCATCGCCGCGCCCGACTGGCTGTTCCTCGACGAGGCGACCTCGGCGCTCGACGAACCGAGCGAATCCCAAGTCTATCGCGCCATCGCGCAAACGCTGCCCAAGACGACCCTCGTCTCGATCGGCCATCGCGCGACGCTCGCCACCTTCCACAAGCGGCGCGTCGAACTCACCCCGCACATCGGCGGCGCGGCGACGATGGCGGCGGCGGAGGCGGCGGAATAAGACGCCGCCGCTGGAGCCGCCCCTTTACAGTGAGCGAACCA
This sequence comes from Roseiarcus sp., assembly GCA_050013275.1. Classification (GTDB taxonomy): domain Bacteria; phylum Pseudomonadota; class Alphaproteobacteria; order Rhizobiales; family Beijerinckiaceae; genus Roseiarcus. The sequence goes on along the minus strand of JBEKFO010000277.1, from coordinate 3,050 downwards.
ACCGCAACGCGCCGCGCGGCCCCTTGATGACGAGTTCGCCGTTGATGAGATCCCAGGTCGGCCCCCCCAAGAACGCCGAGAGGAAGCCGATTTCGATCGCCATCGTGTCCTTGTCGCATTGCTTCTTGGTCAGCGCGTAGGGGCCCACCAGCAAGTGCTGATCCTTGACGGGGTACATCGTCGCCGACCACGAATTGCACCCGGTAAAGCCCGAGCCGCGCAAAGCGCTGTCGATCTTGAGGCTGACGTCGAGGTTCGAGTCGACCGGTTTGCCGTTGAGCTCGCGCAGCGACCAGGTCTGGTCGAGCGGGAAGTTCTTCTGCTGCGGCGGCAACGGCTTCGGCGTCTTGTCGTCGTCGGCGCGCGCCGCATGAGCGGCGAAGAGCGCGCCGAGCGCGATCAATGCGATGGCGGTCCGCGGAAGAGCGCGTTTCATGCTTCGGTCCTTGTGTTCCAATGGGGCGCGATGGTCGGCGCGGGATATACCGAGCGGCCGGACGGCGCGCAACGCCGCCGATAGCGCGAGAACGAAGCATTTTTGCGGCTTCGATCGCCTCCCGCCCCTTGCGCCGCGCCGGCGCGTCACCAGATTTCATCTGGCGCGGGCCCTTTACGGGACGCGCTTCTCGCCGGCGCCGCCAGATCGGGGCGCAGGCGTCATGTCGCTTCAAAAGGAGGATATGGTCATGCTGAACTACGATTTTTCTCCGTTCTATCGCTCGACGATCGGTTTCGACCGGTTGCTGTCGCTGCTCGACAAGAGCGGCGGGCTCGACTCGAGCGCCCCCAGCTACCCGCCCTATAACATCGAGCGCACCGGCGAGAACGCCTATCGCATCACGCTTGCGGTCGCCGGATTCGGCGACAACGAACTTTCCGTCGAAACCCGCGAGAGCACGCTGACGGTGCGCGGCGCCAAGGACGCGCAGCAGAAGAACGGGGGCGAGAAGTCCGAAATGCTTTATCAGGGCATCGCCGCGCGCGCCTTCGAGCGCCGGTTCCACTTGGCCGACCACGTGACGGCGACGAGCGCGAGCTGCGAGAACGGATTGCTGCACATCGACCTTGTGCGCGAAGTTCCCGAAGCCCAGAAGCCACGCACGATCGCGATCCAAACCCCTGGCAAGACCATCGACGTCACACCCGCGGCCAAACACGCGGCGTGAGGCGGGCTCGGCGACGGACGCCGAGAACGCGACGCAGAAGGAATGCAAAGGGCGCCCTGCGGGGCGCCCTTTTTCGTTCAATCCAACGGCGTCACCGGAAGGTCGTTCAGCGCTTTGGGCTTCGGCGACGCGGGTGGAGCCGGCGTGTCGGCTGATGGCGGCGACTTCTCCGCCATGACGTTCGTCGGCGTGTCGGTCTTGACCGGCTGCGGCGGCGGCGAGTTGGCGGCCGGCGCTTGATTCGCGACCGTCGGCGACGCGACAGGCGGCGGCGTGACGGCGACCGGCGTGGCCGATGGCGTCATGACGACGGGCGCAGGCGGCGCGGCGTTGCGCTTAGCGTCGACCGGCTTGGCCTTGGGCGCCTTGATCAACTTGGGCGAAGCCGCGTCCGTCGCGCCGGCGTCGGGAATGACGTTCGGCTTGGGCCATTCGCCGCCGCGGGCGACTTGATCGCGGGCCGGAGCGCGCGGCGGTTGGCCGGCGCCGGGAACGTCGAGCGTCTCGCTCGGCGGCGCGCGATCGTATCCGACCGGCGGATGCTGCGGCGAACCCCACCAATTGCTTTCCCTTTGGCTCCAGTCGCCCGGAGGCGCGTCACGCCAGTGCGGCGGCCGGGCGCGGAAACGCTCGACGATGCGGCCGGTCTGGGAATCGATCACCAAGCGCTCGAAATCGCCTCGACCGGCCTGGACATCGGCGAGATAGACGTCGCCGCGGCGAATCAAAGGACCGGTCAGCGTGTAGCCGCTGGCGTCGAGCCCACGCTCGATTTGGCCGGGCGATGGACCGCCGCCGAAGAAGTAAAACAAACCTTGCGCCTTCGCTGCCGGCGAGGTCGCGACGAGGACCGCGGCCGCCGCCGCCAACTGCGCGCAGCGTCTCAGCGTCCGCGCGGCGCTCTGACTGTCGATCATGCTCCCGAACTCCCGTACGGCGCCCAGCGCGCCGACTCTTCCCTAAAAATTGCGGCGGCTGTGCGGCGCGGCGGCCATCGCGATCAAGGCGTCGACCTCGCGTTCGTCGGTCTCAAACGACGTCACCAGCCGCATCATCGTCTCCCCCGCGCGCGGCGCCTGATCGGCCGCGATCGAGCGCGAACCCCAATCGTGGAATTTGGCGCCTGCGGCGCGCCATTTCGAGGCGAGTCCGCTCGGCGCGATGACGAAGACTTCGTTGGCCTCGGTCGGCCACGCCAGCCGCACGCCCGGCGCGCAGGCGAGCCCCTGCGACAGGCGCCGGGCGGCGGCGTTGGCGCGCCGAGCGAACTCGAGCCAAAGCCCGTCGGTCAGATAGGCCTCCATTTGCGCGCCCAGGAACCGGCCTTTCGATAGCGTCTGCCCCGCCCGCTTGCGCTGGTAGGCGAAGTCGGCGGCTCTTTCGGAATCGAAAAAGATCACCGCCTCGCAAGCGAGAGCGCCGTTCTTGGTCGCGCCGAGCGAGAGCGCGTCGACGCCGGCGCGCCAGGTCATGGCGGCCGGCGAGACGCCGGCCGATACGACTGCATTGGCGAATCGCGCGCCGTCCATATGCACCGCGAGCCCCGCTTCGTGCGCGATCGCAGCGAGCGCGGCGATTTCGTCCGGCCGATAGACCGCGCCCGCCTCGCTCGCCTGGCTGAGCGACAGCGCGCCCGGCTGCGTCGTCTTGACCTGTCCCCGCGGGAAGCGATCCAGCGTGTCGCGCAACGCATCGGGGGCGATCTTTCCGGCAAGGCCGGGAATGCCGACCAGCTTGCCTCCCGCGGTGAAGAACTCGGGGGCGCCGCATTCGTCCTCCTGGATATGCGCCTCTTCATGGCAGAACACCGTCTCCCACGGGCGGACCAGCGCCCCGAGCGCCAGCGCGTTGGCGGCGGTGCCGGTGGCGACGAGAAAGGCCGAC
>JBEKFO010000276.1:0-5945 GCA_050013275.1 Roseiarcus sp. | reverse complement strand
CGGCTTCGCAATCGCCGTCGTCGCGGACGCCTGACCGCCGCCGCGCGCCGCGTTCCGCTTTTGCGCCGCGAACCGCGGCGCGCCGGCGTGCAGGAAACGCTCGGGGTCGACCGGTTCGCCGTCGACGCGCACTTCATAGTGGAGATGCGGGCCGGTCGAGCGGCCGGTCGAGCCGAGGCGGCCAAGAACCGCGCCGGCCTTCACCTCCTGGCCTTCCTCGACCAGAATTTCGGACATGTGGCCATAGCGGGTGGCAAGGCCGTTGCCGTGATCGATTTCCACCATGTCGCCGTAACCGCCCATCGGCCCGGCATGGACGACCCGGCCGCCCGCGGTGGCGTGGATCTCAGCGCCGTAGTCCTGCACGAAGTCGACGCCGGGGTGCAGAGCGAGGCGGCCGAGGAACGGATCGCGCCGATAGCCGAACGGCGAGGTGACCTCGGCCTCGCCGATCAACGGCGCTCGCACCGGCAGGATCGGCATCAGCCGGCTCAGGCGATCGGCGGAAGCGACGTCGCGCTCGGCATGCGCGAGTTCCTTGTCGAAAGTGGGCGCGTCGGCGTCGATAGAGACGGGAATGAACGGCCCGCCGACGCCTCCCTTGGTCGGCGGGGCGACCAGCGCATCGGCCGAGAGTCCGGTTTGCGCGACGACCTCGGCCAGACGGTCCGCGCTGCGGCGCGCGGTCGAATCGATCGTGTCGAGGGCGGCGGCCTGCTTTCGCTCCATCCGATCCAGCGAATAGGCGATCAGGCTGAGGCGCGCGGACGCGCCCAGGGCGGGATTGTCGGCGGCCGCGGCGAGGTCGGCGAGCCCACTGCTCTCGGCGCCCGTCTGCGGGATCATGCTGACGTGATCGCCCGGTTCTTCGACCGGGCGCGGCTTGGGCGCGCTCGGCGACGGCGCCAGCGTCGAGGGTTGCGGGGCGAACGCTTGCGTCGACGGGCCGATGACGCTGTCCGAGACGCCGAGCGGGCTGGCCGCGCCGATCGCCGCGAGGGCGGCAGCGGGCGTCTTGCCGACGGTTGCGACGCGCGGGCGCGTCTGCGTGGCGGCGAAGAGATCGCGTGAGGCTTGGTCGACCAAGGCGGAGACGATCGAACCGCGTTGCTCGAGTTGCGCCTGGCGCGACAGGAGTTCGTGAACCTTGCCCTCGAAGGAATTCTGATCGAGCAACTGGCGGCTGGCGACGCGGTCGAGTTCGGCGCGCGCCGCAGCGAGGCGATCCTCGTAGGCGTATTGCATTTCCGCCTGGCGGGCGGCCAAAGCGCTGAGCATGTCGTCGCGAAAGGCGACGTAAAGCGTCGCCGCGCCGCCCCACAGCAGGGAGATCGCGAAGATCGCGATCAGCGACCACAGCGCGAACGGACGCACCGCAACCGTGCGGACGTCGTCGCCGCTCGCGCGGGAGAAGAAATACTGCGACCGCGGCATTTTCGTCCGCGGGCGGGAACCTCGCAATGACATGCGCCCACACGCTCCGACCCCGAAGACGCGGGGCGACCTAGGGCGCGATTACAACTCATTAGGGTTAACCGTTGGCAAACGCCGCTCGGAGCCCCTTGGCGGCCGCCAGAACCTCTTCGGCGTGGCCGGGCACTTTCACCTTGCGCCAAATGCGCGCGATGCGGCCTTCAGCGTCGACGAGGAAAGTCGTGCGCTCGACGCCCATGTACTTGCGGCCATACATGCTCTTTTCCCGCCAAACGCCGTAGGCTTCGAGCGTCGCCTTGGACTCGTCGGCCGCGAGGGTCAGCGACAGAGCGTGCTTGCGCTTGAACTTGCCGTGGCTGGCGGCGCCGTCCGGGGAGACGCCGAGGATGACGGCGCCGGCGGCGTCGAACTTCTCGCGCAGGGCGTTGAACGCGATGGCCTCGGCGGTGCAACCCGGGGTATCGTCCTTGGGATAGAAGTAGAGGACGACCGTTTTGCCCCTAAGACCGCTCATTGAGACGCTTCCGCCGTCGTCGGCGGGCAGTTCGAAGTCGGGGGCTCGATCGCCGTTGTCCAAATTTTTGACCATTTTGCCCTCGTTTGAGCCACTTTCATCAGCAATGTGCCGCCGGACCGGCGCCGCGGCGCACGCGCGTCAGATTGACCCGTGGTCGCTGTCGGTTCAATAGCTTATAGGGGGTCCAGAGCCGAATCTCGGCGCGCGGCGAAGAAGACGGCAAGCGCTTCGCGCGCCTTTCGTCGGCCGAGGCAAGTTGGCCGAACTCACTAATTTGACGGGTAAGACGAGCGGAGACGTCACAGGGTTGGTCGACCGAATCGACACAGCGACACGGTCCAAGGCCCGAGCGGCGATGCAACGCCTGCTGCTCAGCGGGCAGGGGCCGACTCTGCCTTGCTCCTGGGGGGCGATTGCGACGCGCCGCTGCGGCGGCGTTTTGTTAGTGATCTGCGCGCTCGTCGTCGGCGCAGCGGCGGCGGCGGTCGGCGGTTTTCTCGTCCTGCTCGCTTTCGGCCCGATCGACGTCGAGAGCTTGAACCCGCGCATCGCCCAGAGCCTGGAAGAACGGTTGGGCGCGCGATACGCCGTCGCGATCGGCCCGACCTACCTGATGGGCATGAAAGGCGGCGTCGGGCTCGGCTTCGGCGGCATCGTCATTCGCGACCGCGCCGGCCGCGTCGTTCTTTCGGCCCCCCGCGGCCGCGTCGGCCTCGACGCGCTTTCGCTGCTGACGCTCCAGGTCAAGGTCCGACGGCTGGAGCTCGACGGTCTCGATCTGCGATTGCGCCTGCGCCCCGACGGCGCCCTTTCGATCGCGGCCGCGGCGGATTCCACCGCGGCGACCATCGAGCTTCCCGCGCCGACCCCGTCTCAATCCGAGTCGACCCCCGCGGCGCCCGATTTCGGCCTCGTCGCGTTCCGGATCATCGACGCGATGACCGGAGCCAGTCAGGCGCTCGACCGCGTCGAGCTGACGCATGGCCATCTCGAACTTGAGAACGAGGCGCTCGGAAAAGAGACCGTCTACGACGATCTGCTGCTCTCTTTCGACAAGAGGGAGGATACGGCGGCGATCCGCGTCTCGGCGCGCGGCCCGGCGGGACGCTGGTCGGTCGAGGCGACGGCGCTTGGCGGTGACGCACGCGAGGTGTCCATGACGGCGCGCGACCTCAGTCTCGACGATGTGCTGCTCATGCACGCGAGCCACCTGCCGTTCGACGCGGACATGCCGATCTCGTTCAAAATCGACGCGCGCCTCGCGGCGAATTCGGCGATTCAAGCTTTGCAGGGACGTTTCGCGCTGGGCGCGGGCTATTTCAAACTCGACGACCCGGATCACGAACCGTTCCTCGTCGACGAGGCGACAGGGGACATCGCCTGGGACGCGGCGACCGGTCGCTATCGCTTCGGGAACTTGCAGTTGTTGTCCGGGGCGACCCACATCTTCGCGGCGGGTTGGCTCGCACCCCCTGCGAGCGCGCAGGCGCAGGCCGCGTGGGTCAGCCATTTCGAATCCAGCGATACGGTGTTCGCTCCGGAGCGGCCCGGCGAGAAGCCGATCGTCATCGACCAGGCGGTGTTCGACGCGCGCTTTCTGCCGCAGGGATCGCGGTTCGTCCTCGATCGGCTGGCGGTCCACGGACCGAGCGTGAACGGCTCGGCGAGCGTCGAAAGCGCCGCGGTCGCGGACGGCGCGACGCTGAAGCTGAATTTGCAGGTCGGCCCGAGCGCAATCGTCGACGTTCTCCGGCTCTGGCCGAGTTTCATCAACGCCGACGCGCGCGTCTGGTGCCTGCAGCACATTCACGGCGGACAGGTCGTCGCCGGCGCGATGAGCGTCGACTGGGACGCCGCCGCATTCGACGCGGCGATCCACAAGCGCGCGATTCCGCGCGACAGCGTGCACGGCGAGTTTACGACGCGCGAGACGGTCGTCGATCTGTTGCCCGGGGTTCCCGCCTTGACGGGTCTCGACGCTACCGGCGTCATTACCGGCCATGACTTCGCCGCGAACGCGAAGAGCGGCGTCATCGAACTTTCGCCGAGCCGGCGGATCCAAGTCGCCGACATTTCCTATTTCGTTCCCGACACCACCCCTGCGCCGATCGTGCCCGCCCGCGCCGGCGCGCGCCTGCAGGGCGGCGCCGACGCGCTCGCCGATCTCCTGAACCGCGACGCGCTGAAACGCTTCGCCGCCTTCGCGATCGATCCCGCCACGGTCAAGGGCCAGTTCGAAGGCAAGCTCGCGCTCGATCTGAAATTGGGAAAGACGGTTCGGCCCGAAGACAATCAGTTTCGCGCCGAAGGGACGTTGACGAATTTTCGCGTCGACAAATTTCTCGGCAGCGAACGGCTCGAGCAAGCTTCGTTGTCGGTTCTGGCCGAACACGGCAATCTGAAGATCAACGGCCAAGGCCAAATGTACGGGGTGCCGGTCGCGGTCGATTTGACCAAGGGCGCCGCCGACGAAGGCTTGGTGGCGTTGTCGCTTTCGTTGGACAACGCCGCGCGCGCCAAGCTCGGCTTCCCCGCCGGCTCGATGCTGAACGGAGCGATGGGCGTGCGCGTCAAGGCGCCGCTGTCCAAATCGAACGCCGATATCGAGGTCGATCTCACTCATGTCGCGATCGAGAGCCCGCAGACCGGAACGCTGAAAGCGGCGGGCAAGCCCGGCAAAGCGACGTTCAACCTCAAGCCGGACGCCGACGGCCAGGGCGTCGCGGTCAACGCGATCGCGGTCGACGCCGGCTCGATCGCGATTCGAGGAACGGCGGAACTGGCCGCGGACGGCGCCTTCAAGAGCGCCAAGCTGACGCAGTTGCGCTTGGCCGCCGCCGACGAGTTGAAGGCGGACATCGAAAACGGAGAGACGGCCGTCAAGGCGACGGTGCGCGGCGCGGTTCTCGACGCCCGAGGCCTCGTCAAGGGTTTCCTCAGCGCCGGCGGGCCGACGGGCGGCGGCGGCAAGGATCTCGACCTCGACGTCAAGATCGCCAGCGTCATCGGCGCCAATTCGCAAGCGCTCGGCCAATTCGAGATGACCGGCGCGTGGCGCGGCGGCGCAATGAAAACGATGCAGGCCAAGGCGCGAATCGGCGAGGGCGTCCTGACGGCGCAGCAGGACGAGTCCGGGCGCTTGCGCGCTCACGCCACCGATGCGGGCGCGCTGAACAAGTTCCTCGACCTTTACAGTCGCATGGAGGGCGGGACGCTCGACCTTTCGATGCAAGACGTCGAGGACGGCAGCCGCGGCAGCGCGAACGTGACCAATTTCGTGCTGCGCAACGAGCCGGCGCTGCGGCAACTCATGGCGGCGGGACAGGCGCCGGTCGACGGTCGGGTCGAGCAGAGTCCGGCCATCAATCCGGAAACCGCGCGTTTCGAGAAGATGTCCGCCAGTTTCACCCGCGCGACCGGGCGTCTCGAGCTGCGCGAGGCCGTCATCTTCAACAGCCAGATGGGACTCACCACTCAGGGTTTCATCGATTACGGGCGCGATCGCATGGATCTGAACGGCACCTTCGTTCCCGCCTATCAGGTCAACAGCCTCGTCACCCATATTCCCGTGGTCGGCGCTTTGCTCGGCGGCGGCACTCACGAAGGCATTTTCGGCGTCAATTACCGCATCGTCGGACCGGCCAGCGGCCCGACCCTGAACGTCAATCCGCTTTCGGCGATGACCCCCGGCTTCCTGCGCAAGGTTTTCGGCGCCATCGACGGCACGACGCCGCTGGTCGACACGCCCGCGCAGGTCGGCGCGGCGCGAGCGACCGGCGCGCCGATGCAAATCGGCGAGTCGCCTCCGGCGGTGCGCTAGGCGCTACACCGCGCGCAGCAGGACGTGCTTCTTGCGGCCGAGCGACAGTTTGACGATTCCCGGGCCTTGCAGCGCATTGCGGCCGATCGTCGCCTTTTCATCGGCGAGCGCGACGTCGTTGACGCGCAGGCCGCCGCCGCGAATCTGGCGGCGCGCTTCGCCGGTCGAAGCGAC
>JBEKFO010000275.1:0-5959 GCA_050013275.1 Roseiarcus sp. | reverse complement strand
CCGAGGCCGAGCCGCGCGATCTCGGTGCCGTAATGCGGCGCCGCGAGCGTCACCAGGCCGGCCACTCGCGCCGCGCCGCGCTGGCGAAGATAGGCGCGAGACGCCAAGCCGCCCATGCTGTGGGTGACGAGCACGACCTTCTCGGCGCCGGTCTCCGCCAACAGCGCGTCGATGCGTTCGCCGAGGCGCGCAGCCAGTCGATCGAGGCCGGCCAGAGGCGGCTCCAGGTCGACCGTCGCCACGGCGAATCGCCGAGCGCGAAGGCGTCGCCGCAGCCACCACCATAGGCCGCGGTTGCAAAGATAGCCGTGAACGAGCAGGACCGGGACGCGCCCTGGGGCGAGCGGTCCGACCGCCTCGGCGCCCATCCACCACCGTTCGAAAGGTTGGATGACGACGAAGATGGCGAACAACGCCAGCATCTCCCCTAAGGCGCAGCGCCACGTGCGGATGCGGCGGCCAAGGCCTGCTTGCGGCAGCCTCGCCGCATAGAGCCGCAAGATTCCGTACACCGCGGCGACGGCGCAAAAGTCCAACAGAACGAGCGCCGCGCAAGCCGCCGGCACAGACGCAAGCGTCAGCGCGGCGCGTGGCGGAGCCGCGATCGCGATCAGCAGCAAAAGGGCTTCGATAAGGATAACGCTGCGGAAGAAACGCGACACCATGGCGACGCCTTCCGGCTCCGTCCGCCATCCCCCGCCGCGCCGCGACACAAACGGCGGATATGCGCACGCCGCAACTGACTACGATGGATACGGCTGTCGGCTCAATGTGTTGTGATTCATATCAACGTGTCGCTCAAATTTGGCGCTATCTTAAATCAGAACGAACGTGCGCGTTGCGTTATGGGGAAACGTCTATGAAGCGGATTTGGCTTCCCCGATATCCGCAAGGGATTCCGCCCGAGGTCGATGTCGCGGCCTACCGGAGCATCGGCGCCGTGTTCGAAGCGAGCGTCGCGAAATTCGGGCCGCGCGCCGCTTTCGTCAACATGGGCACCGCGATCAGCTATTCTCAGATGGACCGGCTGGCGCGCGACTTCGCGGCCTATCTGCAAGGCGTCGTGAAGCTGCCGAGAGGCGCGCGCGTCGCCCTCATGATGCCCAACGTGTTGCAATATCCGATCGCGCTGTTTGGCGCTCTCAGGGCCGGCTACACGGTGGTGAATTGCAACCCGCTCTACACACCGAGAGAGTTGAAACATCAGCTCGAAGATTCCGGGGCGCAGGTCGTCGTCGTAGTGGAAAATTTCGCCTGGGTGGTGGAGCAGGTGCTCGCCGCGACCAAGGTCGAGCGCGTCATTGTCTCCGGCTTGGGCGACATGCTCGCGTTTCCCAAAGGTTTGCTGGTCAATTTCGTCGTCAAGCACGTCAAGAAGCTCGTGCCCGCGTGGCGTATCCCGGGCGCAGTTTCCTTCAGGACCGCGTTGCAGCTCGGCGCAAAGGCGCCGTTCGACCCTGTCGACGTCGGCCCGGACGAACTGGCCTTCTTGCAGTACACCGGCGGAACGACCGGAAGGCCCAAGGGCGCGATGCTCACTCACGGCAACATCGTCGCCAACATGCAGCAGGCGCACGCCTGGCTTCGGCCCGTGCTCGAGGACGGGCGCGAGACCATCATTACGGCGCTGCCCCTCTATCATATCTTCGCCTTGACGGCGAACTGTCTGACGTTCCTCAAGATCGGCGCGACCGATGTGCTGATCACCAATCCCCGCGACATCGCGGGCTTCGTCAAAGAGCTCGCGCGCCATCGGTTCTCGGTCATCAGCGGCGTGAACACCCTGTTCAAAGCGCTCCTGAACAACCCCGATTTCGTCAAACTCGATTTCAAGCCGTTGCGCGTGTCGGTGGGAGGCGGCATGGCGGTCCAGGAAACCGTCGCCGAAAAGTGGAAACAAACGACCGGCAGGGCGTTGATCGAGGCCTACGGTCTCACCGAAGCGTCGCCCGGCGTGACGATGAATCCGCTCGACCTAGCCGACTTCAACGGTTCGATCGGCTTGCCGATCCCGTCCACTGAGATCGCGATCCGCAACGAGGACGGGAAGGATCTCGCGATCGGCGAGGTCGGGGAGCTCTGCGTGCGCGGGCCGCAGGTCATGAAAGGCTACTGGAACCAGCCCGCCGAGACCGCCAAGGTGATGACGTCCGACGGGTTCTTGCGCACCGGAGATCTCGCCACCATCGACGAAGCGGGGTTCGTTCGGATTGTCGATCGCAAGAAAGACCTGATCATCGTCTCCGGTTTCAACGTATACCCCAACGAACTCGAAGAAGTCATGGCGATGTGTCCGGGCATCCTCGAAGCGGCGGCCTTCGGCGTGCCGGATTCGCAATCGGGCCAAGCGGTCAAGGTCGCCGTCGTCAAGAAGAATCCGGATTTGACCGCTGAGGACATCGTCGCCCATTGCCGCAAGCATCTGACCGGCTACAAGGTCCCGCGGCACGTAGAGTTTTGGGACGAATTGCCCAAATCGGCTATCGGCAAAGTTCTGCGCCGCGCGCTCACCGACAAAGTCGGTGGGGCGACGAACTGAAGCTCCGAGGCGTCATTGAACGCGCTGACCGCGAGGAACCACGCAAAGCGCCCGATTTCGACGATCGCGGGCTTGCGTTCCTTTTCTTGTAGATCCCGCGACTTCGCTCGCCGCGAAGACCCATGCGCGGCGGCGCGCCGGGCAAGGCCGCGATCAACGTGAGCGTTTCGCGCTTGCGCCGCAATTCAAGGGCTTGCCAGATCGAACTCCTTCGCCAGCGCGTCCAGTGACGCGCCCGCGTTCGCGTCTGCGGCCAGCGCCTTGCGAGCGGAAGCGAGCGTGTCCTTGGCTTTATCCGTTTCGTGCAACACGGCGTAGGAACGCACTAGGCGCATCCACTCGTCCGCGCTTCCGCCGTTCTGCGCCAGCCGCGCGGCCAAGCGCGCGACCATGGCTTGGATCATGTCGCCCCCGCCGGCCGACGCTCCGGCCGCTCCGGTCGCGGCTGGCCCGTCGGCGGCCGTGGCAGGGGCGGCGTTCGCGGCAGGGGCGGCGTCCGCGGCAGGGGCGACGGTCGGTTCGCCCGTCAATGCGGCGAGCCTCGCCTGCATGACAAACCGCCAGTGCGGGCGGTCTTGGGTTTCGCCGAGCAGCGATCGATAGATTTCGATCGCCTTCTTTGCGTCGCCGTCCTGTTCGGCCGCGAGGCCGTGGTAGAAGCGCGCCATCGGCAAGCCGGGAGAATCGGCGAGCGCCTGATCGATCTGCGAACGAGCGTCGGCGGTGACGACGCCGCCGGCCGCGGCGACCTCGGCCTCGCCCAACTCGGCGCGCAGCGCGCCGTCCTCGCCCTTCAGGCGCAGCAACTGGCGATAGGCGGCGACCGCGTCGTCGTAACGGCCGAGCCGCACATATACGGGCGCCAGCGCGGACCAGGCCTTCACATTGTCCGGCGATGCGGAGACTTCCGCTTCGACATGGGCGACCGCCGCCTCGACTGCGTCGGGCGCAGAGGAATCGACGGCGCGCGAGGCAAGCGGCGCATCAGGCAGGTCCGGTCGCCCGAAGCGGACGTATAGGCCGATGCCGACGACCAGCAGGATGAGGACGACGAGAGCGGCGGCGATTCTGCGGCGCGATCCGTCGCGGCGGCTCGACGTCGACGCGTAGAGCGCGGCGTTCGCCTCGGAGGGCGGCAACTGGCCGCGCTCGACATCGCGGCCGATCTCTGCGCGCCGCTCGCTATAGAAGGCGACTTCGGCGTGCGAGTCGTCGCGCTTCGAACGCCCGAAAACAAGCGACCAGAGCGCGATCGCAACGGCTATGGCCGTCATCGCGGCCAACACAAACCACAACATCAATACGACCTTTCAGCGGCCGGCCACCAAACGCAGGCGATCTACGACGCTCGTGCGATGGCGAGAGGGCGGCCTGCGGCAGCTGCGACGAGGCGCCGCGACGCGTGCGGCGAAGCTGTTAGAGCACCCTCGCGCATCCCGCAATCGGGCCGTCATAGCTCGATTTCGTCCAATTCGTCGATTTCGGGCGATCCAACGCGGTCGATCGACGATCTTGCAAGTGCGCAAATATGCACTTGCGAAATTAATTGATTGGCCGTCGCGGCGGCGTCGAGCCGCTGACCGACGATCCGGTCCCGGCTCGCGCCTGTCGGCGCAAAAGCCGGGAAATCCGCCCTCCGAAGGGCGATCTTGCGGCAATTTGATGGCCCGCGGACCAGATTGAGGCTGAAAAATGACCGCCTTGTTTCAGCGGCCGCCGCTGCAAAGGAGGCTGCCAGGGGTTGATTGAGATCAAGAGCGGATTTACGAAACGCCAATATTTGCGTTTGTGCCAACCGGATAAGCGACGCCGTTGGCGGTCGAAAGCGGCGGTTCTCCGTATGCTCTCGTGGGTGCGGTTAGGGGGTCTCGATGATCGAAATTCCGTGCGGTCCTTCGTCATGAAGGCTTTCATTCCCACCCCCCAAAGCCGCCGCACCGCGCTCGCCGGCACAGCCGGCGGCGCCCCGTCGCTCTTGCTTTCCATGTCGGTTCATTCCGGCCTCGCGGCAAAGCCGCCCCGCTCGCGTTCCGCATCGGGGGCGTAGCTCGTGGGCTAGTCGCATTGAAAGTAACGCACAGGTAGAAATAGCTAAACCGACGCGGTCGGATAGATTAACGCGCGCCTATCGCTGCGCGTATATAGACTATCGTCTAACAATGCCATGACGTTAGTGGTGCTAATATATGACACAATCGAACGAAAACGGATTTCGGCACGCGAATATGAGAATTTTCTCATTCAACTGGTTGCGCGACGCGTAGGGTAACCGTTACGATACCTTTAATAGACGCGTGGCCCTTGAACGGCGAGGGGCGGGCGGCGCCGGAAGGAATAAGAGTGGGGCGGGGGATGAGCGGGAATATTCGAAAAGTGATGGACGTGTCGCCGCTCCCGGCGTCGGATCGAATCGCGACGAAGCGCGCGCGTCGGGCGGGAGGAACCAACACGGCGCGGTTCGCCGCGCGGCTGTCTCGCCTGATCGTCGCCGGGGCGTTCGCCTTCGCCCAGCCCGTCTTCGCTGAGGCGACGCTTGGAGTCCCCCTACGCTCCAGCGACGACGGATACGCCGCGTTGCAGGCTCTATTGCAAGCATCGGCTGCAGGGCAGCCGAGCGGCGCTGGGCTCGCCCAGTCCTCCGGCGCGCGCGACGACTATGCAGTGCTGACCGACTTCGTCCGGGTCGCGGACGCCTCGGGGACCGTTGCGCTGCCGCTGACCCAGGGCGAGGCGACCGCGCCCGACGACGCGATTCACGCCGGTGTGCGCGGCGCGGCCGCGTCGGGCGGCGACGCCTATTCGGTGCTGGCCGATTTCGTCCGGACCGTCGACGGCGCAGCGCCTGTTTCGGCGGCGACGCAAGTCGAGCCGCCCGCCGACGCCATTCATTCCGGGCTGGCGCGTCCGACCAAGACGGGTTCGGACGATTATTCGCTGCTGAGCGAATTCGCGGCGGACAAGGACGGAGCAGCGCCGTTGGTCGTGGCCGCGGTCACACGCGCGCCCAAGACCCCGAAATCCGAAACCGCCGACGACGAGCCGGCGACCTATGTCGGTTCGCAAGCCTGCGTCAAATGTCATCGCGATCAGTTCGGTTCTTTCGGCCAAACGCTCCACGGCGACATCTTTCTGAAGAACCCGCGCACCGACCAGGAAAAGCTGGGCTGCGAAACCTGCCACGGTCCGGGCTCCAAGCACGCCAAGACCAAGGAAACCGACAGCGGCGCGCCGGGAGACATCATCTCGTTCAGCAAGGACTCGCCGCGCTCGGTCGCCGATCGAAACGCGATTTGTCTGAGCTGCCACGAGAAGGGCGACCGCACCTATTGGGACGGCAGCACGCACGAAACGCAGGGGCTCGCCTGCACCAACTGCCATCAGATCATGGAGAAGGTGTCGGTCAAGAACCAGATGGTGAAG
>JBEKFO010000274.1:0-5970 GCA_050013275.1 Roseiarcus sp. | reverse complement strand
CGAAATTGCGGTAATGCTCGATGAGAATCGCGAGCCTGCGCGCGGGGCTGAGCCGAGCGTCGACGTAACTGCGCAAAGGTTTGGCGAGGACGCGAGGGGCGGGCTCCCGAGCGCCGAAGCTTCGATGAAAGTCACGGATGAACCCCGCCCAACGCGCCGCTACGCGCGGCCAGAGCAGCGAACGAAAAACGAAGAGCCTCATCGCCTTGTCGTCCAACCAGCGAAACGACGGGCCGGCGGGGGCGCCGACGACGGGACTCGAACTCATCGCATACAACCTTCCGTTGACGGGGTTCACCGCGCCCCGAACTCGCTCCGCTTTACGGCGCCGCCGCCGCGGCCGACGCCAGTTTGGAGCGGTTACGAAATACCACCGGCGCATCCGGGCGCCCAATTACAATTCCCGCAGTTCGGCCTCGAAGGCGGGAATGCGAACCGAGCGGCCAGTCCAGTCCCACCCATAAACGCCTTGCATTAACCAAACCTTGGAACGCGCCTTCGCGCGCTGCGCAGACGATGGGGATTGGAGGGAGAATTGGGTCTTTTCGCGGCCATGCGGAATTTTCCGCTTGTCAGTCTACACACTCGATCATGTAAGATGTCTTGCGCCCGCCGACGCCGACGCGCTTGGCGGACCACCGAACGCCCGTGGTCGTCGACCGCCGCCGGCGTTCTTGTCCGGCGTCGCGCCTTCGCCTAGCGTGTCCAAAAAAGAGGTCCCGATGCCTTTCACCCCCACCGTCGTCGAAGCGATCGGCCATACGCCGCTGATCAAGCTCAGGGCGGCTTCCGAGGCGACCGGCTGCACGATCCTGGGCAAGGCCGAGTTCATGAACCCCGGCGGTTCGGTCAAGGACCGCGCCGCGCTGGCGATCATCCGCGACGCGATCGCGCGCGGCGCGCTCAAGCCCGGCGGAGTCGTCGTCGAGGGCACCGCCGGCAACACCGGCATCGGCATCGGCATGGTCGCCTCGGCGCTGGGATTCCGCAGCGTCATCGTTATTCCCGACACCCAGGCGCAGGAAAAGAAGGACATGCTCCGCCTGGTCGGCGCCGAACTCGTCGAAGTGCCGGCGGTTCCCTATTCCAACCCGAACAACTATGTTAAATATTCGGGACGACTCGCTGATATCCTTGCGCGAACGGAACCAAACGGCGCCGTCTGGGCGAACCAGTTCGACAACGTCGCCAATCGCCGCGGCCACTACGAGACCACCGGCCCGGAGATTTACGCGGATACGGAGGGGCGCATCGACGGGTTCGTCAGCGCTGTCGGCTCCGGCGGCACCCTCGCTGGCGTCGGCATGGCGCTCAAAGAGCGCAATTCGAACATCAAGATCGCGCTCGCCGACCCCTACGGCGCCGCGCTCTATTCGTACTACACCGAGGGCTTGCTGAAGAGCGAGGGCTCCTCGATCACCGAGGGCATCGGCCAGGGGCGCATCACCGCCAACCTCGAAGGCGCGCCGGTCGATCTCGCCTACCGAATTCCTGACGACGAAGCGCTGCGGATCGTCTTCGATCTCGTCGAACACGAAGGCCTGTTGCTCGGCGGCTCTTCAGGGATCAATATCGCCGGCGCGATGCGGCTCGCGCGCGATCTCGGCCCCGGCCACACCATCGTCACGCTCCTGTGCGATTCGGGCGCGCGCTACGCTTCGAAATTGTTCAACGCCGCGTTTCTGCGTTCCAAGGCCCTCCCCGTTCCTTCCTGGCTCGAACGTCGCGCCAGCGCTCCACAGGCATTTGTTTGAAATGACCGAACCGCTGTTTCGCGAAGACTCTTATTGGCGCGAGGTCGAGGCGCGCGTGCTCGCCGCCGCGCCCGGCGCGATCGTGCTCGACGGCACGGTGTTTTACGCCCGCGGCGGCGGGCAGTCGGGCGATCGCGGCCGGTTCGTCCTCGCCGACGGCTCTTCGATCGAAATTCTCGACACCGTCTACGACGCCGACCGCCGCACGATCCTGCATGTGCCCGTCGAGGGCGCGCGCCTTCCGGCCGCCGGCGAAAGCCTCATGGCCCGGCTCGACTGGGACTTGCGCTTTTCGCGCATGCGCGCGCACAGCGCGCTGCACCTCTTGACCGCGGTGCTGCCCTATCCCGTCACCGGCGGTTCGGTTGGCGACGGCGACGGCCGGCTCGATTTCGACTCCGGCGAGGCCGTTCTCGACAAGGCCGACATCGAGCGGCGCCTCAACGACCTGATCGCGAGAAACGCGGAAATTCGCACGCGCTGGATCGACGACGACGAGCTCGCCGCCAATCCCGGCCTCATCAAGACCATGTCGGTCAAGCCGCCGACCGGCGCCGGCCGCGTCCGGCTTGTCGAGATCGTCGGCCTCGATCTGCAGCCCTGCGGCGGCACCCACGTCGCGCGGACCGGCGAAATCGGCCGTGCGACCGTCACCGGCATCGAAAAGAAGGGCAAGATCAACCGGCGCGTGCGCATCGCGCTTCACGACGGCGCTTAGCGGCGCGCCGCCGTTCCTGCTAGAGCTGGCCTTTCGACGCGCGCGATCCGGATTTCAAATATGACTCGAGAGAATTTCGTTTCCACGGATTGGTTGGCCGCACGTCTCGGCGAGCCCGGACTGGGGATTATCGACGCGTCGTGGCATTTGCCGCCTACGGGGCGCAACGGCGCCGCGGAATTCCGCGTCGAGCATATTCCCGGCGCGGTATTCTTCGACATCGACGTGATCGCCGACAAAACGGCCGGATTGCCGCACATGCTGCCCGATGCGCTGACGTTCGCGCAGGAGATGAGCGCGCTGGGCCTCGGCGACGGCATGCGCTTCGTCGTCTACGATGCCCACGGCCTGTTCGCCGCGGCGCGGGTGTGGTGGATGCTGCGCGCGTTCGGCGTCGACGACGTGACGATTCTCGACGGCGGCTTGCCCAAATGGATTCGCGAGGGACGCCCGCTCGAACACGGCGAGGCTCGGCCGCAGCCGCGGCGCTTCACTCCTCGCCTCGACCACGGCGTCGTCGCCTCGATCGACGACGTGCGCAAGGCGCTGGCCAACGGCGCGATCCAGGTCGTCGACGCGCGCCCGGCCGATCGTTTCGAGGGCCGCGCCCCCGAGCCGCGCCCCGGCCTGCGCTGCGGCCACATGCCGGGAAGCCTCAATCTGCCGTTCGTCGAAATCGTCGAGCGCGGGCATTTGAAGGTCGGGGCGGCGCTGGCGAGCGCGTTCGCCGAACACGGCGTCGATCTTCATAAGCCGATCATCACCACTTGCGGCTCGGGCGTCAGCGCCGCGATGCTCGCGCTCGCGGTCGAAGAGGCGGGCGGACGCGTCGCCGGACTCTACGACGGCTCCTGGGCCGAATGGGGCGGACGCACGGATTGCCCGGTGGCGACGGGGCCGGCCTGAGCGCGCGAGGCCTTAAGGGGGCAACGTCAGGGGGGAGACGCCGCGATGATCACGCTCTACAAATTCGGTCCCTATTTCGGCCTGCCCGATCCCAGTCCTTTCGTGACGAAGGCGGAGCTGCTGCTCAAACTCGCCGGCCTGCCCTACGAGGTCGGCCTCAAGGGCTTCGGCAAGGCGCCCAAGGGCAAGCTGCCCTATATCCGCGACGACGGCGAGACGATCGCCGACTCGACCTTCATCCGCCTCCACATCGAGCGCAAGTACGGCTTCGACTTCGACGCCGGCCTGAGCGCCGGCGAGAAGGGTCTCGCCTGGGCGATCGAGAAAATGTGCGAGGACCATCTCTACTGGATCATGGTCGACGCGCGCTGGCTCGACGACGACAACTTCGCGCGCGGCCCGGCGAAATTCTTCGACGCGGCGCCCGCGCCAATCCGCCCCATCGTCAAGGCTTTCATCCGTCGCGGCCTGCGCAGGACGCTGCGCGGCCAGGGCCTCGGGCGCCACAGCGCGGCGGAAATCGCCGAGCTCGGACGCCGCGATCTCGGCGCGCTCGCCGCGATCCTCGGCGACAAGCCATACCTCTTCGGCGAGAAGCCGCGTGGCGCGGACGCGACCGCCGGCGCCTCCGTCATGGCGTGTCTGGCCAAGGTTTTCGTCACGCCGTTGCGCCAAGCCGCCGAGGCGCAAGCCAACCTCGTCGCCTATTCCGAGCGGATAATGAAGCGCTTTTATCCCGATTTCGCCGCGTAGCCCGGCGCTTTTGTCGATCCGCTCAGCTAGCGGCGCGCGACGTCGCCGACGAGGCGACGGCGACATCGTCTAATGCGAGATCGGCTTACGATCCGCCCCCGCGCTCGCATTTCACGATGAAACGCTGGCGCGCCGACCCGACGAGCCCGGCCTGGTCGGCGTTCCATCGGCAGTCGTTGGGCAACGTTTCCGGGCCGTGGCCGCCGCTGGGCCCGGGCCCGGCCGAAGACCCGTGTCCTCCCGTATTCATCGCAAGCGCGGCGCCGCCGAATGCGCCGGAAATCAGGGCCATGCCGGCGGCCATGGCGAGCAGGGTCTGGCGTGTCATGAGAATTCTCCCGAGTTAGAGTGTGCTCGATCAGCCCCGGGGTTCGTCCGGTTCCGACCGATTCGCACTCTGCTTACGGGATGGCGTTGGAGGTGTGTCGCCGCGCTCAGCGCGCGCTGCTACGGGCGGCGCTCAGAATCCGCATCGAGCCCCCCCTCAGCAACAGCCGCGGAACCGCCCCTTGCCGACCGCGTAGCGCGCCTCCTGACGCTCGCGGAAGAATTCCGTGTAGGTCATGACCGGCAGGTCGGGGTGATTGACCCGCCGGTGCTCGACATAGGTTTCGTAATCCGGCACGCCGACCATCAGGCGCGCGGTCTTGACCACCATCTCGCAGGCGAAGCGAAAGCTCCTCGCCTCGGTCACGACCCGCCTCCCGCCATCGCCGCGCCGCCGATCTCGACCGCGGTGCTCTTGGAATTGCCGAGCGCCTTGCGCACGTCGATCACGGCGTAGACCAACGTCGCCAGCACGACGCAGACGAAGAGGGCCGCCAGCGCCGCGTCGACGTAGTCGTTGAAGACGACCCGGCTCATCGTCGCCAGGTCCTTCGCCGGCGCCAACAACTGGCCCAGCGACAAGGCGTCGGAGAACTTCCAGGCGTGGGCGACGAAGCCGACGGCCGCGTCGGGACTGAACACCTTCTCCAAGCCGGCGGTCACCGTCGTCACCACCAGCCACGCGGTCGGAACGATGGTGACCCACGCGAAGCGCTCGCGTTTCATCTTGAACAGCACGACGGTGCACAACGTCAGCGCGATCGCCGCTAGCATCTGGTTGGCGGCGCCGAACAGCGGCCACAGCGTCCAGATGCCGCCGTAGGGGTCGATGACGCCTTGATAGAGGATGTAGCCCCACAGCAGGCACGCCAGCGCCGAGCCGATCAGATTGTTGGCCCAGGACTGCGTTTCCTTGAACGCCGGAACGACGGCGCCGACGAAATCCTGGATCATGAACCGCAGCACGCGCGTGCCGGCGTCGACCGTGGTCAGGATGAACAGCGCCTCGAACAGAATGATGAAGTGATACCAGAGGCCCATGAGCGCGCGTCCGCCGAGGAAACTCGACAGGATGCTCGCCATGCCGACCGCCAGCGTCGGCGCGCCGCCGGTGCGCGACAAGATGCTGGTCTCGCCGACGTCGTGGGCGATCTGGGTCAGAACGTCGGGCGTGACGACGAAGCCCCACGACGAGATCGCCTGCGCCGCCGAATCGACGGTCGTCCCGATGGCGCCCGCCCCGCTGTTCATCGCGAAGTAGATGCCCGGATGCAGCACCGAGGCGCCGATCATCGCCATGATCGCGACGAACGATTCCATCAACATCGCGCCGTAGCCGATGAACGGAATCTGCCGCTCGTTCTCGATCATCTTCGGCGTGGTGCCCGAAGCGATGAGCGAGTGCCAGCCCGACACCGAGCCGCAGGCGATGGTGATGAACAGGAACGGAAACAGACTGCCCGCCCACACCGGGCCGCTGCCGTCGATGAAGCGCGTCACCGCCGGCATTTG
>JBEKFO010000273.1:0-8818 GCA_050013275.1 Roseiarcus sp. | reverse complement strand
CAGCGCCAGTGCGGCGCTGAAGGTGGTCGGCGTCGCTCAAGGCGACGCCAACAACCTCGCCGGCGGCGCCGGCGCGCTGACGGTCGACGCCAAGGTCGGGACGTTCCTGATGAACAACAGCGCGACCGACCCGGTCGCGCTCGGCGACATCGGCTCGCCCGTCTACGCCCAGGACGACAACACGGTCAGCAAGACCGGCGCGCCGGCCTCGGGCTCGCCCACCCAGCCGCAGGCGGGCTTCCTCTGGAACGTCGACCCCAGCGGCGGCGTCTGGGTCCGCTTCCTCTGAACCTTTTTCGTCGCAAGACGGCTTAACGGAGTTTTCAAATGGCGCCGCGCCCGATCACCCCCGCTCTCCTCGAAGCGATGTTCGAGGGCTTCAACACCCGTTTCAGCCAGGCCTACGCCGGGGTCAAACCGGAATGGGGCCGCGTAGCGATGGAGGTGTCGTCGAGCGCCTCGGCGGAGAACTACGGCTGGATGAGCCAGATCTCGCGCATCCGCGAATGGCTCGGCGACCGCGTCGTCAATTCGTTGAAGAGCTACGGCTATCGCATCGCCAACCGGACGTTCGAATCGACGCAAGGCGTGCCGAGAGAGTCGATCGAGGACGACACCTACGGTCTCTACGCGCCGCTGTTCTCCGAAATGGGCCGCTCGGTCGCTTCGTTCCCCGACGAGCTGGTGTTCCCGCTGCTCACCGCCGGCTTCTCTTCGCCGTGCTACGACGGCCAGAACTTCTTCGACCCCGAGCACCCGGTGCTCGACGTCGACGGCAATCCGCAGCCCGTCTCCAACGTCCAGACGGGCTCGGGGCCGGCGTGGTTCCTGATGGACACCACCCGCTACGTCAAGCCGCTCGTCTACCAGAACCGCCGCGCGTTCGATTTCGTCGCCAAGACCGACCCGCGCTCTTCCGACCGCGTCTTCATGCAGAAGGAATACATCTTCGGCGTCGACGGGCGCTGCAACGCCGGCTACGGCTTGTGGCAGTTCGCCTTCGGCAGCCAGGCCGCGCTCAACCGCGCCAACTTCCGCGCCGCCTACGACGCGATGGTCAACCTCAAGGGCGACCACGGCCGGCCGCTCGGCGTCATGCCGAACCTTCTGGTGACCGGCCCGTCGCTGCGCGCCACGGCGCGCGATCTCATCAAGGCGAAGTTCCTGCCCGTCGACGGCGCGCCCGGCGAAGCGGCACTGGTCGGCGCGGTCGGCCTCATCGACAACACCGACCAGGACCTCGTCGATCTCTTCTGGAGCCCCTGGCTCCCGTAAATTAACCCAGAGGGCGGTCCGGTACGGCTCGCGAGGCCCCCGGCTCCGGAGTTCAGCTCGCCGCCCGCACGCTTTTCGAGACGGAGACATCCATGGCCGACGATCCCAAGAGCAAAGCCGCCGCGCCCGCGACCGCCGGCAAGAAGGGCGAGACGATCGCGGTGCGCGGCCCGGTCGACGGGCGCTGGCGCGGCGGCCTGCGGTTCGGCCCGACCGAAATCACGGTCGACCTCTCGACGATCACGCCGGCGCAGCTCGCCGCGATCGAGGCCGATCCGAGCTTGAGCGTCAAGCGCTCGTAAAGGCTCCGCGCCGTTCCCAAAGCGCGCGCGGAGGATGCCCTCATAGGACCGTCGCGAGACGGTCCGTCCTTCGACGGACCTTTGGGGCGTTTCCTCCCTTGACTGCCCGAGGCTCCAAGCCTCGGGCGCTTTCGGAGCGTTGTCATGCCCTACGCCGCGGAAAGCGATCTCGACGCCAAGTGGGGCGCGGAACAGGTGACGCTCGCGGCCTGGAACGCCACGACTTCGGCGCGCGACGAGGGCCGCATCACGGTCGCTCTCGCCGCCGCCGGCGCCGTGATGGACGGCTATTTCGCGCGGCGCTACGCGCTGCCCCTCAACCCCAGCGCTGACGGCGCGCTGCTGCTGACCAATCTCGCCTGCGACCTCGCGATGGGCCAGCTCTCCAACACGCCGGGCACGCGCAACGAGATCGTCGCCGAGGCCGAGAAGCGCGCGATCCAGTTCCTTCGCGACGTCGGCGACGGCAAGGCGGCGATCCCGCTCGTCGCGGCGCCGTCGCCCGAGCCCGAGGTCGCGCCCAACGAGCCGGTGATGATCGCCGACAACAGGATGTTCACCCGCAACCGCATGAGGGCGCTGTGAGCATCGGCGTCCGGATCGAAGTCGTCGGCCTCGATGCGACGCTCGGGCGCCTCGACGCGCTCGGCCGCATCGAATTCCACGAGCTGCTCGACGGCCTCGCCCGCATGGGCCAGCAACAGACGCAGCGCCGGATCGAAAGCGAGAAGACGACGCCCGACGGCAGGGCGTGGCCGCTGACCCGCGACGGCCGCCCGGCCTTGTTCGTTTCCGGCACGCATCTCTACCGCTCGATCGACCATGCGGCGGGCGCGAGCGAAGCGCGCTGGGGCACGGGCTGGATCGGCGCGGCGGTGCACCAGTTCGGCGCCGTCATCACGCCGAAGAACGCCCGCTCGCTGCATTTCACGCTCGGCGGCCAGAGCGTCTTCGCCAAGAAGGCCGTCATCCCGGCGCGGCCCTATCTCGGCGTCAGCGCCGCCAACGCGCGCGACCTCGAAGCGGCGGCGGCGAAGTTCATCGAGAGGTACGTCCAGTGAACGACCTCCTCGCGCTACGCGCCGCCGTCGTCGCCTCGCTGCAGGCCAAGCTCGGCGCGGCGGTCAACGTCGACAGCCACGGCGGCGCCTTCGACCTCGCGGAGGTCAAGCGCTTCGCCACCCTCGCTCCAGCGGTGCGGGTCGCGATCGTCGGCGCCGGGCGTGCCGCGCGCTTCGCCGACGGGCGATGGAAAGTGCCGGTGCGCTTCGCCGCCGTCGTCTTCACCCGCGACGCGGCGAGCGGCGGCGGCAAGACCGCGCGCGATTCCGCGGCGTTGCTGCTCGCGACCGCGATCGAGCTCGCGCTCGCCTCCAACCGCTTCGGCCTCGAAGGGGTGTTCCAGCCCGAGGACGTCGAGGCGCGCTGCGAA
Organism: Roseiarcus sp.; assembly: GCA_050013275.1. GTDB lineage: Bacteria > Pseudomonadota > Alphaproteobacteria > Rhizobiales > Beijerinckiaceae > Roseiarcus. The sequence continues at coordinate 5,809 of JBEKFO010000273.1, read as the reverse complement.
TATTCCGGCCCGCTCGACACGATCGGCGTCGCGCTGTGGCAGGCGACCTGGAGCAGCCCGGTGCTGCTCGGCGCGCCCGGCGATCCCAGCGACGTCGTCGTCACGGCGCTGACGCAGGCGCTGGTCGAGGGCGTCGCGACCTGGAACGCGCCGACGCCGCCGGCGGCGCCCGCGAGCGGCCTCACCGGCACCGACCCCCTGAATACGGGGGACGGTTCATGAGCCTGCTCGCCCGCGTCGAAGCGCTCGAATACCACATCGCCGATCTCAAGCGGCGCCAGTCGAACTTCATTCGGCCGGCCGTCGTCGTCTCGTTCGACCCGGCGACCAACACGACAATCGCCGACTTCGGCACGGCGGACGCGCCGGCCAAGACCCACCCCGTCCCCGTCTTCACCCACGCCGGCGCGGGCAAGAGCTGGCGGCCGCTGAAGAAGGGCCAGCAGATCACGCTGCTCTGCCCTGACGGCGACCTTTCCAACGCGATCGCGCTGCCCGGCGGCTTCCACGACAAGAACCCGGCGCCGTCGCAAAGCGCAGACGAAGACATCGAGGCGCAGCGCGGAACGGCGCGGCTGCGCAGCACCGATACGGCGGCGTTCCTCGAATGCGGCGGTTCGAGCGTCAAGGTCGAGGACGGCGCGATCACGCTGACGGCGGGAAAGATCATCCTCGCCGGCGTCTACTACCTCGGCGGCGCCGACGCGTCGCTGCCCGTCGCGATGAAGGGAACGCTCGACACGGGCGGCAACGAAGACATCTCCAACCTCGCCACCACCGGCTTCACCAAGTGAAAGGGCTTTTGAAAATGGCTGTGATCAAGAGGCAGGGGCCGCGCCGCGGCCTCTCGGCGGGAAGCGCCAGGGTCGACATGACCAAGGTCAGCTACACCGTGGTCAAGCAGATCAGCAACGGCATGAAGATCGCCGGCAAGCGGCGCCAGATGGGCGACGTCTTCGAGGCGATCCCGCGCCACGTCCACTTCCTGCTGATCGAAGGCGTCATCGCGACGACGCCGCCGGCGGCGCCGGCGGCCGCCTCGGCCTCCTCGAGTTCGGCGACCTCCTCGGCGTCGTCGAGTTCGGCGACATCGTCGGCTTCGTCGAGCGCGTCGACCTCCTCGGCGTCGTCGAGCGACTCGGCTTCGACGGCGTCCTCGACCTCGTCGACCTCGACGACGTCCGCGACCTCGGCCAAGGCGTCGAAGGCTTCGAGCTGACATGCGCACCGGCGTCGATCGCAACACGGGCGCGGTGCTGACCGGCTGGGACCATTGCCTCCAGTCGATCCTCGACATCGTCTCGACCGCGATCGGCTCTCGCGTCATCGCGCGCGCTTACGGCTCCAACGCGCCGGACCTGATCGACCGGCCGCAGACGCCGCCGGCGATCGTCGCGCACTTCTCGGCGATCGCGGAAGCGCTGCGGCTGTGGGAGCCGGGTTTCCGGCTCAAGCAGATCAGCGCGACCCGGCTCGGACCCGACGGCGTCGCCGGCTTCGCCCTCGCCGGCGACTACTACCCCAACGGCCACCTCGGCGACTACTCGATCGTCGAGCCGATGCAGACCCTCGCTGTTCCCCTCCCGGCGATCTTCTGACCATGAGCACGTTCGCGCAAATCGACCTCTCGCAACTGCCGCAGCCCGCGGCGGTCCAGGCGTGGGGCTTCGCCGCGATCGTCCAGGCGCGGCTCGCCGACTTCACGAGCCGGATGCAGGCGGCGGGCATCGCCTACGACACCGGCGCGCTCGAAAGCGAGCCGGCGGTGAAATTGCAGGAGACGGGCGCCTATCGCGAGGGCCTCGTCTACCAGCGCATCAACGAAGCGGTGCTGGCGACCTCGCTGGCGTGGAGCGCCGGCGCGGATCTCGACGTCGTCGCCGCCAACTCGCAGACCGTCCGCGCCGCTGGCGAGCTCGATCCCAGCTTGCGCGCGCGCGCCCAGCTCGCCTGGGAGGCGTTGAGCCAGGGCGGCACCTATGGCGGCTATCGCTATCACGCGCTCTCCGCCGCGCCGGTCGATCTCGCCGACGTCGCGGTCTATGGCGCGGAAGTTCCCGGCGTCGCGCCGGGCCAGGTGATGATCGTCTGCCTCGGCGCGGCGACGGGGGGCGCGCTGGCGGCCGGCGCGCTGGCGGCGGTGCGGGCCTGCTTTCCGCGCGCCGCCCGCAAGGTCAACGACCAGATCGTGGTGCGCGCGGCGACGCCGCTGCCCTTCTCGGTCGACGCGACCTTGATCCTTTCGCCCGGCGCCGATCCGGCGGCGGTGATCGCGGCGCAAACCGCGGCGCTGAACGCGTTCGCGGCGTCGCGGCGCAAGATCGGCGGCTCGGTCTCGCCGGCCAACATCGGCGCGGTGCTCGGCTACAGCGCCGCGGGCCTGGTCTACGACGTCGTGGTGCGCTCGCCGGCGGCGCCGATCGGCGGCGATCCGTTCTCGGCGCCGGTCCTCTCGGGCGCGCGCATCGTCTGGCAGGCGCGCTCATGAGCGCGACCGATCTCCTTCCCCCCAACGCGACGCCGTTCGAGCGCGCCCAGAGCGCGCAGGACAATCGCCTCCTTAACGCCGACGCCAACGCGATCCGCCGCGAGCGCGAGCCCGCGAGCTGCGACGCGGCCTTCGTCGCGCCGCTCGCCTGGGAGCGCTCGATCCATTTCTGGGACCCGGCCGACGACTCGGGCAACCGCGCCCGCATCGCCTCGTCCTTCGCCGATCACGGCGCCTACGGCTCGCCGAGCGCGCTGGAACAAGAGATCGCGATGGACACCGGGCTGACGGTCGCGGTGCGCGAGTTCTGGGAGATCGCCGGCCTCGCCTGGCCCGACTTCGCCGTCGACGTCGCGACCGCTCCCGGCGAGCCCGCGCCCGATCTCGCGCCCGTCGTCGCCTCGGCGCTCGCGCGCAAGAACGTGGGTCACGGTGCTGCCGTTCGGCGGCGCTTCGCACGATCCGCAGATCTACGTCGGCGCGACCACCCGCGCTCTGCCGCACGTCAGCGTCTTTCCCCTGAGGGCCTCATGACCGCGCAAATCTACGCCACACAGGTCACCGCCTATTTCCTCGCCGCACAGGCGGCCTACCAGGCCTCGGGAGGGACGGGGACGCCGCTCAATCTCGCCGGCGGCACCGTCGTCGCCGGCGACGGCAACGGCTCGGTGCCGGCGCTCTCGGCGCTGATCGCCGCCAACGGCGTCACCCACGAGGTGTGGCGCGGCCAGACCGTCACCTCCGTCACGGTCGATCCCAACAACGCCAACCAGCTCGACATCGGCTGCGACATTCCGGCGGCGATCGGCGGGGCCGAGATCGGGCCGTTCACCGTCACCGAATTCGCCATCCTCGACGCGCTCGGCAATTGCTGCATCGTCGGCACCACCAACCTGCAGAAGACCGTTTCGTCGCAGGGCCAGACCTCGGACCTCGCGTGGATCGCGGCCGTCGCCTATTCGGTCGCCGGCTCGGTGAACCTGACGGCGCCGAGCGCCGGCTTCACCACGCTCGGCGCGGTCGTGAGCGCGTATAACGCCAACCTGCCGGACTGCGTCGCGCCGCTCGCCAAGACCGACACGACGCAGTCGAACGGCTGGCTCAAGCGCGTCTTCGGCATCGCGCCGGCCTCGCAGCCCGCCGACACGGTGACGCCGATCTCCAGCGCCGCGGCGATGGGCGCGGGGCGGCCCGCTTCGGCGGCCGAATACGCCGTCGGCGCGCCGACTTCCGGCGGCTTCGCCTGGCCGTGGCCGACGCTGCAACAGGTCGCGGCCGAATTCGCCTCGGTGATGAGCGCGATCGCCGCGCTCGGGACCTCGCTCTCCGGCTATCTCCTCAAGTCGGGCGGCACGATGACGGGGCCGCTCGCGCTCGCCGCCGACCCGGTGAGCGCGATGCAGGCGGCGACGAAGGAATACGTCGACAACGCCGTCGCCGCGGCCGAGGCGGCCAATCCGTTCACCACGACGGGCGTCGGGGCGATCGTCGAGATGACCGCCGCGCCGACGTCGCAAACCGCGATGTTCGACAATTCGCTGATCGGCGTGACGTCGGCGATCGGCATCGTCCCCAACGCCGGCCTCTCGATGACCGCGGGCGGCATCGGCTGGAGCGGCTGGGACGCGCGCTGGATGACCTCGGCGCCGCCGGGCGAATGGCAGCTGCAGGCGCTGGCGCCGTTCGCCGCCAACGTCCTCGGCCGCTGGATTCGCATCTCGTGAGCGCGTCATGACCAACGTCCTCGCGCTGCCGCAGATCTCGGGGTCGCTGACGATCGCGACCAACGGCGATCTGCGCGCGGCGGTGACCTTCACCCAGGCGGGGTCGAGCGCGCCGCTGGACCTGACCGGCATCGCGTTTCACATGCAGGTGCGGCCGGCGGCGGGAAGCCCTGAGATCGCGCTCGACCTCTCGACCGCCAACGGGCTGCTCGTCAACAGCGGGACGAACGGACTGCTGTCGTGGCTCGTTCCGGCGGCGCAGCTGGCGCAGCTCGCGCCAGGTTCCTATGTCGCCGATCTGATCGCCAGCGGCGACGGGGCGACGGTCAATCTCTGCCAGAACGGGCCGCTCGCGGTCACCGTGAACGCGGGGGTGACATGCTGACGATCGCGCCCGCGCCCTCGCCGCTGAACCTCGCCGCCGCTCTCGCCGGCCTGGCGATCGCGGCCGCTTCGCCTTCGCCGCTGCAGGCCGAGGGCGCGGCCGGCGTCGCCAGCGTCGCGGCCGGGACGGGCGTCGCCAGCGTCGCGGCGAGCGCGGCCGGCGTTGCGGTCTCGGCGCTTTCCGACGCCGCCGCGCTGGCGCTGACGCTGCAGGCAGTCTCCCTCGCGCCGATCGCCGGGGCGGTCGCGATCGACGTCGCCAAGGGCAACACGTTCGTCGTCGCGATGAACGCTTCCGCCGCGATCTCGTTTCTCAATTGGCCGCCGGCGGGGCGCTCGCAGCGCGTCGCGGTCTATTTCGTCCAGGACGCAATCGGCGGCCGCGTCGCGTCCTGGCCGGCGGTCAAGTGGCCGGACGGCCAGGCGCCGGCGCTTTCGATCGAGCCCGGCGCGATCGATTGCGTCGTGTTCGACTCGTTCGACGGCGGCGCGAACGTGTTCGGCAACCTCGTCGGCGAAGGCTACGTTTAAAGGAGCTTTTCAATGTCCCTTCAATTCTCGACCGCGGTGCGTAACGCCCGGCTCGCCGCGATCGCGGCGACGATCGGCGCGTCCCCGAAGCTGATGCTCTACACCGGCTCGCCGCCGGCGAACTGCGCCGCGGCCGCCACCGGCACGCTGCTCGCCACCGAGACGCTGCCGGCGACCTGGATGAACGCCGCCTCCGGCGGCTCGGCGACCCAGGCGAACGGGCCGTGGACCGGCGTCGATTCCGTCGCGGGGCAGGCCGGCTATTTCCGCATCATGGATAGCGGCCAAACGACCTGCCACATCCAGGGCACCGTCGGCCAGGGCTCCGGCGATCTCAGCTTCGACAACGACACGTTCGCGGTCGGGCAAAACCTTCAAGAGACCTCGTTCACCGAGACGGACGGCAACGCGTGATGGGCAAGCTCGTCAACCGCGCCAAGATGAGCGTCGCCAGCGCGCCGGGGACGGGCGCGCTGGCGCTCGGCTCGGCGGTCGCCGGCTATCAGACCCTCGCCGCGGCGGGCGTCTTGTCCGGCGACATCGTCTCCTACGCGATCGAGGACGGCGCGAACTGGGAGATCGGCTTCGGCGCGTACTCTTCGAGCGGACCGACGCTGACGCGCTCGACGATCCTCGCCTCGTCGAACGGCGGCGCGGCGATCTCGGCGACGTCCGCTGCGCT
>JBEKFO010000272.1:0-6004 GCA_050013275.1 Roseiarcus sp. | reverse complement strand
GCGACGCCTATCACATCACCTCGCCGACCCCGGACGGCGACGGCGCCTATCGCGCCATGAGCGCGGCGCTCAAACGCGCGGCGCTGACGGCCTCCGACATCGACTACGTCAACGCGCACGGGACGTCGACGCCGCTCGGCGACGAAATCGAATTGCGCGCGGTGGAGCGTCTTCTCGGCAATTCCGCGGCGACGGTGACGATGTCGTCGACCAAGTCCTCGATCGGCCATCTCCTCGGCGCGGCCGGCGCGGTCGAGGCGATCTTCTCCGTCCTGTCGTTGCGCGACCAGATCGCGCCGCCGACCCTCAATCTCGACAATCCCTCGGTCGAAACGGCGATCGATCTGGCGCCGCATGTCGCCAGGAAGCGCAAAGTCCATGTCGCGCTGTCGAATTCCTTCGGGTTCGGCGGAACGAACGCATCGCTGATTTTCCGTCAGCCGCCGCCGGCCGCCTGAGGAAACGACTCTTCATTTCGCCGCAAAAATGGATAAAGTGGCGCGCGGCGCGAGGGCGCCATGAAGCGAGTGACAGCGGGCCCGGATGAGCGACGCGTCGAACCAAGGCGGTGACGCCAAGAACCAGGGCGCCGACGCCAAGAGCCAGCCGCGCGTCAGCCTTTTCGGCGGACGCGCTCGCCCGCGTCCGCCCGCCGAGCCGACCGCGCCACGGCCGCCTGCCCCGCCGCGCCGGCCGCGGCGCTCAGGGCTTTCCGGCCTCAGCGGCTTTCTGTCGTTCGTGCTGCTCGGCGCGCTGGGTGGATTCGCGCTGTTCGCCTGGGCGATGATCGACGTGCGCCGGCCCGGACCGCTCGCAGCCGACAAGGTCGTCGTGATCGCCCGCGAGGACGACGGCGGTCCGATCGGCGAGCAGCTCGAACGCGAAGGCGTCATCGACAGCGCAATCTGGTTTTCCGCGATGACGCTCATCGACGGTAGCCGAAGCGCGCTCAAACGCGGGGAATACGCGTTCAGGGCGGGCGTCAGTCTGCGTGACGTCGAGGCCGAGCTCATTTCCGGCAAGGTCGTGCTTCATTCGCTCACCATTCCCGAAGGCCTGACCAGCGATCAGGTCGTCCAACGTCTTCGCGACAACGACGTTCTCATCGGCGACGTCAAGGAATCGCCGCGCGAAGGCTCGATTCTTCCCGAGACCTACAAGTTCGCGCGCGGCGAAACCCGTCACGCACTGTTGAGCGTCATGGAGAAAGCCCAGACGAAGGCGGTCGACGAGATTTGGGCCAAGCGCGCGCCCGATCTGCCGATCAAGTCTCCCGGCGAGTTGGTCACGCTCGCTTCGATCGTCGAGAAGGAGACGGGCAAGGCGGACGAGCGCCCGCGCGTCGCCGGCGTCTTCATCAATCGCGTGCGCCGCCATATGAAACTCGAGTCCGATCCGACGATCGTGTACGGCCTCGTGTTCGGCAAGGGAACGCTTGGCCATCCGATCTCCAAGGCGGAACTGGAGCAGGCGACGCCGTATAACACTTACATCATCAGCGGCCTGCCGCCGGGCCCGATTTGCAATCCCGGCAAGGCGGCGCTCGAGGCGGTCGCCAATCCCACAAACAGCAAGGAACTCTATTTCGTCGCCGACGGAACGGGCGGTCACGCCTTCGCGGAGACGCTCGACCAACATCTCAAGAACGTCGCGCATTGGCGGCAAATCGAGCAGGACGCCAAGGACAAGCTCGCGCCCGACGTTGCGCCGGCCCCTGCCGCAACGCCCGCCGCCAAGCACAGCGCGCTCGATCCGGTCGACCCGAAGATTTTCGGCGCCGTGGCGACCGCGGCGCCGGCGCTGGCGACCGCGGCGACCGGCGGGCCGCTCGTCGCCAAGCTGGCCAAGCTCGGCGAGAAGATGCGCCTTCGCGACTCGCTCTTGGGCGCCGACGGCGCGCTGTCGCCGGCGAAAGTGAAAGGGGAGACTCCGGAAGGCCTCGGCGTGGTGGTCACCGGCGTCAACGATGCGCCCACAGGCCCTGTCTTCTCCGACGCCGCCGACGCCGACACGGACGGAACCGTCGGCTCGATCACCAAGGTTCCGCTTTCGCCCGCCGCTCTCGCCGAACAGAAGGCTCGCGAAGCGCGCTACGGGGATGCGGCGGGCGCCGACGCGCGCGTCGCCGGTCTCGACCCCGCCGCTACGCCGACGCCGCGCGCCCGAGCGTTCGACGCCTCGGAGGGGACCGCGCTCGATCCGCTCCTCAACAAGACCTACGACCTCAATTACCCCAAGACGGTCCCGCCGATGGATTAGTCGCGGGGCTCGACATGGCGTCCCGTCATGCCCGGCCGTGACGGCGGCAAATGTCTGCGGCTGCGGGCGTCAAGTCGATTGCGACAATTTGCCGTTCACGATCGCCAGCGCGATGGCGCAGGCGTTCGACACGTTCAGGCTCTTGATCGCGCCGGGCAGGTCGAGCCGCGCCATGACGTCGCAATGTTCGCGCGTCAGCCGTCTCAAGCCTTTGTCTTCGGCGCCGAGAACGAGCGCGAGCGGGCGGGAGAGGCTGAGCGCTTCGAGCGTCTGCGGCGCTTCCGAGTCAAGTCCGACGCGCCAATAGCCGAGATCGCCGAGTTCGCCGAGCGCGCGCGCGAGGTTGGTCACGCTGCAGATCGGCACGTGTTCGAGCCCTCCCGATGCGGACTTGGCCAGCGCGCCGGTGAACTCTGGCGAGTGGCGCTCGGTCGTCACCAGCGCATCGACGGCGAAGGCCGCGGCTGTTCGCAGGATAGCGCCGACATTGTGCGGATCGGTGACTTGGTCGAGCACGACGACGAGGCCCTTGGCGGGCAATTCGGAAATGTCGATCGGCTCGAGCGGCCGCGCTTCGAGCAGCAGCCCCTGGTGCACGGCTTCGCGCGGCGCGCGCAAAGCAATTTCGTGCGGCTCGAGAATTCGCGTCTCGACGCCGCGCGCGGCGATGTCTTCGGCGAGCCGTTCGGCTGCTGCGGCTGTCGCATAGAGGCGAACGAGTTTGCGCCGCGGCGCGCGCAGCGCGGCGGTGACGCTGTGGAAGCCGTAGATCTGCACGACGTCTGCGGGCCGCGCCTCGCGCCGCGCCGGTCTTGCGACTGATCTATCGACGCCCTCTTCGCGCGGCCGCGGGCGCTCGGGCCGGCCGCTCGTCTTTTTCGTCTTCGTCGCCGGGCGCGGGCCGCGCGTCTCTTGCGGCCCGATTCCGCCGCCGCGTCGATGGGTCTTGCGAGTCACGATGGATCCCCCCGGGGATGGAGCGGCGAAGAGTCGCAATAGACCAATGGACGCTCGCCTGCAAAGGCGGCGCGGGCGAAGTCGTTCGCCTGCTCCGTCATTTAGGTGTTGACAGGTTGGGGCGGGGCGCAAGATAAGGCGACCCGATCGCGCCTCGGGTCTCCCGAGGCGTTTTCGTCCGCGGCCTCGCGCCGGCGGATCGTGGGGGAGTGTCCCGAGCGGCAAAGGGGGCGGACTGTAAATCCGCTGGCTTAGCCTTCGTAGGTTCGAGTCCTACCTCCCCCACCATCGCCTTTCTCGCCGTGGCGACGCGCATTCAACGGCCGGCGCCGCGCCGAACCGGCCTGCGGGCGCGCTCGGCGACAATGAACAATCGTTAATCTCTCGGAAAACGTCGTGAAAGCCGCGCCGTGGTGTCGTTCGCGCGCTCGCCCCAGGCGCATCTCGCGGTGCGCGATGCGTGGGTTCGTTCGAAACGTCGGCAAGAGATTCACGATGCGAGAACGCGTCACACCCGCGACCACCGTCATTCCACTTTGCGCGATTGCGTTGGCGGACGGACTTCCGTATTGGACGCTGTCCTCGGCGAAATCGAGCGGGTTCAAAGCCGGTCCGAAAGCGGACGCACTTTGCGCTCGCGCCGCAGACAAATTGGAAGTGTCGGCGCTAGTGGCTGCGGCGTGACGCCGGGCGGCGCCGCGGATAGGGAAAGGCGAACACATGCGCGATGACGAATCGAAAACCGGCTTGACCCGCAGGACCGTGCTTTTGGCTGCGGCCAGCATTGCGCCGCTGGTGTCGATGGCGGCCACCACCGCCGAGGCGGGCACGATGCCGCAGAAGGCGGTTCTCTACCAAGACACGCCCAAAGACGGCAAACAATGTTCCGACTGCACCTTCTTCATCGCCCCCAACTCCTGCAAGATGGTCGCGGGCAATATCGCGCCGACCGGCTGGTGCAACCTTTGGTCGAAGAAGCCGGCGTAACTACGAAGTCGTGATCGCCGGCGCGCCGGCGCAGGGCGATCAAACGAGGCGGGCGAGCGATATCGCCCGCCCGCGACGCGTCGCTATCGGGGATTGCTCGGCGACCGTGCCTTTAAGCCGTCGTCACCGGCCGATCGGGGAACGCGAGCTGTTCGCGGTCGCGCCAATCGACGACGTAGTTGATCTCCATCAGCCGCCTGACGCCGATGATGGGGCGCTTGTCGAAGCCATGCCAGGTGTTCGGGCCGGCTTTGAAGATCGCCGACCGGTTGAACTCCGCCGACGAGCGGCTGACCCAGCGCTTTTGGTCGTCGTAGATATCGGTGCCCCAATCCTTCGCGTGCGGCCCGGTGCAGAGATAGATCACCATGGAGAACAGTTTCTCCTTGATGTCGCGATGGGGCTCCAACCACGCGCCATCGGTGTCTTGCATGTATTCCATGCGCACGAAGCTTCCCGTGGCGCGGATGCCCAGCGTCTCCTCGAATTGGCGCGCGACGTCCGGACGCTGGAACGCCTGTGTCAGGTTTTCGCAGACCGGAAACTGCGCGCGCAACTCGGGGGTGAAGAAAGTCCGGCGCGCGTTGTAGGTGTCGCGCGTGCCGTCGGTCGCTCCGAGCATCGGCGGCACGATCGGCAGCACCAGGATTGCCGTGCACAGCGCTTCAGGGAACGTGTCGACCATCGTCCAGAGTCGATAGGGCTCCTCCAATCGCTTGGAGGCCCGCAACGCGCTGATGAAATGCTTGGCGATCGCTTCGGGTTCCGGCGTGAAGGGATAGGGCATGGTCAACCCTTTCCGCCGAATGAACGCGGCGCCATGAACACCAATTCGCGCACGCCGGGAATGGATTTGGCGAAGCCGCTGATCGCATGACGGATAGTCTCGCGGCGCGCGTACCATTCCGAATCCACGAAGCAAAGCTGCACGCTCATCCGTTTGCCCTTCTGCGGCAGGAAGCCGTGCCAGGAATGGTCGCAGACGCGGAACATCAGCATGCGGCCGAATTCCGGCGCGAATTCGAAAGCGTAGTCGTCGCGGTCGTTGCTGCGTAGAACCCGCAGCCGACCGCGCTCATACGGCCACTCGCGGCTGAACCCGATCAGGACGGTGATGATCTTGTGCTTCGAATCGGGGTGGGCGTAGCCTTCGTTGTAGGCCCCGCTGGTCGCGCCCATCATGACGATCGAGGTGGGACGGCTGGTGAGATCGACGTCGAACTTCTGCTCGACCAGCCGGCGAAACCGCACGCTCTCCAGATCTTTCATACAGGCCGCGAATTTCGGGCCGTATGTCAGGTTCGACAGCGCATAGCTGCCGCGATGGGGAATGTCCGGCGCGTCGGCCAGCACCTCGTCCTTCAACTTCTCGTCGATGGCGTGTTCGACGAAGGCGAAATCATAGGGGTCGCGGCGTAGTTCGGCGGCCTTTATGGCCTCCTCGTCGAACATCGCCAATCGCGTTTCTTCAAGCATGGGGCACCTCTCCCTGATCGCCTCGCGGCGCTGTCGTTTCGTAATCTAGAACCGCGGCATGGTCGCGTCATTGTTCTTCGCGATCGCGACGCCTTCGACCTCCACCAGCCATTCGGGCCGGCAAACCGCGCCTTGCACGACAATCAGCGGCAGTTCGGCGAAGCGCTCGCGGAGGCGACCCTCAACCAGCGCGAGATCCGAAGGGTCGCGCAAATAGACGATCAGGTGCGTCATATCGGCCAAAGACGCCGATCCCGCGCTCAGCAGCGCTTCGACGTTCTCCAGCGCGCGATCGAGCTGACGCCCCGCGTCGCCGGGATGGACG
>JBEKFO010000271.1:0-6006 GCA_050013275.1 Roseiarcus sp. | reverse complement strand
TTGAAGCGCTCCGGAGCGCCCTTGACGCGGAAGCGGTCGACGTCCCATTCGAGATCGTCGTCGTGCACCTCCAGCAGGTGCGCGGCGATCATCTGGGCTTTCGCCTTGATCTTTCGCGCCGCCATCGCCGTCGCCGCGCCGGAAACCGGGGTCGAGCGCGACCCGTAGGTGCCCAGGCCATAGGGCGCCGTGTCGGTGTTTCCTTCCTCCACGGTGATGTCGTCGGCGGCAAGCCCGAGTTCGCTGGCGATGATCTGAGCGTAGGTCGTCTCGTGCCCCTGCCCTTGCGACTTGGTGCCGAGCCGCGCGATCACGGAGCCGGTCGGATGGACGCGGATTTCCGCGCTGTCGAACATCGCGATGCCGAGAATGTCGCAATTCTTCGACGGGCCGGCGCCGACGATTTCGGTGAAGAACGAAACGCCGACGCCCATCAGCTCGCGCGTCTCGCCGCGCTTGAACGCTTCCTGCTTCGCCTTCTGCTCGGCGCGCAGCTTGGCGTAGCCGACCGAATCCATCGCCTTCTGCAACGCGGCGTGATAGTCGCCCGAGTCGTATTCCCAGCCGAGCGCCGACTGATACGGAAACTGCTCGCGTCGGATCAAATTCTTCATCCTCAGCTCCGCCGGGTCCATGCCGAGCTTGTGGGCGAGGATGTCCATCGCCCGCTCGATGCAATAGGCCGCCTCGGTGACGCGGAACGAGCAGCGATAGGCGACGCCGCCCGGCGGCTTGTTGGTGTAGACGCCGTCGACCGAGCAATGGGCGACGGGGAAGTCGTACGAGCCGGTGACGATGTTGAAGAACCCCGCCGGCCATTTCGACGGGTCGGCGCAGGCGTCGAACGCGCCGTGGTCGGCGAGCACGTGCACGCGCAGTCCCGTGACCTTGCCGTCGCGCCGCGCCGCGATTTCGGCGGTCATGTGATAGTCGCGCGCGAACGACGTCGAGGACAGGTTCTCGATGCGGTCTTCGACCCATTTGACCGGGCGGCCCGTGACGATCGAGGCGACGATCGCGCAGATGTAGCCGGGATAGGCGCCGACCTTGTTGCCGAAGCCGCCGCCGATGTCGGGCGAAATGATGTGAATCTTGTGCTCGGGGATCTTGGAGATCAACGACGCCACGGTGCGGATGACATGCGGCGCCTGGAACGTGCCCCAAACCGTCAGCTCGCCGCGCACCTTGTCGAACGAGGCGACGCACTGGCAAGTCTCCAGCGGCGAAGGATGCACGCGCTGATAGGAGATCAGCTCCTTGATCGTCACTTCGGCGCGCTCGAAAGCGGCGTCGGTCGCGCCTTTGTCGCCCATCTCCCAGGTGAAGATATGATTGTAGTGCTTGCGTTTGCCGTGCGCGCCGTCCGTCTTGTCCTTGATGTCCTCGCGCAGCAGCGGCGCGTCGGGCGCCATCGCCTGGAACGGGTCGATGAGAACGGGGAGCGCTTCGTAGTCCACCTCGACGAGGTCGACCGCGTCGGCCGCCGCTTCGCGCGTCTCGGCGACGACGAAGGCGACTTCCTGATTCTGGAACAGGACTTTCGCCTCCGCTAGCACCGCCTGGACGTCGCCGGCGAGCGTCGGCATGTAATGCAGCGCCAGCGGCTTCAGCTCGGCCGCGGTCAGCACCGCCAGCACGCCAGGAACCTTCGTCGCCTTGGAGACGTCGATCGACTTGATGCGCGCGTGGGCGTGCGGCGAGCGCACGAGATCGCCGTAGAGCGTGCCCGGCAGCTTGAGGTCGTCGACGTAATTGCCCTTGCCCTGGACGAAGCGGATGTCTTCGACGCGTTTGCGCTTGCAGCCGAGGCCCTGGAGCTTTTCGGAGCGCTCTTGCGAAGTCGGCGAGATCGCATTCATTCCGCTGCCTCCTGGAACTGCGCGCCGCCGAGCTTGGCGGCGGCGTATTGGATCGCCTTGACGATGTTCTGATAGCCGGTGCAGCGACACAGGTTCCCTGAGATGCCGAAACGGATTTCCGCTTCGGTCGGGTTCGGGTTTTCCTGCAGCAGGCGGTAAGCGCGGGTGATCATGCCGGGGGTGCAGAAACCGCATTGCAACCCGTGCATTTCGCGAAAGCCCTCCTGCAGCGCATGCAGCGCGCCGCTCGGCGCGGCGATGCCCTCGATGGTCAGGATCGAGGCGCCGTCGGCCTGCACCGCGAACACCGTGCAGGCGCCGCAATGGGTCGTTTCGCAGCCGATGTGCGGCCCGGTGAGGGCGAGATCGTCGCGCAGGAAATGGATCAACAGGGTTCGCGGCTCGACCAGACCTTCGACGGTCTTGCCGTTCACCGTCATCGATACGTGTGTCTTGGCCATGGGGCTCTCCGGCTCAGGTTGCGCGCGACTTGGCGCGCTCGAGGGCGCGCGTGAGCATCACGCCGGCCATTTTGGTGCGGTAGGACGCGGGGCCGCGCGTGTCGGACGCGGGCCGAGTGATCGCCTCGGCGGCTGCGACGGCGCGCTTGACCGTGGCGGCGTCGAGATTCGAACCGACGAGAATCCGCCCCGCCTCTTCGGCCCACAGCGGCGTCTCGCCGACGTTTGTGAGGCCGATCGAGCAGGAAGCGACGCGCCCAGCCGCCATCGTCAGCACAACCGCCGCAGCGGCGGTCGCGTAGTCGCCGATCTTGCGCTTCAGCTTCTCGTAAGCGTAGCCGTGCCCCGCCGCGGGGATAGGGATGCGGATGGCGGCGACGATCTCGCCGGGCTCGAGCGCGGTGAAATAGGCGCCCTGATAGAAGTCGCGCGCGGCGACGCGCCGCTCGCCGCCCTTGCCGGCGAGCTGGTAGGTCGCGCCGAGGCACATCATCACCGCCGGCATGTCGTTGCCGGGATCGCCGTTGGCGACATTGCCGCCGAGCGTGCCGAGATAGCGCACTTGCGGATCGGCGATGACCAGGGCCGCCTCGGCGAGGATCGGCGCCTTGGCCGCGACGAGGCTCGAGCCGATGATTTCGTATTGCGTGGTCGTCGCGCCGACGACGATTTCCGACCCTTCCTCGCGAATGCCCCTGAGTTCGGCGATCGCGTTGAGGTCGACGAGGTCGGTGGGCTTGGCGAGGCGCAGCTTCATCATCGGGATGAGGCTGTGGCCGCCCGACAGCGGGCGCGCCTCCTCTCCCAGATCGCTGAGCAAAGCGACCGCCTCGGAAATCGACTTGGGGCGATGGTAGGCGAAGGCGCCAGGAATCACGTCGTCCTCCCCGGCCGCTTCGCCGAATCGGACCCTTTCGGGCCCCCTCGACGTTCGCGGCGCATGTTGGTCGGGGCAATTCTGCCCTGCGACAAATTGTCGCGCCAAACGCCAGGGAGGGACAAGCGCGTAGTCACAAAACGGGCCGCGCCGGCGCCAAATGCGGCGTTAGCGCACGAACTGCGTCAGCAACGCTGACTCGATTGCGGTCTATTCCGCGGCCCGGTCGATGCGGGAAAGGCGCGCCTTGATTTGGCCGATGCGGCCGCGACCGACGGGCACGCTGTAGCGCTCCTCAGCGGCGAGCTCGAGCACGCCGTTGTCGCCGTTGAACCTGGCCCCCTCGACGCGGGCGATGGCGACGATATGGCTGCGATGGACCCGCGCGAAGCGTTGCGGGTCCAGCCTCTGTTCGATCTCGCCGATCGACAACGGGCAGAACCAGGTCGTCGCGCCGTCGAAGACATGGGTGTAGTGCGCGTCGGCGCGAACCGCGACAATGGCGTCGACGGGGATGTGCTGGGTCAGGCCGTTGCGCTCGACCGGAATGTGGCTCGCAGCCCGGCGCGGCGGCCCGCCGGCGCCGCCGAGCGGCGAAAACGTGCCGACCGCGGCCACGATGGCTTCGGTCGGCGCAACGGCCTCGCCGGCCGTCGCATCGCGCGGCGGCGCGCTCCGCTCCGGCGCCAGCAGCAGCAGGAAACCACCCGAGATCAGGAACGCGACGATGGCGACGACGACCGCGAGGAGATCGGGCGAAAGCGCCGGCGCGACGACAGGCCCCGCGCTGAGCGGGTAAAGCGAGAGCCCGCTCATCGCGGTGTAGTGCATACCGGAAATGGCGACGCCCAGCGCGGTCGCGGAAAACGGCAGCGAATGCGACGACCAGCCGAAAGCCAGCCACAGCGCCAATGCCGACGCGGCGATCGCCACTGCGACGCTCGCCAGCACCAACGGCGTCGAATTGACCATTTCCGCACAGGCGCGCAGCGTCTGCATGCCGACATAGTGCATCGCGACGATGCCGAGCCCCATCAGCACGGCCGAGGCGCCGATGCGCGGCACGTTCGGCGGGCCGGCGCTCGCGGCGAGCACCGCCGCGCCGACGACGATGACGCAAACGAGAAACGAAAGCAGCGTCGGCACGACGAGATAGTCGATCGGGAACGGAACGCGCTCGGCCAACATGCCGACGAAATGCATCGTCCAGACGCCGAGCGCGAGGCAGATCGCCGCGCCGGCGAGCAGCACGCGACGGCGCGCGCCCTCCGCCTCGGCCACCTGAACGGCGAGGCTCAGTCCAACGTAAGAACCCTGAATCGCCAAGGCCACCGAAAGCGCGACCAGCCACGGCGAATATGACACGGGCATCGACTGCCTCTTTATGAGCGGCGGCGCCGACGGCCGCTCCTCCCTGGCGTCCTAATATAAGGCAAAGCGTCGGGCTTGGCCAAACGCTTCGCGCCCGACCCCCTGGGAAGCAAAGCGCCCCTCCGAGGTCAGTCGATCTCGTGCGCGGGCATGCGCTCGGGGGCGTCGGAAGGCGCGGCGCGCAGATATTGCGCCGGCCACGGCATGGCGCGGCCGAGTTCGCGCGCCGCGCGCAGCGGCCAATAGGGCTCGCGCAGGAGTTCGCGCGCCAGCAGCACGAAGTCGGCCTGGCCGTTCCGGATGATCTGATCGGCCTGAGCGGGCGCCGTGATCATGCCGACCGCCGCGGTCGCAATCTCCGCTTCGCGCTTGATCCGCTCGGCGAACGGGACCTGATAGCCGGGTCCGACGGGAACCTCCGCCTTCTCGACGTTGCCGCTCGACGAGCAATCGATCACGTCGACGCCGAGGCTCTTCAGCCGGCGCGCGAGCTCGACCGACTGGTCTGCGTCCCAGCCGCCCTCCGTCCAATCGGTCGCCGAAATGCGCACGAACAGCGGACACTTCTCGGGCAGAACCCGACGCACCGCCGCCACGCACGCGCACAAGAACCGCGTGCGGTTGTCGAACGAACCGCCGTAGGCGTCGCCGCGGCGATTGCTCAGCGGCGAAAGAAACTGGTGCGCGAGGTAGCCGTGCGCGGCGTGAATCTCGATCGCCCGAAATCCGGCGACGTAAGCGCGCTGCGCGGCGACCGCAAACGCCTGTTGCAGCGCCTCGATGCGCTCGACGCTCAGCTCCTCCGGCGTCGCGTAGCCCTCGCCGAACGCGATCGCGCTCGGCCCGACAGGCCGCCACCCGCCGTTCGCCTCGGGCGCGGCGCCGCGCCCCGACCAAGGCCGATAGACGCTCGCCTTCCGGCCGGCGTGGGCAAGCTGAATTCCGGCGATCGCGCCCTGCCCGTCGAGGAAGCGCGCGATGCGCTCCAGCGGCTCGAAGTGCTTTTCGCTCCAGACGCCGACATCCTGCGGCGAGATCCGCCCCTCCGGCGCGACCGCCGCCGCCTCGGTGAACACCAGCGCCGCGCCGCCGACCGCGCGCGCCGCCAGATGGGCGAAATGCCAATCGTTGGCGTAGCCGTCGACGCAGGAATACTGGCACATCGGCGAAACGCCGATGCGATTGGGGAACGCGACTTCGCGCAGCCGAAGTTCGCTGAACAAGTGCGGCATGGCTCGGCAATCCTGGCGTGGAGGACCGTGACGGCGATATTGGTCACGGCTTCCCCAAGAGGGCAAGGGGTCGAGCACAGGCCGGCAGGGCTATCGCATTTGGCCGAGCATGGATCGGGCGAAGGCGTCGGACCATCCGGACCGTTTTCGTTTTCGCCGGATTGAGATTTCGGGTCTGGCGCGTTTGAGAACGTTTAGGGCGAGCT
>JBEKFO010000270.1:0-6017 GCA_050013275.1 Roseiarcus sp. | reverse complement strand
TTCGCCTATCTCGACGAGCAGACCAAGCGGATGATCCGCCGCGCGATCCTCAAGGCGATCGCCATCCCCGGCTATCAGGTTCCCTTCGCCTCGCGCGAAATGCCGATGCCCTACGGCTGGGGGACCGGCGGCGTGCAGCTCACGGCGTCGATCATCGGCAAGGACGACGTGCTCAAGGTGATCGACCAGGGCGCCGACGACACCACCAACGCGGTCTCGATCCGCGCCTTCTTCGCCAAGACCGCCGATGTCGCGACGACGACCGACACGACGCAGGCGACCATCATCCAGACCCGCCATCGCGTGCCCGAGACGCCGCTGACCGCGGACCAGATCCTCGTCTACCAGGTGCCGATCCCCGAGCCGCTGCGCTTCCTCGAGCCGCGCGAGACCGAGACGCGCACCATGCACGCGCTCGCCGAATACGGCGTCATGCACGTCAAGCTCTACGAGGACATCGCGCGCCACGGCCACATCGCGACGACCTACGCCTATCCCGCGCGCGTCGCCGACCGCTACATCATGGACCCCTCGCCGATTCCCAAGTTCGACAACCCCAAGCTCGACGATTGCCCCGCGCTGCAACTCTTCGGCGCCGGCCGCGAGCAGCGCATCTACGCGATCCCGCCCCACACGCGCGTCGTCTCGCTCGACTTCGAAGACCATCCCTTCGAACGCACCAAGTTCGACGCGGCTTGCGAATTTTGCGGCTCCGCCGATTCGTTCCTCGACGAAGTCGTCATCGACGATCGCGGCGGGCGCATGTTCGTCTGCTCCGACACCGACTATTGCCAGAAGCGGCAGGACGCGCAGAAGAAGGACGCGGCCGAATGATTGTCGCCTGCACAAACCCTCTCCCGTCATGGCCGGGCTTGTCCCGGCCATCCACGCGGCGACGCACCGCGTCGGTCTCAAATAAGGGCTCGACCGGAGGGATTCGTCCTGCCGCCGAACTGCAGCTTGACCGCGTGGCTGGCCGGGACAAGCCCGGCCAAGACGGCCTTGTCGTCAAAGTCATCAAAGGGCGGCGAACATGACCGCCCCGCTGCTTTCCGCGCAAGGCCTTTGCAAGCGCTACGGCGCGATCGCCGCCTGCCACGACGTTTCCTTCGAACTGAACGAAGGCGAGGCGCTGGCGATCGTCGGCGAATCGGGCTCGGGCAAAACGACGCTGCTCAACTTGATCGGCGGCGCGCTCGCCCCCGACGCGGGCGAGGTCGTCTACCGCATGCGCGATGGGCGCGAACGCGCCCTCTCCTCGCTGAGCGAAGCCGAGCGACGGGCGCTGATGCGCAGCGACTGGGGCTTCGTGCACCAGGATGCGGCGCGCGGCCTGCGCATGGGCGTTTCGGCGGGCGGCAACATCGGCGAGCGGCTGATGGCGGTCGGCGACCGCCATTACGGCCGCATTCGCGCGAACGCGCTGGAATGGCTGGGGCGGGTCGAGATCGCCGCCGACCGCATCGACGATCCGCCGACCACCTATTCCGGCGGCATGCGCCAGCGTTTGCAGATCGCGCGCAACCTGGTGACGCGGCCGCGCCTCATGTTCATGGACGAGCCGACCGGCGGGCTCGACGTCTCGGTCCAGGCGCGTCTGCTCGACCTGCTGCGCGGCCTGATCGCCGACATGGGCCTCGCCGTCGTGCTGGTGACCCACGATCTCGCGGTTGCGCGCCTGCTTTCCCATCGCATCCTGGTGATGAAAGAGGGCGAAGTGATCGAGAGCGGCCTGACCGACCGCGTGCTCGACGATCCGCAGGCGCCCTACACCCAACTCCTCGTTTCCTCGGTGCTGGCCGCATGAGCGCGCTTCAGAAAGGCGAACTGCTGCGCGTCGAGGGCCTTGCCAAGGCCTTCACGCTGCATCTGCACGGCGGCGCGCGCCTGCCCGTCGTCCACGGCGTTTCCTTCACCGTCGCCGCCGGCGAATGCGTCGTCCTCGGCGGTCCCTCCGGGGTCGGCAAATCGTCGATCCTGAAAATGGCTTTCGGCAATTACCTCGTCGGCCAGGGCCGGATTCTTCTCGCCGACGGCGAACGCGCGATCGACATCGCGCATGCGCCGGCTTGGGACATTCTCGACGCGCGGCGGCGCATCATCGGCTATGTCAGCCAGTTTCTGCGCGTCATTCCGCGCGTCGGCGCGATCGACATCGTCGCGGCGGCGGCGCGCGAGTCCGGGCTCGACGACGCCGCCGCGCGCGATCGGGCCGCTTCGCTGCTGGCGCGGCTCCGCCTGCCGGAAAAGCTGTGGCCGTTGCCGCCCGCGACCTTCTCGGGCGGCGAGCAGCAGCGCGTCAACATCGCGCGCGGCTTCGCGGGCGACCATCGCCTGCTGATCCTCGACGAGCCGACCGCCTCGCTCGACGCGGTCAATCGCGAAGCCGTCGTCCACCTGATCGCCGAGCGCAAGGCGCAGGGCACGGGCTTCCTCGCGATCTTCCACGACGAGGACGTGCGCGCCCGCGTCGCCGACCGGATCGTCGACGTTTCGCTCTTTTCCGATCGCGAGGCCGCATGAACGCCGCCGCAAAAGCTCCGAAGGTCACGACGCGCCTCAGCGAGGCGCCGCTGGTGCACCCCACCGCGGTCGTCAGGGACAGCGCGCTCGGGCGCTACGTCGAGATCGCCGAGCGCTGCGTCGTCACCGAGACCCATGTCGTCGACTATTCCTACATGATGCAGGACAGCGAGACCTGGGCGTCGCGCATCGGCAAGTTCGTCAACATCGCCTCGCACGCGCGGCTCAACGCCACCAACCACCCGACTTGGCGCGCGACGCTGCATCATTTCACCTATCGCGCCCACGACTATTGGCCCGACGCGGCGCGCGAAGAGAGTTTCTTCGACTGGCGGCGCGAGAACACGGTCACGATCGGCCACGATGTCTGGATCGGCCATGGCGTAACGGTCACGCCGGGCGTAACGGTCGGCAACGGCGCGGTGATCGGCGCCGGCGCGGTCGTCACGCGCGACGTCGCGCCCTATACGATCGTCGCCGGCGTGCCGGCGCGACCGCTCAAAGAGCGCTTCGCGCCCGGAATCGGCGAGCGCATGGACGCGCTCGCGTGGTGGGACTGGCCGCACGCGACCCTGCGCGCGGCGCTCGACGATTTTCGCGCCCTCTCGGCCGAGGCGTTCCTCGAAAAGCACGGAGCCTAGGGTCATGGAGTTTCGCGACAACGACCCCACGGTCTTCAACAACGCGACGGTCGTGACCGCCGAGCGCGCGTTCCGCGGCCACGTCGTCGTCGAAGGCGGGCGCATCGTCGAAATCGGCGAAGGCCGCGGCTCGCAGACCGGCGTCGACTGCGGCGGCGACTATCTCCTGCCTGGCCTCGTCGAGTTGCACACCGACCACCTCGAAGCCCATTACATGCCGCGGCCGCGCGTCGTCTGGCACGCCGGCAGCGCGGTCATGGCTTACGACGCGCAGATCGTCACCGCAGGCATCACCACGGTGTTCGATTCCTTCCGCGTCGGCATGGACTCCTACGAAGAGAGGGGCGGCGTCGGCGAGCAAGTCGTCGTTCTCGCCGACACGATCGAACAGGCCCGCGCGGCCGACCTGCTGCGCGCCGATCACCAGACCCATCTGCGCTGCGAGATTCCTTCGCCCAACGTCGTCGAGTTCCTGGAGGAGTTCCTGCGCGTGCACCCGGCTCGGCTGATTTCGCTGATGGACCACACCCCCGGCCAACGCCAGTTCCGCGACATCGAGAAGTACTTCATTTATTACCGCGGCAAGACTGGCAAGTCGGAGGCGCACCTCAACGAAGTCGTGCGCGAGCGACAGCGCGTCGGTCGCGAGCGCGCCGAAGCAAACCGGCCGCGCGTCGTCGCCATCGCCAAGGCCTATGGCCTGACCCTGGCGAGCCACGACGACACCACGCTCGAGGACGTCGCGCTGGCCCAGCGCGAAGGCGTCGCGATCGCCGAATTCCCCACCACGCTCGAGGCGGCCGCCGCCTCGCACGAGGCGGGCATGGCGACGGTGATGGGTGCGCCGAACGTCGTGCGCGGCGGCTCGCATTCGGGCAACGCCTCGGCGCGCGATTTCGCCGAGGCGGGGTTGCTCGACATTCTCTCGTCGGATTACGTGCCGGCGGCGCTGCTGATGGGCGCCTTCCGCCTCGCGGATGCGCCGAACATCGGCGGCTTGCCGGGCGCGATCCGGCTGGTCACGAAGAACCCCGCCGAAGCTGCGGGGCTCACCGATCGCGGCGAGATCGCGGTCGGCCGGCGGGCGGACCTGGTGCGCGCCTGCGCGCATCAAGGCGAGCCGGTCGTTCGCGCGGTCTGGCGCGCGGGCCGCCGGGTGGCGTGAGGCTCGTGGCCAGAGTCGGCAAAATGAAGAGACGCGCGTCCCTTCCCCCCTTGCGGGGGAAGGTGGCCGGCGGAGCCGGCTGGATGAGGGGGGTCCAGCGAAGCGAGACGACTCAGAGCCGCATCGCCGCTGGCGGTCGCGCTTGCGCGCACCCCCTCATCCGACCCTCGCTGACGCGAGGGCCACCTCCCCCCGCAAGGGGGGAAGGGAGCGCGCGGATGGGGAATGGTCGAAGTGATCCCGTCTGACGACGTCTGCCCGCATCACGGTCTTTTCGTCGCCGTCGTCGGCCCCAGCGGCGCGGGCAAGGACAGCTTGATCCGCGGGCTCGGCGCGCGCCTCGGCGAAGCGGACGGCGTTTTTTTCGTCAGGCGGGTGGTGACGCGGCGCGCCGACGCCTTCGAGGACCACGACACGCTCGAGGAGAGCCAGTTCCTGCTCGCGCGCGAACGCGGCCGGTTCGCGCTGAGCTGGGCGGCGCACGGCCTCTATTACGGCGTCCCGAGCGAAGTCGACGCGCGCATCGGCGGCGGCTTCGCGGCCGTCTGCAACGTCTCGCGCGCGATCGTCCCCGACGTGCGGCGCCGCTACGCGCGCAGCCTCGTCGTGCTGGTGACCGCTCGCCACGAAACGCTGGCGGCGCGCCTCGCGGCGCGCGGACGCGAGGGAAGCGAAGGGCGGCGCGAGCGGCTCGACCGGGCGTTCGCGCGCGAGGTCGCGTTCGAGCCCGACGCCACCATTTTCAACGACGGCGCGCTCGACGAAGCGGTGGCGCGCCTGCACGATCTCGTCGCTTCGCATCGTCCGAGCGTCCGCCGTTGAGCCAGCCGTCCCGCTACGCCGTCTATCTCGCCCCCCCGCCCGCGAGCGAGCTGTGGCGCTTCGGCTGCGACGTGCTCGGCCGCGACGCCGGCGCGGGCGAGCCGAGCAGGCCTTTCGCCTTCGACGGGATTGACGCAGAGGCGTGGCGGGAGCTCACCGCCGAGCCGCGCCGCTACGGCTTCCACGCCACGCTCAAAGCGCCGTTCCGTCTCGCCGTGGGCAAGAGCGCGGACGAGCTTATCCGCGCCGTCGCCGCGCTCGCCGATACGCTGGCGCCGTTCGACGCCGGGCCGCTCCGCGTTTCGACGATCGCATTGGGGCGGAACCGCGCCTTCGTCGCCTTGACCCCGATCGCGCCGTCGGCCGACCTCGCCCGCCTCGAGCATACGGTCGTACGCTCGCTCGACGCGTTCCGCGCGCCGCTTTCGGCGACCGAGCGTGAACGCCGCAATCCCGAGCGCCTCACGCCGCGCCAGCGCGAAATGCTCGACGCATGGGGCTATCCCTATGCGCTCGACGAATTCCGCCCGCACTTCACGCTGACCAACGCCGTCGAAGGGGCCGAACCGGTCGCCGGGACGCTGGCGCGGGAATTCGAGCGCCGCGTCGATTCGCCGCTGCTCCGAGTGGACGCCCTCGCTCTCTATGCCGAAAGCGGCACCGAGCGCGTCTTCACGATTTTGCGTCGCTTTCCTCTCGGCGGGCGCGCGGCCGCCTGACGGCGGAGCGCGCCGGCGCCGTCACGCAGCCGTCATGCGGTTCCTCTAACGGCTGCGGACCGACCTTCACCGCGATTCGGGAGGAAGCGTGCAGCAGTCAGTTCGCGCCGCGCGGCGCGCCACGGAAGAGGGCCTGCGAACCGCAGT
>JBEKFO010000269.1:0-6027 GCA_050013275.1 Roseiarcus sp. | reverse complement strand
TTCCAGATGCCCGCCTATCACGTCGTGCGCGCCGACGGGCGCGGCGTCAGCCTCGTCAACATCGGCGTCGGGCCCGCCAACGCCAAGACCATCACCGACCACATCGCGGTGCTGCGCCCGCACTGCTGGCTGATGGTCGGCCATTGCGCCGGCCTCAGGCAATCGCAGCTTATCGGCGATTACGTGCTCGCGCACGCCTATCTCCGGCAGGACAAGATCCTCGACGACGCGGTGCCTCTCGACATGCCGATCCCGGCGCTCGCCGAAGTGCAGGTCGCGCTGCAGGAGGCGGTGGCGCGCGTCACCGGCGATCGCGGCGAGCCGCTGAAGCGGCGCCTGCGCACGGGAACCGTCGTCACCAACGACGATCGCAACTGGGAATTGCGCTGGACGCAGGAACGCCGGCGCATCAACCTGTCGCGCGCCGTCGCGGTCGACATGGAATCGGCGACGATTGCGACGCAAGGCTTTCGCATGCGCGTGCCCTACGGCACGCTGCTGTGCGTCTCCGACAAGCCGCTGCACGGCGAAATCAAGCTGCCCGGCGCGGCGAACGCGTTCTACGAGCGCGCGATCGGCGAGCATTTGCAGATCGGCATCGCCGCGCTGGAGCTGCTGCAGAACCAGCACGCGACGCTGCATTCGCGCAAATTGCGCAGCTTCGACGAACCGCCGTTCCGGTGAAGACTATCCTTCGAACAGCACCGGCGCGATCGAAGCGACGAGAAGCGCCGCCATCGTCAGGTTGAACGGGCGGGCGACGCGCGGATCGCCGAGCGCGCGGCGCATTGACGAGCCGAGCAGCGCCCACGAGCCGCTGCTGGGCAGGCCGATCGCGAGATAAGCGAGCGCGACGATCAGGACGTTGCGGGTGTAGTCGTCGACGACCGAATAGGCGGTCAGGGCGCTGATCGCGATCACCCAGCCCTTGGGATTGACCCATTGAAACGCCACCGCGCCGAAGAAGCCGAGCGGCGCGCCGCGGATTTCGCCCTCGCGCACGGGGCCGGCGAGCGCGATTTTTGTCGCGAGCCAGAGCATATAGGCGGCGCCGAGATAGCGCATCGCCGGCAGGAACGCGGGAAAGCGCGAGAAGATGGCGTCGAGGCCGAGCCCGATCAGCGCCACCATCAGGCAAAAGCCGACGACGACGCCCATGAGATGGGGCAGGGTTCGCCGGAAGCCGAAGTTGACCCCCGACGTCATCAGCATCAGATTGTTCGGACCGGGCGTGACCCCGGAAACGAAGCAGAACGCCGCCATGGCGGCAAAGACGTCGGTGCGCATGACGACTCGTAACGGCTGGGCGCGCAACGCGCGGGTCCGCAACCTACGTCGAGCCGACCGGACCGGCCAGAGACAATTGGGTCTGTTTCGGCGAAAGCGTACCCGCGTGGCGACCGGTACAGGCGGTCGCCTCAGCGCTCCGGATCGGCGCCGCCGAACAATTCGCGCGCGCCCGCGAGCACCGGGGCGCAAAGCTCCGGGCGCCCGACCTTGCGGCGGGTCAGGAAACGCGCGCGCCGCGCGGTGATCGTCTTGCCGCGCCGGCGCGGGGCGGGCCGGCGCACTGCGACTTTGCCGAGCAACGGCCGGTCCGGTTCGTCGCGGCCCTCGACGCGCTCGACCAGCGCCGGCAACCTGAGAACCCTCGCCCACAGCCGCCATTCCGCATGCACGTCCCAGTCGTCGTTCGCCTCGGCGAGCGCGACGCAAAGGTCGGGGTCCGCGTGGACGAGGCGGATTTCATAGGAGAAGCCGTCGGCGCGCGCGCCGGCGATACGCAGCATGACGCCGCGATAGGCGCTGGTCGGCACGGTGACGTTCATGAACACGCCGGCGACGACGCGCGCGATGACGACTTGCTCGCTGTCGAGGCGCACGATCCGCTGGCGCCCGTCGGCGCGCGGGTCCGGCGCCGCGAATCGCCGCGGTTCGAAGGCGCTGTACTTTGGAGCCGGTAGCATCGCCAGGTCTCCCCATTGACCCAAGTTCATGCGGGAGAGAGTGACGGGCGACGGCTCAAAGCCGCCTAACGCAAGTGGTTAAACCTTGATGAAACAGGGCTTTAGCGGACATTTTCGCGCGACATGGCTGGCGCGCGATTTCGCCAAAGCGTCAAATTTGACGCATTGCCTTGAATTCTCGTTCGCGGGCGGCCGCGCGGCCGATTACGTCATGTCGGCGTCGCGCCGGGCGTCGCTCTCGCGCGGGCGGCGGCGGAACGCGTCGCGCGCCCGCCGGCGCTGCTCGAAGGCCGCGAGCGCGACCGCCTTGAAGGGCGCCGCGAAACGGTCGAGCCGGTCGATCCCGGCGACCGCGCGTTCGCCGCGGGTCAGCTCGCGATCGAGTTCGGCCATGGTCTTGCTGAGCTCCGGCTCGGAATCGTCGAGCCACACCGCGACGATCCGCATCCACGCGAGCGCCAGGCCTTGCAGCTTGATCGCGCCGGCGACGCCTTGGCTGTCGATGCCCGCCGCTTCGAGCATGAAGCGCATCGAATTGACGATCGACTGGTTCATCGCCAGCGCCGCGACGGGATCGCGCCGCAGCCAAGCGGTGATTTCGCGCAAGCCCTCGCGATAGGGCGCCATTGCGTCGAGCCGGCGCATCAGCACGTCGAACAGGCGCTCGCGCGGCGCCTCGCGCGCAAGCTCCTCGTCGCCTTGCGACAGCACCGCGCGGTCGACGCGCTTGGCGAAGCCGGCGAGGATTGCCCCCTTCGAGGGGAAAGCGTCACGAAAATCGGCGAGCGAGACCTTGGCCGCGGCGCAAACGTCGCGAATGGCGATTTCCTCGAAACGCCGCTCGGCGGCGAGCGCCATCAGCGCATCGACGATGCGGTTGCGCGCGTCGCCCGGCGCACCCTCGGTCTTGGCATGCCTCTCCTGCGCCATGCGCGCCTCCGTCCGCTCAAGGGCTGATGGTTTAGCCCCTTTCGCTCCTTTTCGCCAAACCGTCGGGCAAAATGAGGGCGACGCTTCGCCCGCGCTGCGCTTGGAGATTGCCGCGCGGCGGGTTTCATGGTGTCTTCGCCGACGAAGCGCCAGTTCGCGGACCGGCCGCGCGCGGGCTTCGCCGGGGGACGTTCATGATCGATCGACGCGCAATTCTTCGTCTGGCGCTGGGCGCCGCGCCCACCTTGGCGCTGCTGGCGGCCTCCGCAGCGCGCGCCGAGCCGGGGTTCAAGCAGTTCTTGCCGTTCCTCGTCGATGTTCCGGGATGGGAAGGGCAGAAGGCCAGCGGCTTCACGATCGAAGGCGAGAACGGCGCGATGACGACCGCGACGCGCGAATATCGGCGCGGCGCCGCTCATGCCCAGGTCTCGATCATCATCGGCCCGGCCGCCGAAGGCGCGCTGTCGCCGATCGCCTCCGGCATGAAGATGGAGACCCCCGACGGCCACATGCTGCCGATCGAGATCGCCGGTCTGAAGGCGATGACGACTTACCAGAACAGCGACAAGTCGGGCGGGATTGTCGTCGCGCTGGCCGAGAACGCGGCGCTGAGCTTCACGTACGACGGCCTCGCCGAAGACGAAGCGCTGGCGCTGGCGCAGAAGCTCGACCTGAAGGGATTGCAGGCGGCCGCGAAGGCGAAGTAGGCGCAAACCCCCGTCGCGCCGGCGCGGCCGGGGAGAGACCGGCCGCCGCGCGCCGACGCGATGAAAGGCCGCTCCGGCCGAGGGGCTCGCCCGCGGTCAGCCCGCCAGCTCGCCCGCCCGCTTGTGCGCGGCGGCGGCGGCGCGCGTCATCAGCGCCGGCAGCCCACCCTCTGCGCGCAGCACCGCGAGCGCGGCGGCGGTGGTGCCGCCCGGCGAGGTGACGTTCTCGCGCAGTTTGCTTGCCGGGACGGCGGGCTCGCGATGCATGAGTTCGCCGGCGCCCTCGACGGTGGCTCGCGCCAGCTTCATCGCGAGAGCGGCGGACAGGCCGAGTTTTTCGCCCGCTTGCGCCATCGCTTCGACCAGCGCGAAGACATAGGCGGGGCCGGAGCCGGACAGCGCAGTGACCGAGTCGATCAGCGCCTCGTCGGCGACCCACTCGAAGACGCCGACGGCGCCCATCAGGCTCTGCGCCCATGCGCGCTGGCGCGCGCTCGCCGCCGGGCTGACGAAACCCGCCGAGGCGCCGCGGCCGACCGCGGCCGGCGTGTTCGGCATGACGCGAGCGAAGGCGCGCGCGTTCGGCAGCCGCGCGGTCAGATCGGCGATTCGCTTACCCGCCAGAATCGACACGACCAGAGTTTCAGCGCCGGCGAGCGGCGCGAGATCTGGCGCCGCCGCCTCCAGCGTCTGCGGCTTGATGGCGAGAAACAGCACGTCGGGCGCTTTGAGCGCGCCCCGAACGGGATTGAGCGGGATGGCGAGCCGGGCCGCGAACTCCTTGATCGAGGGCGAGGGCGCCGGCTCGAGGATGGCGACGCGCGTCGGCTCGAGGCCGGCGGCGAGCCAGCCGCGCAGCAGCGCCTCGCCCATCTTGCCCGCCCCGACGAGGACGAGCGATTGCGGCCATTCGGACATGACGAACCCTCGCTCATAAATGCTCGCGCCACCCAACACCGCTTGGGCGGGCGATGCAAGGAGGGTGGGGGCGACGGATGCCCCTTGAGCGCCAACGTGTCAGAGGGTTCATGGCGACGGCCGGCAAGGGCGGAGCGCAAGTTTCTGGCGATTGCGCTATTGACAAATGTTCCTTTTTTGTTCTATTCTGTAATTCAGAAAGGAAGGGGGCTGGCGCACGATGGGAACTTCGCTGAAACCGAGGACCTTTCGGCTACGAGCCGGGGGCGTCGAATGCGACGCCGGCGGCCTGCGTGTTGGCGGCGCGCAACTCCTAGAGTCGGTCGTCGCCTCTCCGGCGGTTCGCCGGTGGCGGCCACTCGCGCAGTCGGAGATCGATCGCATCCTCAGCCGAGCGTATGGCGCAGAGATTCGCGCCAGCGACAAGCGAGGAGGCCTGACGGTCGCCGCCGAGGCGCTCAACAAGGGCGAACTGGCGCGCGCGCAGATCGCGGCGCTGTTGTTGCGCCTACCCGATCCAGCTCTGTCCAAGCTCGACCCCGGCGCCCGCAACGAGCAACTCGCCTGCCTGCGCGAAAGCGGCCTATTGGCCAAGGATTGGAGCGAAGACGATCATCCGCGAACGGGGACGCCGCCGAATCCCGGATGGTTCGCGCCGAAAGACGACTCGGGGGCTGCCGGGACCGAGGGTGGACATCAGTCTGGCAGCGCGGAAAGAGGTCGGGGTCAGGAGCTCGCCTTCGCCGGTGTCTTGATTGACAAGCGTTACGACGAAGTCGCGAATATCACGCACTGCACCTATCGGACACCGCTGAGGGACTTCACGATCGAGTTTCCGTACTTTGAACATTGCCCTCCCACGTTTGCGTACCCATTCTCGAACTAGTCTCGCAGCTGAAAGGGCCGGGGATGTCGCCCGTGACGATTTCGAAGAACGCGGCCGAGCTGATCGTGGACAAGCTGAACCAGCCCGCTTTCCTCAGCATGAAGAAAGAGGACTCCGTTCCGTCGTTGAGCTGGGCCCAGCGCACCTACACCACCGATCTGACCGGCAAGCGAACGGAGCATGGTCCGATGTTCTTTTTGTCCTGGGTCGGGCCGCAAACGCTCAAGGAGTACGACTACCTTTTCCTTCCCCTCCCCGACGGCAGTGAGATCGCTATGGCTGGCGGCGAATTCTTCCGCGGCGGGTCTTATGTCATCGACGCAAAAGACGGCCAGCTCACGCTGGTCGACGCCGGGCAGGACCCGCTGAGTTAGCGGGCGGTCGATCGGCTCGGCGGCGCGAAAAGAAATCACGGCAAGGATGATGAACTCTCACGCACGTCTATCGGAGAGCGAGCCGTGTCCGTCACAATAACAAAGCGCACCATCGACCTGATTCTAAGAAAACTCAATGAGCCGGCGACGATCGCCATGCGAAAGCAGAATTCGGTTGCAACACTGGCCTGGGCCAGTCGGGTTTACAGCGCCGATCGCCTCTCGGGCGAGCGGACGGAACACGG
>JBEKFO010000268.1:0-6039 GCA_050013275.1 Roseiarcus sp. | reverse complement strand
TCAGCCGCGCGACGCGCGCGCCGTCGAGCGTCGCCGACATGACGAGGAGGCGCAAATCCTCGCGCAAGGCCCCCTGCGCGTCGAGCGCCAGCGCGAGGCCGAGATCGGCGTCGAGCGATCGCTCGTGGAATTCGTCGAACAGCGCCGCCGCGACGCCTTCCAGCGTGGGGTCGTCGAGGATCATGCGCGCGAACACGCCTTCGATGGTCAGCGAGGTCTCGGCGATCGACGTCGCCAGCACGATCTTGCGCCGCCCCGGCGGCGCGGGCGCAACCGCCTTGTCCTGCGCGCGCGCGTCCATCGCGCCGTAGAGCGGCGCGATGTCGACTTCCGGGTTCCTGACGCGGCTCGCGAGCGACGCGGCGACGCGCGCGATTTCGCCCTGGCCGGGCAGGAAAACCAGGATCGATCCCGTTTCCTCGGCGAGCGCTCGAAGCGTCGCGCGAACGACCTCATCCTCGACGCGCGCTTTCGGGTCGCGGCTGAGATAGCGCGTCTCGACCGGAAAGCTTCGCCCCTGGCTCTCGATCAGCGCGGCTTCGCCCATCAGCCGCGCGACGCGCGCGCCGTCGAGCGTCGCCGACATGACGAGGAGGCGCAAATCCTCGCGCAAGGCCCCCTGCGCGTCGAGCGCCAGCGCGAGGCCGAGATCGGCGTCGAGCGAGCGCTCGTGGAATTCGTCGAACAGCGCGGCCGCGACGCCTTCGAGCGCGGGATCGTCGAGGATCATCCGCGCGAACACGCCTTCGGTGACGACTTCGACGCGCGTGCGCGCCGAGACGAGGCTCTGCAGGCGCACGCGCAGCCCGATCGTCTCGCCGACCTTCTCGCCCAAAGTCGCCGCCATCCGCGCCGCGGCGGCGCGCGCGGCGAGGCGCCGCGGCTCCAAGACGATGATCTTGCCGCCGCGCGCGAACGGCTCGTCCATCAGCGCCAACGGAACGCGCGTCGTCTTGCCGGCGCCGGGCGGCGCCATGAGGATCGCGTTGGCGCCGGCGTTCAGCGCCGCGCAGAGCCGCGGCAGGGCTTCGTCGATCGGCAGGCTGTCGGGAAACGCGCGCATCGGCGCTTGATCGCAGCCGCGCGGCGCGCGCGCAAGAGGCGCGCCGCCTTACCCCGCGGCCAGCCCCAGCATCGCGCGCGCCTCGGCTGAGGTCGCTGGCCGGGCGCCGTGTTTGGCCATCAGCGCCACGGCGACTTCGACGAGTTCGGCGTTGGAGCGCGCGAGCCGGTCCTTGGCGAGGCGGATATTGTCCTCGAGGCCGGTGCGCACCCCGTCGGCGCCGCGCGCCAGCGCCCATTCCATTACCCGCGCCTGGTTGACGCCGATGCCCGCCGCCGTCCAGGTCGCCTTCGGCAGCACGCGGCGCGTCTCGCCGAGCAGGATATCGAGCAGGGGCTCCTCGGCGGGAAGCGCGTTCTTCACCCCCATGACGAATTGCACGTGCGGCGCCTCGCCCATCAGGCCGGCGTCGACGAGCCGGCGCGCGCCATGGATATGCGAGAGATCGAATATTTCGATCTCCGGCCTCACCCCGTTGTCGCGCATCTTCCTTGCCAGATCCTCGACCAGGGCGGGCGAGTTCTCGTAGACGGCGAGGGGGAAGTTGACCGAGCCGGTCGCGAGCGAGGCCATGTCGGGCTTCAGCGGCAGCGCCGAGCCGCGCGCGGAAGGGTCGCGTCCGCGCCCGCCAGTGGAAAACTGCACGATCATCCCGGGGCAATATTTGCGCACACCCTCCATCACCTCGGCGAACAGCGCCGGATCGGACGACGAGCTCTCGTCGGGGTTGCGCACGTGGATATGAGTCAGGCTGGCGCCCGCCGTATAGGCCTGGCGCGTCGACTCGATCTGCTCGGTGGGCGTGGTCGGCAGCGCCGGATTGTCCTTTTTGCGCGGCACCGAGCCGGTGATCGCGACGGCGACGACGACGGGACGCATCGGCAAGGCTCCAAGATCGCCCCGGGGGCGCGAGAGGGCGCCTTGTCTAGCGGATCGTCGGCCGCCTGCCTAGCGCGAGGCGGCGGGAGCGCCCTTGACAGCGCGGGGCGCGGCATTGTCTGTCATGAGGGACGCGCCCTTCGGCGTCGGCGCAGCGTGCAGCGAATGGGGAGGGGCTCCGCCATGGCGTTCGCGAATGTCAACGGCGCGGTCGTCCACTACGCCGACGAGGGCCGACGCGACGCTCGCGCGATCGTATTCATCAATTCGCTCGGCACGGATTTTCGCATCTGGGACGATGTCGCGCGTCCCCTCGCCTCCGCCTATCGCGTCGTACGTTACGACAAGCGCGGGCACGGCCTTTCGCAGCTGCCCGCCGGCCCCGCGCTGATGGCGGACTACGCCGGCGATCTGGCCGGCCTACTCGATCGCCTGAGGGTGAGCGGCGCGGTGATCGTCGGCCTGTCGATCGGCGGCCTGATCGCGCAGGAACTCTATCGTCAGCGCCCCGATCTCGTCGCCGCTCTGGCGCTGTGCGACACCGCCGCCAAGATCGGCACCGAGGACACATGGCGCCAGCGCATGGAGGAGATCGCGCGCGGCGGCGTCGAAGCGATCGCCGACGGCGTGATGCAGCGCTGGTTCACCGTAGATTTCCGCACCCGACGGCTCGACGAACTCGCCGGCTGGCGGCTGATGCTGACGCGCACGCCCAAAGACGGCTATTTGACCGCGTGCGGCGCGCTGGCGCAGGCCGATCTCAGGCCCGAATGCGTTCGCATCAAGGTCCCGACCCTGTGCGTCGTCGGCGACGAGGACGGCTCGACGCCGGTGGCGATGGTGCGCGAGCTCGCCGGCATGATCGGACAAGCGCGTTTCGAGATTATCGCCGGCGCCGGCCATCTGCCAAATCTGGAGCAGGCGGACGCGTTGCGCGCTTTGATCGAGGCCCACGCCAAGGGCGCGGCGGCTTGAGCGGCGACCTCTGAGAGCGGTGGCGGGTCGCGGGACGCGGGTAGCCTCGCCCAAAGACGAAGGCGCAGACGCCCTTCCCGCGCCGACGGCGAAGCTGTATAGAGACCGCCCGCCCCGGCCGCGCCGCGGCCAGGGCGGCGCTTTTATCGGAAGATTCATGTCGCAGGATTTATCGCCCGCCGCCGTCGCGCCTGCGACCAACGGCAATGACGCGGGGGGCGGAGTGCGCGCCCCCGGCAATTTCTTCCTTCTGGCGCTCGGCTCGGTCGGCGTCGTGTTCGGCGACATCGGCACCAGCCCGCTCTACGCGCTGCAAACCGCGCTCGGCCATTTCAGCGGCTCCAGCTTCGGCGTCGCTCAGGTCGTCGGCGTCGTGTCGCTGATCATCTGGGCGCTGCTGATCGTCGTGACGGCCAAATACGTGCTGTTCCTGATGCAGGCGGACAACAAGGGCGAAGGCGGGATACTGTCGCTCAAGGCGCTGGCCCAGATCGCGCTCGGCAGGCGCACGATGGTCGCGTTCCTGATCGGCGTGGCGGGCGCGGCGTTGTTTTCCGGCGACGCGATCATCACGCCCGCCATTTCCGTGCTTTCCGCGCTCGAAGGGCTCAAGCAGGTCAACGCCGACCTCGCGCCGTTCGTATTGCCGGCGACGGTGATCATCCTCATCGCGCTGTTCGCGGTTCAGAGCCGGGGAACGGCGGGCGTGGCGACGTTTTTCGGCCCGATCATGGCGTTGTTTTTCGTCGTCAACGCGGTGTTCGGCGCCATGCACATTCCCGACGCCTGGATCATCTTGCACGCGCTCAGTCCGAAGCCGGGGATCGCATTCCTCTATGCTCACGGCGCGATCGGCTTCATCGCGCTCGGCAGCGTCTTCCTCGCCGTCACCGGCGCCGAGGCGCTTTACGCCGACATGGGCCATTTCGGCCGCCGGCCGATTCAGGCCGCCTGGCTGTTCCTCGTCCTGCCGGCGCTGATGCTCAACTACCTCGGTCAGGGAGCGCTGATCATCGCCGACGCCAAGTCGGTCGAGAATCCCTATTACTTCATGGCGCCGAGCTGGGGCCTGCTGCCTTTGATCCTGTTGTCGACCGTCGCGACCGTCATCGCCAGCCAGGCGGTGATCACCGGCGCCTTTTCGTTCGCCCGTCAGGCGATTCAGCTCGGGCTGTTGCCGCGCCTGGAAATCGTCCACACCTCCGACCGGCTCGAGGGACAGATCTTCATCCCGCGGGTCAATCGCATCCTGCTGCTCGGCGTGCTCGCGCTGGTGCTGATGTTCCGCTCGGCGGGCGCGCTCGCCAACGCCTACGGCATCGCGGTTTCCGGAACGATGATGGCCACCACCGCGTTGTCCTTTTTCATCGTCTGGCGCCTGTGGCGCTGGCCGCTGTGGGGGGCTCTGGCGCTGGTCTGCGGGTTCCTGTCCATCGACGTGAGCTTCTTCATCGCCAATCTCTACAAGGTGCTCGACGGCGGCTGGGTTCCGCTCACGCTCGCCGGCGTGATGTTCGTGGTGATGTGGACCTGGTCGCGCGGCAGCGCGATCCTCACCGCCAAGACCCATCGCGATTCGATCCCGATGACCGATCTGATCAAGATGCTGGAGAAGTCGAAGCCGGTGCGCGTTCCCGGCACCGCCATTTTCCTCACCAGCGACCCCATCGTCGCGCCGTCCTCGTTCATGCACAATCTCAAGCACAACAAGGTCATGCACGAGCGGGTGGTGATGATGTGCGTGAAGACGGAAAACTCGCCGCGCGCGCTGCCGGCCAAGCGATTCGAGATCCACGCGCTCTCGCCCGACTTCCTGTCGCTGACGCTGCACTTCGGCTACATGGAATCGCCGCGCATACCGGTCGCGCTCGCCGCGTTGCGCAAGGCCGGGTTGAAGTTCGACATCATGACGACTTCGTTCTTCCTCGGCCGGCGGACGCTGAAGCCGGCGCCCAACTCCGGCATGCCGCAATGGCAGGACCGGCTGTTCATCGCGCTCGCAAAGCAGGCCGCCAGCGCGCCCGACTTCTTCAACATCCCCTCCGACCGCGTCGTGGAGCTCGGCGCGCAGATGAAGGTGTGAGGCCGAGGCTCACCCTCCGATGTTGAAGCTCGCCAGCGCCGCCATGTTGACGATGTCGGAATCCTTGGCGCCCAGCGAGACGATCTGCACCGGCTTCTCCAGGCCGACGATCAGCGGCCCGATCACCGTCGCGCCGCCGAGCTCCTGCACCATGCGGGTCGAGATCGCGGCGGAATGGAACGCCGGCATCACCAGCACGTTGGCGGTGTCGGTGAGACGGCAGAACGGATAGGCGGCCATCAATTCCTTGTTGAGCGCGATGTCGGCGCCCATTTCGCCGTCGTATTCGAAATCGACGCGCCGCGCGTCGAGAATGCGCACGGCTTCCTGCACCCTGAGCGCGCGTTCGCCCGGCGGGTGGCCGAAATTGGAGAACGCGAGCATCGCCACGCGCGGCTCGTAGCCGAGCCGGCGCGCGACGCCGGCCGCCTCGACCGCGATCTGGGCGAGATCCTCGGAGGTCGGCATCTCGGTGATCGCCGTATCGGCGACCAGGATCGGGCGGCCGCGCGCCAGGATGAGCGAAACGCCGATGACGCGATGGCCCGGCTTGCGATCGATGACGCGGCGAACCTCTTCGAGCGCGATCGAGAAATTGCGCGTCACGCCGGTCACCAGCGCGTCGGCGTCCCCTTGAGCGACCATCGCGGCGCCGAAGTAGTTGCGATCCTGATTGATCAGACGCTGGCAATCGCGGAACAGGAAGCCGCGCCGCTGCAACTTCTCATAGAGGAATTGCGCGTAGAGCGCGTTGCGCTGCGAAAGCCGCGCGTTGTGGATTTCGACGCCCTTATCCTCGACATCGAAGCCCGAGCGCTCGGCGACCGCGCGCACGCGGTCCTCGCGCCCGACCAAGATCGCCGTGCCGAGACCTTGATTGACGAACGAATAGGCGGCGCGGATGACCTGCTCTTCCTCGCCTTCGGCGAAGACGACGCGCTTTGGCATGCGGCGCACGCGCTCGATGATGCGCTGCATCGCGCCGGCGATCGGATCGCGGCGCGCGGAAAGCTGCGCCTTGTAGGCGTTCATGTCGACG
>JBEKFO010000267.1:0-6045 GCA_050013275.1 Roseiarcus sp. | reverse complement strand
CTGCTCAGCGAGGTTGAGAGCGTCAGCGCCGAGGCCGACGACGTCGTGCTGGTGCGTTTCATCGCGGGGCGCAGCCGCGACGCGCATCTCGTCGTCGTCGGCATGCCGATTTTTTCGGCCGCGTGGTGGAAGGGGCGCGACTTCGACGCCGCGACCCTCGAGGCGCCGCTCGGCTCCGGCCCTTATCGGGTCAAGACCTTCGAACAGGGTCGCTTCATCGAGTTCGAGCTCGACCCCGGCTATTGGGCCAAGGCTCTGCCGGTCGCCGTCGGCGCCAACAATTTTCAGCGCCTGCGCTTCGAATATTACCGCGAGCGGCAGGTCGCGTTCGAAGCCTTCAAGGCCGGCGCGATCAACTTCCACCAGGAATACACTTCGCGCATCTGGGCGACCGGCTACGACTTCCCGGCGGTCAAAGACGGGCGGATCAAGAAGGAGTCGGTGCACAACGGCGCGCCGACCGGCTCGCAAGGCTGGTACTTCAACACCAGGCGCGAACAGTTCAAGGACCCGCGGGTGCGCGAGGCGCTCGGCCTGTGCTTCGATTTCGAGTGGACGAACAAGAACGTGATGTACTCGTCCTACAAGCGCGTCGTCTCCTATTTCCAGAACTCCGCGATGGAGGCCGTCGGCCCGCCGGGCCCCGACGAACTGGCGATCCTCGATCCGCTGCGCGGCAAGATCCCCGACTCCGTGTTCGGCGAGCCCTATACGCCGCCGGTCAGCGACGGCTCGGGCAGCGACCGTACGCTGCTCAAGCGCGCCAACGAAATGCTGCTCGCCGCCGGCTGCAAGCGCGAGGGCGAGATTCTGCGTCTGCCGAACGGCGACCCCTTCGCCATCGAGTTTCTCGACTCGTCCGACGTTTTTCAGCCGCATGTCGCGCCGTACCAGCAGAACCTCAGAAAGCTCGGCATCGACGCTCGCTCGCGCATCGTCGACGCCACGCAATACAAGAGCCGCACCGAGAATTTCGATTTCGACGTCGTCGCCTCCGCGTTCGGCGGCGCGACGACGCCGGGCGCGGAGCTGCGCGTGTTCCTGTCCTCGGCGTCGGCGACCATGGTCGGCTCGCGCAACCTCCCCGGCGTCGCCGACCCGGCGGTCGACGCGCTGGTCGAGAAAATCGTCCACGCGACGACGCGCGCCGAGTTGGACGCGACCTGCCGCGCGCTCGACCGGGTGTTGCGCGCCGGCCATTACTGGGTCCCGATGTGGTACAACGACGCCGCCTGGCTCGCCTACTGGGACGCGTTCTCGCGCCCCGACCGCCAGCCGAAACTCGGAACCGGCGCTCCCGACACCTGGTGGTGGGACGAAGAGAAGGCGAAGAAAATTGGGCTGTGAGAGAGGGGCGAATGGCGAGTGGCGAGTAGCGAGTGGCTGTCCCGCCGGCGCGCGGACGCCCTATTCGTCATTGCGAGCGGAGCGAAGCAATCCAGAGATCGAGGCGGTCGCGGATAGAATTCGCGACGACCGGCAGCGCCACGAAATGGCGAATGGCGAGTGGCGAGTAGCGAATGGCGAGGCGCCTCTTCGCCATTCGCCACTCGCCACTCGCTATTCGCTTCTCCCCGCCACTCGCTACTCGCCACTCGCCATTCGCCTCCCTCGGCGCTAGCCCCATGCTCGCCTACATCGCCCGCCGCCTGCTCCTGATGATCCCGACGATCTTCGGCATCATGCTGGTCTCGTTCGCAATCGTGCAGTTCGTGCCCGGCGGGCCGGTCGAGCGCGCGATCGCGCAATTGCAGGGCAACGACGTCGGCTCGACCGCAAACTTCGGCGGCGGCGGCGGCCAGGTCGGCGCCGGCGCGATGGCCCACGCGGGCGCCGACATCTCCTCGCGCTATCGCGGCGCGCAGGGGCTCGATCCGAAATTCATCAAGGAGCTGGAAAAGCAATACGGCTTCGACAAGCCGGCGCCGGAGCGCTTCTGGATGCTGGTGCGCGACTATTCGACCTTCAATCTCGGCAAGAGCTACTACCGCGACGCGCCGGTCGTCGAGCTGATCAAGGAGAAGCTGCCAGTCTCGATGTCGCTCGGGTTGTGGATGACCCTCATTTCCTACGCGATTTCGATCCCGCTCGGCGTGCGCAAGGCGGTCAAGGACGGCTCGCGCTTCGACACCTGGACCTCGGCGCTGGTCATCTTCGGCTACGCCATCCCGAGCTTCCTGTTCGCCATCTTGCTGGTGGTGCTGTTCTGCGGCGGCTCTTTCTGGCAGATCTTCCCGTTGCGCGGCCTCACCTCGGACAATTTCGCCGACCTTTCCTGGCCGGCGAAGGTCCTCGACTATCTCTGGCACGTCACGCTGCCGGTGACCGCGCTGGTGCTCGGCTCGTTCGCCACTTCGACGCTGCTGACCAAGAACTCGTTTCTCGACGAGATCAAGAAATCCTATGTGCAGACTGCGCGGATGAAGGGCCTGAGCGAGCGTCGCGTGCTCTACGGCCACGTCTTCCGCAACGCCATGTTGATCGTCATCGCCGGCTTTCCCGGCGCCTTCATTGGCGCCTTCTTCACCGGGTCGCTGTTGATCGAGCAGGTGTTCTCGCTCGACGGCCTCGGTTATCTCTCCTACGATTCGTTGATTCAGCGCGATTACCCCGTCGTGCTCGGCACCCTCTATGTCTATGCGCTGCTCGGCCTGGTGGTGAACCTCATCTCCGACCTCACCTACACCTGGATCGATCCGCGCATCGATTTCGAAACGCGCGAGGTGTGATGCGAAGCCTCGTTCGGACTATTGAAAGAGGGACTGCCGCGACCTTTCAAGGCGCGCGAACCCCTTCCCCCCTTGCGGGGGAAGGGGGCGCCCCGCAGGGGCGACGGATGAGGGGTCGCGCCGCGAGGCGCGTTGCCGAGGCTTGGACCGCTAGAGAGAGCCTGTATCGCGAGCGAGCGCATCAAGCGCCGCTTTCACTGCGCTTGCGCCTCACGGCGCGACCCCTCATCCGTCGGCCTTCGGCCGACACCTTCCCCCGCAAGCGGGGAAGGGGGCGCCGCCATTGCGGCGTCGGAGCGTACTTTCGGGGCATTGCATGAGCGCCCCAACTTCCGCCTCCTCTCCCCGCCGCTGGCTCAAGCTGAGCCCGATGAATCGCCGGCGGCTCGACAATTTCCGCCGCAACCGGCGCGGCCATTGGTCGTTCTGGATTTTTCTCGCGCTGTTCGTCGTCTCGCTCGGCGCCGAATTCGTCGCCAACGACCGGCCGCTGATCGCCTCCTACAAGGGCGAACTCCTGTTTCCGGTGTTCGTCGACTACCCCGAAGAGAAGTTCGGCGGGTTCGAGGCGCACACCGACTATCGCGACCCGACCGTCGCCGACGAGATCGCCGCGCACGGCTGGATGGTCTGGCCGCCGATCCGCTTCGCCAACAACACCGTCAAGCTCAACCCGCCGACGCCGTTCCCTTCGCCGCCGACCTGGACGCTGAGCGAGGCGCAATGCCGCGCCGCGGCGATCGCGCAGGCGCGCGGAAACCCCGCCAAGATTCCCCCGGACGGCGGCTCCTGCCGCGATCTCGAGCCGATGTGGCTCGGCACCGACGCCGACGGCCACGACGTCGTCGCGCGGCTCATTTACGGCTTTCGCATTTCCGTGCTGTTCGGCTTCATCCTCGCCGGCGTCTCCTCGGTGGTCGGCATCTTCGCCGGCGCGGTGCAGGGCTATTTCGGCGGCTGGCTCGATCTGATGTTGCAGCGGTTCATCGAAATCTGGTCGTCGCTGCCGCACCTCTACATCCTGATCATCCTGTCGGCGATCCTGACGCCGGGATTCATCGTGCTGTTGACGATCCTGCTGCTGTTCTCCTGGGTCAGCCTGGTGCATCTCGTGCGCGCCGAATTCCTGCGCGCGCGCAACTTCGAATACGTCAACGCGGCGCGCGCGCTCGGGCTCTCCAACGCCAAGATCATCGTCAAGCACGTTCTGCCCAATGCGATGGTGGCGACGCTGACGTTCCTGCCGTTCATCGTCAACTCCTCCATCAGCACCCTGACCTCGCTCGACTTCCTCGGCCTCGGCATGCCGCCGGGCTCGCCCTCGCTCGGCGAATTGCTGCTGCAGGGCAAGTCGAACCTCTCCGCGCCGTGGCTCGGCCTCTCCGCCTTCGCCGTCGTCGCGCTGATGCTGTCGCTGCTGATCTTCGTCGGCGAAGCGGTGCGCGACGCCTTCGACCCCAGAAAGACCTTCTCGTGAGCGCCGAACACGCCCTGCTCGAAGTCAGCGACCTCTCGGTCGCCTTCGCCCAAGGCGGGCGGCGCGAGACGGTGGTCGACCGCGTCTCGTTCAGATTAGAGCGCGGCCAGGCGCTGGCGTTGGTGGGCGAATCGGGCTCGGGCAAGTCGGTCACCGCGCAATCGATCGTGCGGCTGTTGCCCTACCCCGCCGCGAGCCACCCGACAGGAGAGGTCTTCTTCAAGGGCCGCGACGTGCTCAAGATGAGCGAGGCGGACTTGCGCGAAATGCGCGGCGCCGGTGTGACCATGGTGTTCCAGGAGCCGATGACCTCGCTCAACCCGCTCCACACCATCGAGCGGCAGGTCGGCGAGATCATCGCGCTGCACGGCGGGCGCGCCGCTTCGACGCGCGAGCGCGTGATCGCGCTGCTCGAGGAGGTCGGCATCGCCGACCCCGCCTCGCGGCTCGGCGCCTATCCCCATCAGCTCTCCGGCGGCCAGCGCCAGCGCGTGATGATCGCGATGGCGCTCGCCAACCGCCCCGACCTCTTCATCGCCGACGAACCGACCACCGCGCTCGACGTCACCGTGCAGGCGCAGATTCTCAAGCTCCTGAAGGATCTCCAGGCGCGGCTCGGCATGGCGCTCTTGTTCATCACCCACGACCTCGGCATCGTGCGCAAGATCGCCAGCGACGTCGCGGTGATGCAGAAGGGCCGCATCGTCGAAGCCGGCAAGACCGCGGAGGTCTTCGCCAACCCGCAGCACGAATACACCAAGATGCTGCTCGCGGCCGAACCCAAGGGCGCCCCGCCCGAGGTCGACGCGTCGGCGAAGCCGATCGTGACCGCCGACGCCGTGCGCGTATGGTTCCCGATCAAGCATGGTTTCTTGCGCCGCACCGTCGGCCACGTGAAGGCGGTCGACGGCGTTTCGCTGACCGTGCGCGAGGGCGAGACGGTCGGCGTCGTCGGCGAATCCGGCTCGGGAAAGACGACCCTCGGCCTCGCGATCCTGCGCCTCATCCGCTCCAAGGGCGCCATTGCCTATTGCGGGAGGGGCATCGACGGCCTCTCCGTCAAGCAGATGCGGCCGCTGCGCCGCGAAATGCAGATCGTGTTCCAGGACCCGTTCGGCTCGCTTTCGCCGCGCCTTTCGGTGGCCGAGATCGTCGAGGAGGGGCTGCTCGCGCAAAAGACGCGGCTCAACGCGGCGGAGCGCCGCGAAGCGGTCGCGCGCGCGCTCGCCGACACCGGGCTCGATCCGGCGACGATGGACCGCTA
The DNA here is from genome assembly GCA_050013275.1 of Roseiarcus sp. Lineage (GTDB taxonomy): Bacteria > Pseudomonadota > Alphaproteobacteria > Rhizobiales > Beijerinckiaceae > Roseiarcus. The sequence continues at coordinate 575 of JBEKFO010000267.1, read as the reverse complement.
CCCCCACGAATTCTCCGGCGGGCAGCGCCAGCGCATCGCCATCGCGCGGGCGATCGCGCTCGACCCGAAGTTCATCGTGCTCGACGAGCCGACCTCCGCGCTCGACATGTCGGTGCAGGCGCAGATCGTCGACCTCTTGCGCGATTTGCAGAAGCGGCGCTCGCTCGCCTATCTCTTCATTTCGCACGACCTGAAGGTGGTGCGCGCGCTGGCGAGCGAGGTCATCGTCATGCGGCGCGGCGAGGTGGTCGAGAGCGGCCCGGCGCGCGAGATATTCGCCGCGCCGCAGAGCGACTACACCAAGGCGCTGTTCGCCGCCGCCTTCGCCATCGAGGCGGACGCGACGGGCGTCGTCAATCAATAGGAAAGGCCATGGGCCGCGCGCTGATCATCGTGCTCGATTCGGTCGGTTGCGGCGGCGCGGCCGACGCGCACGCCTACGGCGACGAGGGCGCAGACACTCTCGGCCATATCGCGCTGCGCTGCGCCGAGGGGAAGGGCGATCGCAAAGGGCTGCGCGCCGGGCCGCTCAGCCTGCCCGCGCTCGACGCGCTCGGCCTCGGCCTCGCCATGCG
>JBEKFO010000266.1:0-6049 GCA_050013275.1 Roseiarcus sp. | reverse complement strand
TGCGCGAGGACACGTTGGCGATGCTCAAGGACGCTTCGATCGACCTCTTCGCGATCGACGAAGCCCATTGCGTCTCGCAATGGGGACACGACTTCCGTCCCGAATACATGCGTCTGCGCGAGGCGGCCGAAGCGCTCGGCGGCGTGCAGACGATTGCGGTGACCGCGACCGCCGACGCGCCGACCCGCGCCGACGTCGTCGAACGCCTGTTCCTGCACCGCCCGCGCGTCTTCGTGCGCTCGTTCGATCGGCCGAACCTGTTCCTGGCGATGCGGCCGAAGGGCAATGCGACGCGCATGCTCGCCGAGCGGCTCGAAATGCACCGCGGCGAGAGCGGCATCGTCTATTGCGCCTCGCGCAAGCGCACCGAAGAGCTGGCGCGCGAATTTTCCGCGCAAGGGCGTCGCGCGCTGCCCTATCACGCCGGCCTCGACCACGCGTCGCGCGCGCACAACCAGGACGCTTTCCTGCAGGAAGACGGCGTGGTCATGTGCGCGACCATCGCCTTCGGCATGGGCGTCGACAAGCCCGACGTGCGCTTCGTCTTCCATGCCGACATGCCGTCCTCCATCGAGGCCTATTACCAGGAGATCGGCCGCGCCGGCCGCGACGGGCTGCCCGCCGACACGTTCACCCTCTACGGCGCCGGCGACATCGAATTGCGTCGTCGCCAGATCGCCGAAAGCGGCGCGCCCGACGAGCGCAAGCGCGTCGAAATGACCAAGCTCGACGACCTCGTGACGCTGTGCGAGACCGCGCGCTGTCGCCGTCAGGTGCTGCTCGGCATGTTCGGCGAGGAATCGGCGCCTTGCGGCCATTGCGACGTCTGCCAGGGCGCGGTCAGGCTCATCGACGGCCGGCTCGACGCGCAAAAGGCGCTTTCGGCGGTGCTGCGCACCTCCGGCCGCTTCTTCTTCGGCCATCTCGCCAACATTCTCGCGGGCAAGACGAGCGAGGCGGTGACGCGGCACGGCCACGACCAGCTCAAGACCTTCGGCGTCGGCAAGGACCGCGCGCCCGCCGACTGGCGCGGCGTGCTGCGGCAATTGCTGTCGGCCAGGCTGATCGACCACGATCGCGCCGACCGCGACCGGCTGATCGTCACCGAGGCGGGGCGAAAGGTGCTGCGCGGCGAAGCGCCGTTCGCGCTGCGCGAGGACATTGTCGCCAAGAAGCCGCGCCGCGAAAAGCGCCTGCCCGCCGCGCCCGGCGACGCCGACGCCGATCTTCTCGCGGCGCTGAAGGCGCTGCGCGGCGCCATGGCGCGCGCGCAGAACCAGCCGGCCTACGTCGTCTTTCCCGACCGCAGCCTGATCGAGATGGCCGCCGAGCGGCCGCGAACGCTCGACGATTTCGCTTCGATCCACGGCGTCGGCGCCGCCAAGCTGCAAAAATACGGCGCCGCGTTCCTGGCGGTGATCCAGGATCACGCCGATGCCTGAGCTGCCCGAAGTCGAGACGGTGCGGCGCGGTCTCGCGCCCGCGATGGTGGGCAAGCGCTTGACGCGCGTCGAGACGCGGCGCGGCGATCTGCGCGTTCCCTTCCCCAAGCGCTTCGCCGAACGCCTCACTGGCCGAAGGATCGAAGCCTTGACGCGGCGCGCCAAGTATCTGCTGGCGGCGCTCGACGACGGCGAGACGCTGGTCATGCATCTCGGCATGTCCGGCTCGTTCCGCATCGAACGCGGCGGCGAGACGCTCGTTCGTCCATTTCACAACGAGCGGCCGAAGCTCGCCGCGCACGACCACGTCGTGTTCACGCTCGATGACGGCGCGCGCGTCGTCTACAACGACCCCCGGCGTTTCGGCTCGATGACTCTGGCGCCGACTTTAGATCTCGCCGACCATCCGCTGTTTCACGATCTCGGCGTCGAGCCGCTGTCGGCCGAGTTCGACGCCGCGCGGCTCGCCGCGGTCCTGGCGGGCGCGCGCACGCCGCTCAAGAGCGCACTGCTCGACCAGAAGCGCATCGCCGGCCTCGGCAACATTTACGTCTGCGAGGCGCTGCACCGTGCGCGTCTTTCGCCGCTACGCGAAGCGGGGACGCTGGTCGACGCCAAGGGAGCGCCGACTCAGGCCGCCAAGACCCTGGTCAAAGCGATTCGCGAGGTGCTGCAAGAGGCGATCGCGGCGGGCGGCTCGACGTTGCGCGATCACCGCCAGACCGACGGCGAGCTCGGCTATTTCCAGCACGCCTTCGCGGTCTACGATCGCGAAGGGGCGCCGTGCCCACGCCCACGTTGCCGCGGCACGATCGTTCGAATCACGCAGAGCGGCCGTTCGACCTTCTATTGCCCGGCGTGCCAGAAGTAGCCGTCTTCAGGCTCGGAAGCCTTGCGCGAGGTAGTAATAGACCTCGTTGTTGCGCAGGTCCTGCTTGAAGCTGGAGAGCTTGGTGTCGGCGCCGATCACGGCGAGTTCGATGCCGGCGATCGTCGCGAAGTCCTCCAGCATCTCAGCGGTCACGCTGTAGCTGAAGCAGGTGTGGTGGGCGCCGCCGGCGAGGATCCAGGCCGCACATCCGGTCTTGAAGTCCGGCTTGCACTCCCACACCGCGCGCGCCACCGGCAAATTGGGCAGCGGCGGATGGGTCACCGCGGTCACCTCGTTCACCAGCAGGCGGAAGCGAGAGCCCAAGTCGAGCAGGCTAGCGTTGAGCGCCGCGCCGGGAGGCGCATCGAACACCAGGCGAACCGGGTCCTCCTTGCCGCCGATGCCTAGCGGGTGAATCTCCAGCGACGGTTTGCCCGCGGCGATCGTTTCGCAAACCTCCAGCATGTGCGCGCCGAGAACCTGACGTCCTTCGGGCGCCAGATGGTAGGTGTAGTCCTCCATGAACGACGTGCCGCCCGGCAGCCCCTCGCCCATCACCTTCATCGCGCGCAGCAGAGCCGCGGTCTTCCAGTCGCCTTCGGCGCCGAAGCCGTAGCCGTCGGCCATCAGGCGCTGCGGCGCGAGACCCGGAAGCTGCTTGAGCCCATGGAGATCCTCGAAGGTGGTGGTGAAGCCCTTGAAGCCGCCGCCTTCCAGGAACGCGCGTAGGCCGAGCTCCAGGCGCGCGCCATAGAGCAGCGAGTCGTGGCGCTTTCCGCCCTTGCGCAGTTCGGGCGCGACTTCGTAGCGCTGCTGGTATTCCCCCACCAATTCCGCCGCCGCGGCGTCGGAGACGGCGTTCACGGCGGCGACGAGCTCGCCGAGACCGTAGCCGTTGGTCGAAAAGCCGAATTTCATTTCGGCCGCCACCTTGTCGCCTTCGGTGACCGCCACCTGACGCATGTTGTCGCCGAAGCGGCAGAAGTTCGCGCCCTGCCAATCGTGCCAGGCGCGCGCCGCGCGCATCCAAGCGCCGATCCGGTCCTGCGTTTCCGGGTCCGACCAATGGCCGACGACGACCTTGCGGGCGAGCCGCATGCGGGCGTGGATGAACCCCGCCTCGCGGTCGCCGTGCGCCGACTGGTTCAGGTTCATGAAATCCATGTCGATCGTGCCCCACGGCAGTTCGCGGTTGAACTGGGTGTGCAGGTGCACGAACGGCTTTTGCAGGGCGTTCAGTCCGCGGATCCACATCTTCGACGGCGAAAAGGTGTGCATCCAAAGAATCAGGCCGGCGCAGTTCCGGTCCGAATTCGCTTCAAGGCAGAGCTTGGCGATTTCGTCGGGGGTCGTCAGCAGAGCCTTGAAGACGGTCTTCAACGGCAGTTTCTTCGAGTCCGAGAGCGCCCCGGCGATTTGGCGCGCATCGGCGGCGACCTGCTGCAGCGGGCCCGGTCCGTAAAGGTGCTGCGAGCCGCAAACGAACCAGATTTCAGGCGTGGCGAGGTTGATCATGATCGTCTCGAATGTTTGATGCCTTGACACTTGGGCGTGGCGAGCCGCGACCTTCGACCGGTTGCGGAACGAAGTCGGCGTCGCATCGACCCCGGCGAACGACTAAAGGATTTAATCATACTTTATCCGCGTTGGGAATCTTTGATCTCCAGCAAAGATTTCATCACGCGCGACAGGTCGGCGGACTTGCTCAGGCCGCCGAAGCTGTCGTGGAGATCGCGGTACAGCGCGTAGAGGCGATCGTAGACCGCCCGGTTCGCGGCGATCGGCTCATAATGCTCCGGCTTGATCGACGTCATCGCCGCCTGCGCGGCGGCGAAGTTCGCGTGAGCGCCCGCCAGCACGGCGGCGGCGATGGCCGAGCCGAGCGCGCAGGCCTGGCTCGAGCCGGCCAATTGCATCGCGCAGCCGGTCGCGTCGGCGTAGATCTGCATCAGCAGGGGGTTCTTCTCCGCGATGCCGCCCGCGCAGACGATCCGATCGATCGGCACGCCGTATTCGCGAATGCGTTCGATGATCGCGCGCGCGCCGAACGCGGTCGCCTCGATCAGCGCGCGATAGATTTCGGCCCTGGTGGTGTAGAGGTCCTGGCCGAGCAGCAATCCCGACAGCAACTGGTCGACCAGAATGGTGCGGTTGCCGTTGTTCCAGTCGAGCGCGACGAGGCCGGCCTGTCCGGGCTTCTGCTTGGCGGCTTCTGCGGCGAGTTCGGCGTGAAGCGCCTCCTCTCCCTCGCAGACCCCCTCGACCCACCACTTGAAAATGTCGCCGACCGCCGATTGGCCCGCTTCGACGCCATAGAAGCCGGGCAGCACCGCGCCCTTGACGATGCCGCAAATGCCGGGAATGTCCTCGACCCGCTTTTCCGCGGAAACCACGCAAATGTCGCAAGTCGAGGTGCCGATCACCTTGACCAGCGTCCCCTCGCTGACGCCGCATCCGATCGCGCCGTAGTGCACGTCGAACTCGCCGATGGCGATCGGAATGCCGGCGGGAAGCCCGAGCCGCTTCGCCCATTCGGGGCACAGCGCTCCGGCGGGCTCGGTGGCGTCGTAGGCTTTCTCGTAGAGGCGATCGCGCAACGCGGCGAGCCGCGGGTCGAGCATCGCCAGGAACTCCTTGTCCGGCAGGCCACCCCATTCGTCCGAGTAGAGCGCCTTGTGGCCGGCGGGGCAGACGCCGCGCTTGACCAGCCGGGGATCGGCGACGCCGGCGAGCACCGAGGGGACCCAGTCGGTCAGCTCGACCCAGGAGAACGCGGCTTCGAACACCTCCGGGGCGACGTCGAGGCAGCGCCAAATCTTCGACCACCACCATTCCGAGGAGTAAATGCCGCCGCATTTGGCGATGAACTGTGGGCGGACCTTGGCCACGAGCTCGGTGATTTTCGCGGCCTCGCGCCAGCCGGTGTGATCCTTCCACAGCCAGCACTGCGCCGCCAGGTTGCCTTTCCACTTCTCGTCGAGCGCCAGCGGACGATTTTGCGCGTCGACGGGAAGCGGGCTCGACCCGGTCGTGTCGACGCCGATGCCGACGACTTTCGAGGCGTCGAAGCCGGGCTTGCCTTTGGCGGCGGCGAGCGCGCCTCTGGCGCTCTCCTCGAGCCCGACGAGGTAGTCCCCGGGGTGTTGTCGAGCCAGATGGCGATCGTTGGGGTCAAGCAGGATTCCCTGCGCGCCGCTGGGATAATTGACGACGCAACTGCCGAATTCCGCGCCGTCCGAGCAGCGAACGATGAGAGCTCGCACCGAGTTGGTGCCGTAATCGAGGCCTAGCGTGAACATGGACGATCCCGGGTAAGAAAGTCTGCCGGCCCGGACTTGCAGGCCGCGGCCGACCAACGCTTGCCAGAATAGCGCTTCGGCGCGGCGCTGGCTACGAAGTTCCGATGAGGCAAATCGACAATCCCCCGTGATATTCCGGGCGACAAAAAGTCTGACGAGTATGTCGTCCGGCCGCTGTTTGTCACGCGGCGCGGGCGGCCGGGGCCGCCAATTTCGCGGCGACCCCGCCTCGACGTCGGACAGCGTTGTCATGTCGCATCGCCGGCGCCCGCGCCGAGGATTGCTGCGGTCGGCGGCGGACCCTAGGATCGCGCCACGGCGCGCCCGCGGCGGTATGAGCGTCGCGTCGGAGAGGGGACGCCATGCGCGACGTTGAAACGGCCTATCGCGAATATTCGGTTTCCGCGCTGGATCGGCGGGTCCTGGCGCAGGGGCTC
>JBEKFO010000265.1:0-6050 GCA_050013275.1 Roseiarcus sp. | reverse complement strand
TTCCGCGTCGTCCTTGGAGACGGACTTGGGCGGAATGCGCGCCATCGAGGCGATCGTCGCCTCGATCTCCTTGACGCCGATGATCTTCTTGCGCTTGGCCTCGACGACGAGCATCTGCGAGGCGCCGGTTTCGTCGATGACGTCGATCGCCTTGTCCGGCAATTTGCGGTCGTGGATGTAGCGAGCGGACAATTCGACCGCCGCCTTCACCGCCTCGTGGGTATAGCGGACCTTGTGGAATTCCTCGAAATAGGGCTTGAGGCCCTTGAGGATTTCCACCGCATCGGCGACGCTCGGCTCCTTGACGTCGATCTTCTGGAACCGCCGGACCAGCGCGCGGTCCTTCTCGAAATACTGGCGATATTCCTTGTAAGTGGTCGAGCCGATGCAGCGCAGCGTGCCTTGCGCGAGCGCCGGCTTGAGCAGATTGGACGCATCCATCGCCCCGCCGGAGGTGGCTCCAGCGCCGATGACGGTGTGGATTTCGTCGATGAAGAGAATCGCGTCCTTGTGCTGCTCGATCTCCTTCATCACCTGCTTGAGGCGCTCCTCGAAATCGCCGCGATAGCGCGTGCCGGCGAGCAGCGCGCCCATGTCGAGCGCGAACACCGTCGCCCCCGCGAGCACTTCCGGAACCTCGCCGCCGATGATCTTGCGCGCGAGCCCTTCGGCGATCGCGGTCTTGCCGACGCCGGGATCGCCGACCAGCAGCGGATTGTTCTTCTGGCGCCGGCACAGCACCTGAATGGTGCGCTGCACCTCGGCCTCGCGGCCGATCAGCGGATCGATGCGCCCGTCGCGGGCCTTCTTGTTCAGATTGACGCAATAGGCCTCGAGCGCGCCCTCCTTTTTCTTGCCCTCGGAGGTCTCCTTCGACTCCTTGGACTCGCGGGAGTCCGAGTCTTCGTCGGCGCCGCGCGGCGAGCGCGACGCATCGGAAAGGCCCGGGCGCTTGGCGATGCCGTGGCTGATGTAGTTGACCGCGTCGTAGCGCGTCATGTCCTGCTCTTGCAGGAAATAGGCGGCGTGGCTCTCGCGCTCGGCGAAAATCGCCACCAGCACGTTGGCGCCGGTCACTTCCTCGCGTCCCGACGACTGCACATGGATTGCGGCGCGCTGCACGACGCGCTGGAAGCCGGCCGTCGCCTTGGCCTCGTCGACCGTTTCGACGATCAGGTTGTCGAGCTCGGTGTCGATATACTGGACGACGTTCTTGCGCAGCGCGTCGAGATCGACGTTGCAGGCGCGAAGCACCGCGGCGGCGTCGGGATCGTCGATCAACGCCAAGAGCAGGTGCTCGAGCGTCGCGTATTCGTGCCGACGGTCGTTGGCGAGCGCGAGCGCCTTGCGAAGGGTCTTTTCCAGGGCGCGGGAGAATACCGGCATCACGAGCCTTTCACTTTTTTTCCATGATGCATTGCAACGGATGCTGGTTCTTGCGAGCGTGGTCCATCACCTGCGCGACTTTCGTCTCCGCGATCTCGTAGGTGTAAACGCCGCATTCGCCGACCCCGTTGTTATGCACGTGCAACATGATCTGCGTCGCCTCCTCCGGATTCTTGTTGAAGAAGGCTTGTAGGATCGCGATCACGAACTCCATGGGCGTGTAATCGTCGTTCAGCAGCAGCACCCGGTACATGTTCGGACGCTTGGTTTGCGTCCGCGTCCGCGTGATGACTGCGGCGCCGCTGCCCGGAATCTCTCCCCCTCGCCGAGGCTCGCGGGCCGCGGTTATGACGCCGATCGGATGATCGGGCGCCGCCCCGCGCGGCGTGAAAAAGAAACGCGCCAATCGCGCCATTCCGGCCCGGAAGCGAGAGACCAGCGGATGCGGTTCGGCGATCACGTTCGACCTCTATCGAATACGGGCGACCAGACGCTGCCGCGTCGGGGCTCGCCGCACATTCCCCACTTAGCTCATCTAGGCGCCGCGAACGCTGGGCGCCAGAGGCCGACGCGACATCCACAGGATTGCCAATTTGTCGACGTCGCGCAAGAGGCGAGCCAACAAAAAGGGCCGGCTTGTCAGCCGGCCCTTAAACTCGTGCGAACCCGCTCGCCGACGCGCTTCGGTCGGCGAAACTTCGTCTTCTTCGCTCGCCTGCGCGATCCGTTACTTGCCTTGCGCCTTGGCGAGGGCAGTCTCGACGGGCTTGAAGGCCTCGGTCGCGAGCTTCACGCAAATTTCATTGATCTTGCTCGCCTGGGCGACGAAACCCTCATAGGCGGACTTGGCGTATTCGGTCTGGATCTGGATCGCGGTCTCGACCGACTTGGCGCCGAGCAGCTTCTCGACGACCGCCGAATTGGCGGCGAAGGCCTTCTTCGAGTAGTCGGTCGACTCGGCGGCGATTTCCTGAAGCCCCTTGGCCACGGTCGCGGTGGCGGCGTTGACCGCGTCGAGCTGCTGCTTGCTGAATTTCTGGAAGTCTTCGAAGTTGGGGGTCGTCATGGCTGCACCTCGTTGGGCTTCGTGGGAAGGGGCCGGCGGGATGTCGCGAAGCGTCGACATCTTATTTTTTCATTATGTGCATTGCACAATAAACTGTCAAGAGTTTTGTTGCATCGCAACAAAACTCTGCCCGCCGCCGGCCGAGGGCCGCCGATGTCGTAACTTTATGGCGTAATTACAATAATTTAAGCAAATTTCGCGATGCCGCCCCCCGTTCGTCTCGCCGCCATTTCCTTGGTATCTCAATGCCTTGGCGGCGAATGACGACGAAACCGTCGTCAGCCGTTAACCCCGCTGTAACCGCATTCCCATAGGGTCGCCGCCTGTGTGTATTGTGCAACGGCCCGTCGCGGCCGTGTCGCCGCATCGATCCAGTAGGGCGTGTTCATGGCGTTGCGTAGTTCCCGTTCCCAGATTTTGCGTTTTGTCCGAGCAGCCGCAGGCGCCTGCATGGCGTTTGCGGCATTGGCGGTGTCCGCGGCGCCCGCGGACGCCCATTATTGGCGGCATTTTCACCGTCATTTCCGTTATGCCGCGAGCCGGCAGGCCGCGCCGTCGGACCCCGCGTTCGCGGCCATCGTCGTCGACGCCAACACCGGGCGCACGCTCTACGGCGTGAACGAGAACGAACTGCGCCACCCCGCCTCGATCACCAAGGTGATGACGCTCTATCTCTTGTTCGAGCAGCTCGACAAAGGCGTACTGACGCTGCAATCCGATATTCCCATCTCCGAGCACGCCGCTGCGCAGGAACCCTCCAAGCTCGGCGTCCAACCCGGCGACACGATTTCCGTCGACGACGCCATCAAGGCCATCGTCACCCGGTCGGCTAACGACGTCGCGGTCGCCATCGCGGAGAAGATCGGCGGCGACGAGAGCACATTCGCTCAAATGATGACCCGCAAGGCGCGCGCCTTGGGCATGTCGCGCACCCTCTACCGCAACGCGTCCGGCCTGCCCAACGACGAGCAGCTCACGACCGCGCGCGACCTGGCGACGCTCGCCCGTGCGACCGAAGATCGCTTTCCCCGCTACTTCAAATATTTTTCGACCCACGAGTTCGAATACGACGGCCAGGTCATCGGCAACCACGATCACCTGCTCGGCCGCGTCGACGGCGTCGACGGCATCAAGACCGGCTACACCCGCGCCTCCGGCTTCAACCTCTTGACCTCGTTGCACCGCGACGGCCGCTCGCTCGTCGCCGTCGTCATGGGCGGCCGCACCGCCGCTTCGCGCGACGCCACAATGGAGTCGCTGCTCGCCGACCATGTCGCCCAGGCCTCGACCAGGCGCACCGCCGGCTCGATGATCGCGCAGGCTGAGCCGACCGTTCCGCTGCAGCTCGCCGCCGCGACGCCGCCCGCTCGTCCCGCAATCGAGCTCGCGGCGGTGGCGGCCGATGTCCCGGCGCCGCCCGCCCGGCCCGCGGCCACGCAGCTTGCCGAGGGCGACAACAGCGCCGACGACGACGAAGAGGACGGCGCTCCGCGCGCCGCGGCGGTGCTCCCCCCCGCCAAGATCGCCGCGCGAGTGGCTCCGCCGGCGCCCCAGCCCGCGGCTCCCGTGCGCCTCGCCGAGGCGACGCCCGAGCAACTCGGATGGATCAAGGGCCCCGACCCTGTCGACCCCGCCAAGGCGCAAGCGACCCTAGCGGCCGCAATGCTCGCCGCCAACCCGACCGAGGCCAAACCGGCCGCCCCCGCCCCGGTCGCCGCCGCGCCGGCCGCGCGCCCTAGGGAAGAGAGCGAAATCGCCCGCGACGACGAAACGCGCGCCGGCGATCGCTCCGGCTGGGTGGTCCAGATCGGCATTTCCGACGACGAGACCAAGGCCAACGATCTGCTGATCCAAGCGCGCGCAAAGAACCCCGGCGCCCTCGCCTCCGCCAAGCCGTTCACCGAAAAGGTCAAGAAAGGCGAGGACGTGTTCTATCGCGCCCGTTTCGCCGGTCTCGACTCCGCGACCGCCGAAACGGCCTGCCGGTCGCTGAAGAAGAGCGGCTTCCCCTGCTTCGCGGCGCACGACTGAAAGACAGGGTCAGCCATGTCGGTTCAGCAAAACGTCCTTGGCCTGATTGACACGCGCGGCCAGAGCCGTCGAGCCGCCGTGATCTGGATGAAGCTTCTTCATCAGCGATCGATGCGCGCGGATGATTTCCTCGCCGTTCGCGCCTTGCGGCAGGCCCAGGATTTCATACGCTTCTTCGCGCGTCATCGCGTCGCCGCCCCCGCGGCCCCGCCGCCGCCCCTCGCCCTGACCCTCGTCTGCGTCACGCCAACCGGCAAACCGGCGGTCGAGATAAGTTTCCAGTAGGGTCGCGCCTTCGGGATCGTCGCGCCGTAGGGTGGCGTAGAGATCCAGACAGTCCGGCCGCGCTAGCGTCTCGAGCAGACGCCCCTGGAACGGACCGGCCAGAACCGACCCGCTCAGCGCGCCGGTGTCGTGATCGAGCCGCATCTCGATCGTCGCCGAGCGCGCCGTCGAAATCCGTCCCGCCCGGGCGCCTTGACCGGCGGCGCGAAACGCCGCGGCGAAAGGGTTCGCCTTGTTACCCGCCGCCAGGCCGAGAGCGAGGCTCGCCAGGATCGAGGCAAGGCCGAAGCTGCCGCGCAGCATGAACAGCACGACCCCCAGGACGCTGAGCGCGGCGCCGCCCTTGCGCGCGATCTTCGCCGCGGTCGCCGGGCTCAGGCGGCCGAACTGCTTGATCGCGGCGAGCACGAGATAAAGCGCGACGAGTCCGGCGATGAAAGTCGGCATGGCGAGGATTCTCTATATCGATAAACGCGTTAGCGGTTCTCATTGGAAAGAGGCGTTAGCATTACTCTTCTTTCACGCGCCGCGCATCTGTTCCAGCAGAGCGCGCGCGTGCGTGTCGCCGATCGCCTGGGCCTCGAGCGCGGCGCGCCCGCCCGCGGCATAGGCGGCCGCGGCGCGCAGCAACGCTTCTAGCCGCGCGGCCGCGCCCGCGTCGAACGCGCTGTAGGCGCCGCCGGTGAGGCGGGCGATCTCCTGAAAGGCGCGGCGCGCCGCCGGATCGTCGCCCTCCTGAAACATGAACGCCTTGACGCCGCAAAGCGCCAGCTCGCCGGCGATCGCCATCAACGAATCGACGCTCTCCTCCATCGCGTCGCCAATGAAGACCAGCGCGCCGACCTTGGCGCGGCGCGCCTCGTCGCGGGCATGGGCCAGCACTTTGCGCAATTGTGTCGTGCCGCCGCGCACCGAGATGCGGCCCATCAATTCGCCGAGCCCCTGCCCGCCGGAAACGAACGGCGAAGCGCGGCATTCGCCCATGCCGCGGAAATAGACGAGCTGCACGTCGAGCCCGCCTAGATCCGCCGCGGCGTGAAACATCCGCGCCTGAAGGCTTTGGGCGAGATCCCAGGTCGGCTGACGGCTCATCGTCGCATCGAGCGCGAAGATCATGCGGCCGCGATTGGCGACGAACGGCGCCGGAGCGCGACGCGCGGCTTCGACGAACGCGGCGATTTCCGCGCTCGATTCGCGCGGCGCCGCCGGCGGCTTGCCGCTCTCGCTGCCCATGGCCCGTCTCCCTGCGCGCAAAGTCCGCGCTCTCCAACCGCTAAGATCG
>JBEKFO010000264.1:0-6060 GCA_050013275.1 Roseiarcus sp. | reverse complement strand
CGCTCCCTTTCGGAAGCTCTGAATTGCAAACCGACGCTCGCGCCAAGCATTTTATGGGTCGAGATTCCAGCAGCCGAATGGCCCGCCGAGCTTTACCGCGGGCTTGCAACGCGCCCCAAAAGCGGCGGCCTCTCATCGGCGCCTGGGATCGGAAAGGGCCGTCCGGCGGCCTCACAGGCGCTTGGGCGGACCCTTTGGCCTCGATAGCGATCGCCATAGATCGCTTTCCTTTGTTTGACGAACTGTGCGAACTCGCGAGACAGCCTGACGCTGCGCCGTTCGATCGTCGACCATACGAGATAACCAATCAGCATTGCCGTGGGAAAAGCGGCGAAATACGCAGTCCCCGTCAAGTACGAACAGCAGACTTTGAAGACGAGCCAATGCGTCAGATACAGGCTGTAAGACACCTTGCCGAGCCATTGCGGGACGCGCGTGTTGAGCGGGGCGAAATTAAAGCGCCACTTGGCGCAATAGCCGCCAAGAATGAACAGCGTGCCGTTCATCGCCAGCGGAACGAAGTGCGAAAGCGCGACGAAGCATGTAATCCCGAAAGCGAGGCGAGGCAGGGATTTTCCGCTCCACGCGATCAACGGCATGGCCAGCATCATCCATGCTTCGACCAGAAGCGACCACATCGGAAAGTCGATCGTCGATACCGTCGCGTTGGCCGTAAGGGGGTACCAAAGAAAATCCGACCAGGAAACTGCGACGCCCAGCAACAATGCGCCGGTCGCCAGACAAAAGGCATAGACCGGCCAAAGACGCAGGAAGCGGCGAGCCAAGAACGACAGATAGTCGCCATCCCAAATCGGGGTCAGCACGTAGCCGGACATGAGAAAGAAGATCATCACGGCAAGGTGCGGATTGGGCAAAGGGGTGCGAACGCTTATCATGCCCAAGAAGTGCATGGTCATGACATAGAGTGCGAGAACGCCGCGCAGGCCGTCTATGGAAGGAACACGGGGGGGACTACAGGTCACTAAAAACATCCTATTTACCAATTGACCTATATAACACAGCGCCGTGCCTGCATCACGCAAGTAATTACGGCAAGGAAGTTAAATGGTTCCTAAGACGCGGAAAGTTTTCGCGGGTCATCATCCTCGCCGCCGCGTCGACCAAGAATTCACTGTTTTGGATATCGTTGATTTGCCGCGAGACACAGGCGATCCGGCGCGGTCCGTCACGATCGATGTTCGCGGCTGTCGGGGCCAAAGGGCGAAAAGTCGCCCTCCGCCCCTCCGACAGCATTGCGCCTGCCGGACGGCCCCGTCGCGCGGGCAGCCGCAGCGCTCCGCTTCATCGGCTGAGCCACTCGTCGAGTTCGCGAACGCGCTCGGGCGTCGGACACGATCGTCTCGGCGATGGCGGCGATCGGATTTTGCGCACTCTCGAATGCAACCATTGCGCGCTTACAATCAATCATGCTACCGACACGAGCATAGTGATTCGGAGCGCGATCGTGGATCTGGCTCGCCAATCGTCTTATGAGTTGCGGCGCGCGCCGCGCGACCTCAGCTTGCCGTGCCAGGCGCTCTCGCCGATTGCGGCGGCGCTCGACGGGGGGCTGCTGGTGCTGGCCAGCGTCGCCGGAGAGATCGGCTACCAACTTTACGCAAACAATCAGTTTTCCTCGCTCGACGGCGCGGTCGGCATCGGGGTGATCTCCGCCGGCCTCTTTGTCCTCGCTGCGCACGTGGAAAAACTCTACCGCCTTCAGGCGCTGCTGGCGCCAATCCCCAATTTGGCGCGGATCACGGCGGTGTTGGCGATCAGCTTGCTTGCCGTGATCTGCATTCTGTTCCTGCTGAAGATCGGGGCGGAGCATTCGCGCGGCGCCATGATCGCTTTTGCCGCGCTTGCGGTTTGCCTCGCGCCGATGGGGCGCCTGATCGTCGGCGCCGCGGCCCGCTTCGGCATCCGCCACGGCGCCGTCAAGGGGCGGCGCGTCGTAACCCTCGGCGACGCCGTCGAATTGGAGAAGCTCGGCCAATCCGATTTCCTGCAGTTCGGGATCGACGAGATCGCGCGGATCGCTCTGCAGGGGGACTCGAGCGCGAGCCCCGGAGGGCTGGGCGAAGGCGACTGCGCTCGCATCGCTCATGCGATCAAAGCCTCGCGCGAACTCCAGGCGCTGGAGTTCGCTTTGATCATGCAATGGAGTTGCGACAGGGAGCTTTCCGAGGTTTGCAGCCTGTTGCGCGCTTCTCCTTTGCCAGTGCGGTTGTACCCGGACCAAAAGATCCGCGCCATCCTCGGCCAGGAAAAGGAACACGGCTTCGGCCAGCATTTCTCGGTGAAGATTCAGCGCGAGCCGTTGAGCGGACGCGAACGCGCGCTCAAGCGCGCGCTGGACATCGTCGTTGCACTGACGGCGCTGGTCGTCTCGGCGCCGCTTCTGCTCCTGATTTCGCTCGCCATCAAGCTCGATAGCGCCGGGCCGGTCATCTTCCGCCAGCGGCGATGCGGGTTCGACAACCGGGAATTCGTGATGCTCAAATTCAGGACGATGACCGTCCAGGAAGACGGCGGTTCGATCGTTCAGGCCAGGCCCGTCGACGATCGCGTCACGCGCGTCGGCAGGATTCTGCGGCGGACGAGCTTCGACGAACTGCCGCAACTGATCAATGTCGTTCGCGGCGAAATGTCTCTCGTCGGGCCGAGGCCTCATGCGATCGCCCACGACGCTGAATACAAGGCGCGCATCGATAACTACGCGCTGCGGCATCACGTGAAGCCGGGGCTGACGGGCGCCGCGCAAGTCGAGGGCTTGCGGGGGGAGACGCGGCGTTTGTCGCAAATGGAGCAACGCGTCGAGAGGGACCTCTGGTACATCGACAACTGGTCATTGACCCTCGACCTCAAAATAATGGCCCAGACCTGCATGGCCGTTCTTCGTTTCGATGCGTATTGATGTAGTTATACGAGATACAAATATCCGCTATGGTCCCGTTGAGAGTCCGATATCAACTCGGCACGAAACTAAATATGGAGATAGTGGTCAAATGCTCATGTTTATAATATCGGCATAAGCCTATTGCGTATTTCATCACGGTAACATGGATCGATAGTTGCGCGGGATGATTATGTCGATACGAGAATTTGGCAATGACTGTACAACTAAAACGTCGTGTTGTTGCGTCGAACGAGATTGCGTCGGCGTAGATATATTGCCGGACGGCCGCGGAGAACCGCGCTGTCGTTCCGTATTGGGTTTTCACTGAGCAGGGCAAGCGGCCAGACCAATGCGCGGGGGTTGCATATCGGCATGGAGTCGGCGGTGTTGAATAGGCGCGATTTCGTTCGTTTGGCGGTCTTGGCCATCGCTTTCCCGACCATGGCCGGGTGTTCGATGATTCCCGACAGCGGGCCCTCGAGGCGCGATGTCGAATCGCAGGCGACCGCGGCGCTGCCCGCTTGGGGCGACGGTTCGATCCTCGATTACGCGTTGGTCGATTTGAACCGCTATGTCTTGCCGTTGCTCGAGGATCCGGGGCCCGGTTCGTTGTTCGGCACATTCGGCGCGGGGCATGGTCCTCTGCCCGAGATCAAGGTCGGTGTCGGCGACACGGTCCAGGTGACTTTGTTCGAGGCGCAGGCGGGCGGTCTGTTCATTCCCATCGACGCGGGCAGCCGTCCCGGCAACTTTGTCACGCTGCCCAATCAGACCGTCGACGCAAAAGGCTTCATCACCGTTCCCTATGCGGGCGAGGTCCGGGCGCTGAATCGTGGAACTCCCGCCATTCAGAAAGAGATCATCGACAAACTGAAGAACCGCGCGATCGACCCGCAGGCGGTCGTCGCCATCGTCAGTCAGACCTCGACCGAGGTCACGGTGGTCGGCGACGTCAGCAGTCCCGGCAAGATACCGATCAATCCGGCGGGCGATCGCGTGCTCGACGCGATTTCTCGCGCCGGGGGGATCCGCAATCCCGGCTACGAGGAATTCGTCACCTTGCAGCGCCGCGGCCTGAAGGGGACGGTTTATTTCGTCAATCTGGTGAAGGATCCGCGCGAGAACGTGTTCGTCGCGCCGGGCGACATCCTCTATGTCTATCAATATCAACGCCAGTTCATGGCGTTCGGCGCAACCGGCGCCACGGGCCAGTTCAAATTCCTGCAGGAAAACGTGACGCTCGACGACGCCGTGGCCAAGGCCGGCGGCCTGCTCGACGATCGCGCGGAACCGGGACAGGTCTTCGTCTATCGGATGGAGTTGCGGTCGACGCTGGAAAAGATGGGCGTCGACGCGTCGAAGTTCCCCCCGGAACGCGAAGAAATTCCAACGATCTTCCGCGTCAATTTTCGCGATCCGTCGAGCTTTTTCGCTGCGCGACGTTTTCCGATGCAGGACAATGACATCATCTACGTGGACAACGCGGATCAGGTCGAGATCACGAAGTTTCTCCTGATGATCGCGACGGTCACCGGCGCGACGTCGGCGGTCGCGAACGACGCCGCCAACACCAAAGGCTCGGTCCTCTATTTGCAGAACCGTTGTCGGGTGACGAGCGGCGTCTGGAATTGCCCATGACGTTGCTGCGACGTGGAGACGAAGAATGTGGCGTTCGATCATAGGTCGTATCCAACCGTCGCCGGTTCGGCATCGGCGACATCCCGTCGGCGAGAGGTTCGAAGTCGCCGCCGCGGAGCCCGCCCGCCCATGCGGCAAGCCGCCGATGGACGTGAGCGCTCGGCGCCTCCGTTTCATGACGACTTGACGACTTGGGAATTTTGACATGCTGAAGCGCATCGGCCGGGCGCAATATCCGGGACCTGACGCCGACGTCGGAATTGCCGCATCGTCGGGGTCGTTCGACGTCGATCATCTGTTGGCGGCGGCGCGTCGCCAGGCGTGGGTCGTCGGCGTTGCGGCCGGCGTCGGCGCGCTGTCGGGCCTTGCGTACTGCGCTGTCGCGGTCCCGCAATACACGGCGACGACGGACATCCTGATCGATAGCCAAAAGGACCGGAACGCCCTGTCGGCGTCGATCGCCGAGTTGACGTTCGACTCCGGCGCGATCGACAGCCAAGTCGAAGTCATGAAATCCGAGAAGATCGCTCTGTCGGTCATTTCGGCGATGAACCTCACGCACGATCCCGAATTCATCGGCGCGCGGGCCTCCCTGGCGGGACAGGCGCTCGGCTTGCTGCGCATGGCGTTCGATTTCAGCGGTTGGTTCGCGACTCGGGAAAAAGGCGCCGGTGAGGAAAACGCCCGTCTCGAGCGCACGGCGATCACCCGGCTCTTGGCCAATCTCGACGTGCGTCGAGTCGCTCGCACCTACGTCTTGGCCGTTGATTACACCTCTCCCGATCGCGGCAAGGCGGCGGCGATCGCCAACGCGTTCGCGGACGCCTATCTCACCGATCAACTCGACGCGAAATTCGACGCGACGCGTCGCGCCGCCGGCTGGCTACAGACCCGGCTCTCCGAGTTGAAGCAGCAGTCCCTGGATTCCGATCTCGCCATCCAGAAGTTCAAAGCCGACAAGGGCATTGTCGTCACGGGCGGCGACAAGCCCAGTCTGATCTCCGACCAGCAACTGAACGAAGTCAATCAACAGATGCTGTCGGCGCGCGCCGACACGGCGAAGGCCGAAGCGCGTTACGAGCAGATCGAAGAGCTCTTGAAATCGGGTCGCGTTGGCGCAACCGTGCCCGATTCTCTGGCCAATCCGGTTATTACCGAGCTGCGGGAAAAATACCTGAACGCTTCGAAATTGGAGGCGCAGCTCGAAAGCAAGCTCGGCGGCGGACACCTCCAAGTCATCAACTTGCAAAAGGAAATGGAGGAATTCCAACGGCTGATCAACGAGGAGTTGCAACGAATCGCCGAAAGCTACCGCAGCGAAGCCGAGGTCGCGCGGGAGAAGGAACAGTCGCTGAGTCTGGCGATGGCGGGTCTGGTGGGCGCGAGCGCCGAAACGAACCGGACGCTCGTGCAGTTGCGCGAGCTGGAACGCGAATCGGAAACCTATCGCAATCTCTATCAGACTTTCATGCAGCGCTATCAGGAGGCGCTTCAGCAGCAGTCCTTTCCGGTCAGCGAGGCGC
>JBEKFO010000263.1:0-6062 GCA_050013275.1 Roseiarcus sp. | reverse complement strand
CTGCAAGCGTGTGCTCGCGCTGAAGGTCGGCCGCGCATTGCTCGAGCCGGCGGTCGAGCTCGCCGATCCTTTCCTTGGCGCGGGCCTCCTCGCGCTCGAGCGCCTCGCGCGCGATGAGGAGGCGCTGCAGCGCCGCGGCGGCCTTGGCCTCCGCCTCGCGCAAGGCGGGGAGGTCGGCCGCGACCAGCGTTTGCCGCGTCGTGGCTGCCGCCTGCTCGCCGGTGCGCGCGGCGACGACGCGGACGGCCTCGTCCTTGGTCCGCTCGGCATCGGCGACTTCAGCTCTCGCCGCAATCCAGCGCAAGTGGAACAGCAGCGCTTCGGTCCGGCGCACCTGGCCGGAAATGTTGCGGTAGCGCACCGCCTGCCGCGCCTGGGTCTTGAGCGCGGCGACCTGCGCGGCGAGTTGGCCGATGACGTCTTCGACCCGCGCCAAATTGTGCTCGGCGGCCCTGAGCCGCAGCTCCGCCTCGTGACGGCGCGCATGCAGTCCGGAAATGCCGGCAGCCTCTTCGAGCACGCGCCGGCGCTGGTCGGGTCGCGCCTGGATGATCTCACCGATGCGGCCCTGATGCACGAGAGCGGGGGAACGCGAGCCGGTCGAGGCATCGGCAAACAACACGGTGACGTCGCGCGCACGCACCTCGCGGCCATTGACGCGGAAGATCGAGCCCTGCTCGCGCATGATGCGGCGCGAGACTTCGAGCGTGTCGGTATCGTTGAACGCCGCGGGCGCCTTGCGATCGCTGTTGTCGATCAAGACCGCGACTTCGGCATGGTTGCGCGCCGGACGGTCGGCGTTGCCGGAGAAGATCACGTCGTCCATCTCCGCCGCGCGCATCGCCTTATAGGAGGCTTCGCCCATGACCCAGCGCACGGCCTCGACCAGATTGGACTTGCCGCAGCCGTTCGGGCCGACGACGCCGGTCAATCCCGCCTCGATGCGAAAATCGGTCGGGTCGCAAAAGCTCTTGAAGCCGGCCAAACGCAGCCGCTCGAATTTCATGGGCCTCGCCCTCTTCCATCCGTTTCCGTCAGCCGGCGCGGAGCGCGGCGGCGCGCGCCTCGACGGTCTTGGCCGAGTTCGCCTCGACGCCCCAGCAGCGGGCGGCGGCGCCACGCCGCCACAAAGACGGCGCGCGATCAAGGCCCGGAGCTGAGAATTCTGTGCGAAACCGGCCTATTTCAACAGCGGCCCGAGCACATTGTCGAAATCGGCGATCGCCAGCTCGCCGACCATCTTTTGCCCGTTGACGAAGAACGTCGGCGTCGAATCGATGTTCAACCGCTGCGTCGCCAATTGTTGGCTCTGTTTGACCAAATCGAACAGTTGCTGGTTTTGCAAGCAGGCGTCGAAGTCCGCCTGCGACATGCCCGCCCGTTCGACGACGGCGCGAAGTGGCTCGATCGGCTTGTCGACGAACGCCCAGGTCTTCTGTTGCGCGAACAACTGGTCGACGAACGCGTTGCGCTTGTCCGGGCCGGCGCAACGCGCGAGCATGAACGCGGCGGCGGCGAGCGGATCGAACGGAAATTCGCGCAGGATGAACTTCGCCTTGCCGCTGTCGATGTATTTGGCCTTGAGAGCGGGCCAGGTCTCCTCATGAAAAGCCGCGCAATGGCTGCACGTCATCGAGGCGTATTCGATGATCGTGATCGGCGCCGTCGGCGAGCCCTGGACGATGTCCGGCAGCGGGCCGGGTGCCATCAACTGATCGAGGGGCGCCGTCGCTGCGGCGGGCGCGCCGGCGTCGGGCGTCGCAGCCGGGGTCTGCGCCAGCGCCGAAGTCGTCGCCAGGGCGAGCGCGATGAGACCGGCGGGCGCGAAGAGGCGCAAGCGGCGGGTCGTCGCGGCGAAACGAATAGGCGTCATGTCGATCCCTTGGAAATTGCCCGGTCGTGAAACGGGGCTCGGCGAGCCGTGGCAGTAAATAGCGGGAATCGCCCGCGCCGACAATTCGGGCGCAGCGGCTCGACTTTCCCGCGACTTTGCTGTATGAGGCGCGCCTCAACTGAAAACAGCGCGCCGAAGCGCTCGCCGCACCCGCCTCGCGGGCTCGGCGTCACGGCATGGAGAACTAAAGTGAACATCATCGAGACGCTCGAAGCCGAACAGGCTGCCAAATTGAGCGCCGGCCGCAAGATCCCGGAATTTTCGCCCGGCGACACCATCGTCGTCAACGTCAAGGTGAGCGAAGGCGAGCGTACGCGCGTTCAGGCTTACGAAGGCGTCTGCATCGCCCGCAACGGCGGCGGCCTCCAGGAGAGCTTCACCGTCCGCAAGATTTCCTACGGCGAAGGCGTCGAGCGCGTCTTCCCCGTCTACTCCCCCGTGATCGATTCGATCAAAGTGGTGCGTCGCGGCAAGGTCCGTCGCGCCAAGCTCTATTATCTGCGCGACCGCCGCGGCAAGTCGGCGCGCATCGCCGAGCGCGTCGAGGGCGCGTCCGCCAAGGCCGCCGAGGCGGCCAAGCCGAAGGCGTGAGGGAACGCGCCGAAGAGAGAGGGGTCGTCGATGTCCGAACCGCACATTGCGCAAAAGGCCCCCTTCGCCACCGCCCTGGAAGCCGGCAAGACCTATTATTGGTGCGCGTGCGGCAAGTCGGCCAACCAGCCGTTCTGCGACGGCTCGCATAAGGGATCGGAGTTCTCACCCAAGGCGTTCGTCGCCGAGAAGGATGGGACCGCCTATCTCTGCGGCTGCAAGCACTCCAAGAACCGACCTTACTGCGACGGCACGCACAAGAGTCTGTAAAAGTCCGGCGCATCCTTCGCCCTCACCCCAACTCTCGCGCGCATAGGGCGTTCGGTAGAGCGCGCATCTTTCGACGGGCTATGCGGGAGTGGGGGCGAAACCCCTCAGCCGCTTGCCGGCGTCAGGCGAAATTTCGGTTCGCCGAGAGGCGGCCCGAAGGGCGGGACGAGGGCGGGCGCGCCGACAGCGCGAAATTCTACCGCCGCCCCGATTCGCGTGCTAATCGCGACGGCATGAGCGACCCATCCTGCGACGGCGCAATAGACCCGAAGCGAAGCGTCGTCGTCGACGTGCTCGCGCCGGTCGCGGTCGACACCGCCTACAGCTATCGCGCGCCCGCCGGATGGGACTTGGCGCCGGGACAATTCGTCGCCGTGCCGCTGGGAACGCGCCGCGCCGTCGGCGTCGTCTGGTCGATGCGCCAAGGGAGCGGCGACAATCTCAAGTCCGTCGCCGAGATCCGCGACTTTGCGCCGCTGCGCAAACCCTTGCGCGATTTCGTCGACTGGGTGGCGCGCTGGACCCTGGCGCCGCGCGGCATGGTGCTGCGCATGGCGACGCGCGCGCCCGAGGCCGCCGCCGCGCCGGCGCCTCGCCTCGCCTATCGCGCAACCGGCAAGGCGCCGCTCCGCGCGACGCCGGCGCGCGCGCGCGTGCTTGCGGCCCTTGCCGATTCGCCGCCGCTGCCCAAGGCGGCGCTTGCTGAGGCCGCCGCCTGCAGCGCCGGCGTGATCGACGGCCTCCTCGACGACCGCGCGCTCGAAATCGTCGCGCTGCCGCCCGAGCCGGCGGCGGCGCCGCTCGACGCCGATTTCGCGCCGCAAGCGCTGGCGCCCGACCAGCGTGCGGCGGCCGACGCGCTGGCGCGCGCGGTCGAGGCCCACGCAACCGGCGCGATTCTGCTCGAAGGCGTCACCGGCTCGGGCAAGACGGAGGTCTATTTCGAGGCGGTGGCCGCGGCGTTGGGCGCGGGGCGTCAGGCGCTGGTGCTGCTGCCGGAAATCGCGCTGACCTCGCAGTTCCTCGACCGCTTCGCCGCGCGCTTCGGCGCCCGCCCCGCCGAGTGGCACTCGGCGATCACGCCGCGCCAGCGCGAGCGGCTGTGGGGCGCCGTCGCAAGCGGCCAAGCGCGGGTCGTCGTCGGCGCGCGCTCGGCGCTGTTCCTCCCCTTCGCCGATCTCGGCCTGATCGTCGTCGACGAGGAGCACGAGGGCGCCTACAAGCAAGAGGACGGCGTGATCTATCACGCGCGCGACATGGCGGTGGTGCGCGGACGACTCGAAAGCGCGCCGGTGGTGCTCGCCTCGGCAACGCCGTCGCTGGAGACGCGGGTGAACGCCGAGCAGGGCCGCTACGGCTGGCTCAAGCTCGCCTCGCGCTTCGGCGAGCGCACTCTGCCCGATCTGACCGCGATCGATTTGCGCCGCGAAGGTCCGCCGCGCGGTCGCTGGCTGGCGCCGCGCCTAGTCGCCGGGATCGAGGCGGGTCTCGCCAACCGCGAACAGTCGCTGCTGTTCCTCAATCGGCGCGGCTATGCGCCGCTGACGCTGTGCCGCGCCTGCGGACATCGCTTCCAGTGCCCGAACTGCGCGGCCTGGCTGGTCGAACATCGCTTTCGCAAGGCGCTGGTCTGCCACCACTGCGGCCACGTCGAAAAGCGTCCCGACGTCTGCCCGCAATGCCAGGAGGCGGACATGCTCGCCGCCTGCGGCCCCGGCGTCGAGCGCCTCGCCGAGGAAGTCGAGGCGCTGTTGCCCGACGCGCGCACGCTGGTGCTGTCGTCGGATTTCCCCGGCGGGTTGGAGCGCCTGCGCGCGCAGCTCGACGCGGCGGCGCGCGGCGAATACGACCTGATCATCGGCACCCAGCTCGTCGCCAAGGGCCATAATTTCCCGCTGCTGACGCTGGTCGGCGTCGTGGACGCCGACGTCGGCCTTTCCAACGGCGACCCACGCGCGGCCGAGCGCACGTTCCAGCTCTTGCGCCAGGCGACGGGGCGGGCGGGGCGTGGCGAAAAGCCGGGCCGCGCGATGCTGCAGACTTGGCAGCCCGAACATCCTGTCATCGCCGCGTTGCTGTCGGGCGACGTCGAGCGCTTCTACGCCGAAGAGGCGGAACAGCGACGACGCGGCGGCCTGCCGCCGTTTGGCCGTCTCGCTGCGATCATCGTCTCGGGCGAGGACCGCGGCGCCGCCGAAGCGCATGCGCGCGCGCTGGCGCGGGCCGCGCACGCGCTTCCTGCCGGCAAGGCCTGGCGCCTCGCGCCGATCGGCGGGGCGGTGCATGGCGACGAAATCGTGCTGCTCGGCCCGGCCGAGGCGCCGATGGCGGTGCTGCGCGGACGCCATCGCTTCCGCCTCGCGGTCAAGGCGCCGCGGGGCGTCGACCTGCAAGGCTTCCTGCGCGCGCTTCTTTCCGCCGCCCCCCCGCCGCGCGGCGGCGTCCGCGTCGCCGTCGACGTCGATCCGCAGAGCTTTATGTAGCGGGCGGAGGCGGCGGGGCTAGACTTGGCGCCTCATCCGAACCGCCAGTGGGCGACGGCCGTCTGGCCGGGCTTGTCCCGGCCACGATGGCGGTTGCGCCTCACTGCGGGCGCCTAACGGGCGAGTAAATACCATTATCATATGTATGAAGAAAAATCTTCTAGATTGATATCGTATAATATGCTATCAGCCTCATTTAACGACAATATTTGTCGACTTATAGCGGTGAAATCGCTGCGCTTCGGCGGCGCGCTCGCCGGAATTCAAGCCAAACGTGGATGCTCGGAAAAGGAAGGCTCGTGAGCGAGATCGTCACCGCCAATCGGCTCGCCGACGGCGTCGTCGTGTTCCAGGACGCCGAAGGCGGCTGGGTCGAGGACTTTGCCCGCGCCGCCGTCCATGCTGACGCGGCGGCGGTCAAGGGCGCGCTCGCGCTCGCCGCCGAGGCGGTCGCGCTGAGCCACGTCGTCGACCCCTATGCGGTCGCAGTCGAGCTGCGCAACGGTCATTACGCCCCCAAGGCGTTGCGCGAGGCGATCCGCGCCTCAGGACCGACGGTGCGCCGCGACCTCGGCAAACAGGCGCAGGGGCAGGCGCCGATCTTCGCCCTGCACGCGAGCATGGAGAGCCCGCATGTATCGCTATGACGAATTCGACGCCGCGTTCGTCTCCGGGCGCGTCGACGAGTTCCGCGGCCAGGTCGCGCGCCGCCTCGCCGGCGAGCTCACCGAGGATCAGTTCCGGCCGCACCGGCTGATGAACGGGCTCTATCTGCAACTGCACTCCTACATGCTGCGCATCGCCGTGCCCTACGGCACGCTGAA
>JBEKFO010000262.1:0-6066 GCA_050013275.1 Roseiarcus sp. | reverse complement strand
GAGCGAGGCGGAAGAGGAGGAGACGTCGGCGCCGGAAGACGCCGCTCGGGAGATCGCCAAGCCGATCGAAATCGCGCCGTCCTATTCCTCCGCCGAAGAGCTCGCCGATCGGCTGGCCGAAGTCGCGAGCGAGGGCGCGGCGTTGACGACGCTGTTCGCGGGGGAAGGGACCGACCGCACGCTGGCGCTCGCTTTGACCGCGGCGCGGCGCCTGGCGAAGCGCGGACGCGTCGCGTTGGTCGATCTCGGCGTGTCGCAGGAGTGGTTGCCCGACACGTTCGACCGCGAGGCCGAGAGCGGCGAGAGGTTGGACGGGCTCGCGGAGCTGCTCGACGGACGCGCGACGTTCGAGGAGGTCTTGCACCGCGATCTGTCTTCGAGCCTCGACGTCATTCCGGCCGGCGAGGGCGCAATCGCGACCGAAGGTCTCGGCGAGGCGCTCGCGGCGCTGGCGTCGAGCTATGATTTCGTTGTGCTGCACGCTTCGAACTGGCGATCGGCGGAGGTCGCGGCGGCGCTCGACGCCGTCGCGGTCGCCGTCGCGGTCGCGCCGGCCCAGCGCCTCGCGGGGGCGCTGCGACGCGTGCGCGAAACCCTGGGGCAAACGTCGATCGCGACGCTCGGCCTCGCCTCGGCCGAGCGCACGGCGATCGAACGCGCGGCTTAGGTCGGGCCGCCGGTCTGCAGCGGACGCGGCCGCTTGCCGCGTCCGGCGCATGCTGCCGCCGGCGCGGCGATTGTCGAGGCGTTAGAGGCGCCGGAGCGACGTCGGCCGCAGGACGACAGCAGCCTTCCGGGCCGCCCCGGCTATCCCAAGAGCCCGGAATCGAACAACATTGCCGCTCGGGCAATAGGGTGATAATTCGATTTGCCCGGACGAAAATCGGCCAAGCTTTCTTCATTGCGGCGCGCGGTCGACGTCGGGAGGGCGTGCGCTTTGAAACGGGCCGGCGCTGGGGCCGGCCGGGGGGTATAGCCGCTTTGTCCGAATCCGAGCCGGCCGCCAAGAGCGCGGCGTTCGACGTCTTCATCAGCTACGCCGGCTCGGACAAGACGACGGCGGACGCGGTTTGCGCGACGCTCGAGGCTTCGGGAATTCGCTGCTGGATCGCGCCGCGCGACATTCTGCCCGGTTCCGACTGGAGCGCCGCGATCGTCGAAGCGCTCGGCCGCTGTCGGCTGCTCGTTCTGGTCTTTTCGGCGAACGCCAACGAATCGACCCAGATTCGCAACGAGGTGGTGCAGGCGGTGAACAACGGCTTGGCGATCGTCCCGTTCCGCATCGAGGCGACGATCCCGAGCAAGTCGTTGGCCTATTTCATGGGCGGCGTCCATTGGCTCGACGCGCTGACGCCGCCGTTGGAGGCGCATATCCAGACGCTCGCGACCACGGTGCGAACGCTGCTCGCGGCAGAACGGGGCGCGCCTGGGCTCGGCGCGAAAGCGCGAACGGCCGCCGGCGCCGCGGCAAGCCTTCGAGCCGCACTTTATCCGTATCCGGCGCAGCGCGGCGGCCTTTGGCCCATAGCGGCGCTCGTGGCCGGGCTGGTGATCGCCGGGAGCGGCGCCGTCTACTGGGCGGCGGGCGAACGCAATGCGGCGAACAACCCGCACGCGGTCCTGGTGTTCAATCTGCCGACAGAGCAGGACGTGACGCGCATCCGCGAAGTCGCCGCCCAACACGGGCTGGTCTTGCCGGAACTCGCCTACCGGGCGCCGTCGGGAAACATTGACCCCGGCGCCGTGCGGTTCGTCGGCGTCTGGGCGAGCGAAATCGGCTACAACGGCGTGGGCCGCCAGGCGATGTTGATCGTCACGACAGTGAGCGCAGATCTGCGCGCCGAGGGCTTCGTTTTGAATGGGCCTCCAACGGGGAACGGCTACGATCAGAGCTTCGGAGCTTTCACACTGCCGTTCCATGGAGAGATCGACGGCGACAGTTTGTCGGTGAAGCCCGAAAACGCGAAAGTCACCTACACGGCGAAATTGAGTTTGCGCGCAGACGCGATGACGCTGACGGCCAATCGACCGGACGGCAAGCTGGCGACGATTGAGTTGAAGCCGCTCTGGCGTTTGGCGAACGGAGGTTGAACGCGCGAGCGTTCGAGACGCTTGCGAAACGAGGTCGTGCGTCGGCGCGCCGCCGGATGATTTGACCAGAGGGGGAACTGCGATGCGATTTGGAAAGAGCTTCGTTTTCGCGCTGATTGCGCTCGCCGCCGCCTGGTGCGGCGCGCCGGCCGAGGCTCAGGTCGTCGCCTTCGGCGCGAGCAACACCGCGGGCTACGGCGTATCGACGAGCGAAGCGTTTCCCGCTCAGCTCGAAACGATGTTGAGGGCCAAAGGCTATTCGGTGAACGTGATAAACGCCGGCGTTTCGGGCGACGGCACCCAGCGGATGCTCGCGCGCTTCGACTCCGCGATCCCGGACGGCACGCGCGTCGTCCTCCTCGATGTCGGCGGCGGCCTGTGGAACAACTGGCGGCTGGGCGTCGACCGCGCTCAAGGGCCTGCCGACTTCGCGACCATGAGGGCGATGTTGACCGCGCGTCACATCAAGATCATCGAAGTTCACACCAACCGCGACATGCCCACCGAATTCCTTCAATCCGACCACCTTCATCTGACGCCGGAAGGGCATCGCCTGCTCGCCTCGCGGCTTTTGCCCTCGGTCATGCAGGCGCTCGGGCGGCCGCGATAGCGCGCGTCGGCGCGCCTTCGCACGTCGAATTCGTCGGC
Source organism: Roseiarcus sp. (assembly GCA_050013275.1). Classification (GTDB taxonomy): domain Bacteria; phylum Pseudomonadota; class Alphaproteobacteria; order Rhizobiales; family Beijerinckiaceae; genus Roseiarcus. The sequence continues at coordinate 3,327 of JBEKFO010000262.1, read as the reverse complement.
CTTCATCCTCGCAGCGCTGCGCGCAGTCGGTTGAACAAAGAAAACAGCCGCGGCGAATGCTTGATCCGCCGCTTGGCGCGCTGTCTCAGCCTGAACGCGAGCGCAGCGAGGCGGCCGAGAGCGGTGATCCCAACGGCGCTGTCGAACAATTCTTCTTCGGCCTCGCACGCTTCGTCCTTGTAGCGGGCCTCGCCGACGCCAAGGTCGAAGGTCTTCAGCCCGCGCGCGATCGCCTCGCGCACCACCGCCTGGACCATCAGCTCGCCGGGACTGGAGCGCGCGATTTCGGGATCGGCGTCGTAGGAGACGAAGAGCCCGCTCAGCCGATCGCCGGCGCTCAAGGCGCCGAAGGCGGCGATGATGCGATCGCCGACGGTCAACGCATGGAGTTCGAGGCTCGGCGCGCCCTCGGCGAGGCCGCCCAGCGCGAGGCCGCGCAGGAACGCGCGCGCCTCGGCGCTCGCGTAGGGGTCGGGGATTCCCAGGGCGCGCATGCGGGCGCGTCTTTGCGCGTCGAACGCGGCGAGGATGCGTTCGACCTCGGCGGCGTCGGCGGCGCGGCGATGGGCGAGGGGGCCGATCGCTTCGAGGCGCTTGACCTTCTTGCGCAATTTCTTTTGCGCGTCCTTGGAGGCGTGCGCGTCGCGCCAGAGGGCGAAATCCTCGGGCAGGGCGCTCTTGTAGGCGAAACTCGGGCTCGGCTGGCGCCGCATCGCGACCGTCGGATTGGGCGCTCCCTGCCACGCGAGCGGCTGGTTGACGAACCAATACGCGTCGACGCGCGGCTGGGCGAGGCGCGCGGCTGCGGCGAGCAGCGCGGCGATCTCTTCTCGCGACCATGCGACGCCCGGCCGGAACAGGCCCATGGCGAAATTGGCGTCCCTGCCGCCGAGGAACGCGGCGAGCCGAAGCGGCCCCCAGGCATACGCGCCGAGCGGCAGCAGCGCGTTGACCGCGCCGACTTGATCGCGCGCGACGACGATCATCGGCTTGACGCGCTCGGCCGCCCCGACCGTCTCCAGCCATAGGCGCGCGAATTCGAAATGCTGATAGGGGCTCGCCGGCGCGATCGCGGCGATTTCGGCCCAAGGTCCGCGCGCGGCCTCGATCGCGTCGAACACCTCGACGCGAGCGAAAGCGCTTGGCCGGTCGGCGGCGGCGCGCAGCGGCGGCGAGGGGCGGGCGAGCGCGGCGGCGTGAGGCAAGGGCGGGTTCCCGAGGGAGCGAGAGGCGCGCATTCTAACGGCCGATGCGTCAACGTTGGGTTTAAGCCCGTCATTTTGCCGCGGAGAACGGTGAAAATTTGCGCCGGTAAATCCTTGGCAAGGTCTCGCAGCTAGATTGCCCGCGGGTGCGGACCATGGCGCTAAAGCATATTGTCATCGACGCCGGCTTCGCGGCCTTCCGCGCCAGCGGGCTCCACAAGGCGCTGGCGCCGGCGACGCGCGGGCGGGGCGTCATCCTGACGTTTCACCGCGTGCGGCCATGGGCGCCGGCGACGCCCGGCTTCGCGCCGAACCGCTTGCTCGAAATCACGCCGGAATTTCTCGGCGAAGCGCTCGGTCTGACGCGCCGTCTCGGGTTCGAACTCGTCACGCTCGCGGAAGCGCGGCGACGGCTCGTCGAGGGCGGCGCGCGTTTCGCCGCGCTGACGTTCGACGACGGCTACCGCGATGCGCGCGATTTCGCGCTTCCGGTTCTGGAGCGCCACGGCGCGCCGTTCACGGTGTTCTTCGCCACCGGCTTCATCGAGCGCTCCGCCCGGTTGTGGTGGCTGGAGCTGGAGGAATCGCTGCGCCGGCTCGACGAAGTCTCGCTCGATCGGGCCGGCCTCGCGCTCAGCCTTCCCACGCGCTCTTCAGGCGAAAAGGCCGCCGCTTTCGATCAAGTCTACTGGGCGCTGCGCGGGCGCACCGAAGCGGAGTTGCTGGACGCGGTCGGCGCTCTGGCGCGCCGGGCGGGGGTCGCCAGCGCTCAGATCGCCGACGGGCTGTTCATGGACTGGAACGAGGTCGCCGCATTCAGCCGTCATCCGCTCGTCGGCATCGGCGCGCATTCGATGACCCACCGCATGCTCGCCAAGTGGCCGATCGAGACGGCGCGCGAGGAGATGGCGGGCTCGAAGACGGCGTTGGAGACGAGGCTCGGGCGCGAAGTCGACGCCTTCGCCTATCCCGTCGGCGACGCGACCAGCGCCGGACCGCGGGAATTCGCGCTTGCGCGCCGCCTCGGCTTTTCCTGCGCCGTGACGACGCGTCCGGGCATGCTCTTTCCCGAGCACGCGAACCACCTGACCGCCCTGCCGCGCGTTTCCGTCAACGGCCTGTGGCAGAATGCGGCGGCGCTGGAAGTGATGCTCTCGGGCGCTCCGTTCTTGTTGTGGAATCGCGGCCGACGCCTAAACGACGCCTGAAGGCCCCGGCGCCGGACCGTAAAGCGCCGGCGACGCCAGAACGATCGATGAAGGCGCCCCGATGAAACGCCTTGCCGTGATTTTGCTGCTTGCGCTCGGCGCAGCCCGCTTTGCCGCCCCGATCGACTCGCCGGCGTTCGCTCAAAGCCGGCAATCGTGGGACGGAACTTGGGCGGGCGGCTGGACCGTAGGAACCGGTACGCAGATCACTTTCGTCGGCGACCACTTCATCTCGATTTACTGGGGCGACGATTACGTCGAGGACGCCACGGGCTCGGTTTCGCCGGACGGCGCGAAGGCGACGATCAAATGGTCGCGCGGCGAAGCCGTGCTGACCCGCGACGGTCCGACCTCAGTCCGCGTCACGGTCAGCGAGCAGGGGCGTCCGCCGGTGTCGTTCGCGTTGAAGAAGGACTGAGGGCGCGCGCCGAGTTCAGCGCCGATTACATCTGGGGCTGGACGCCGCCGAAAAACAACCACGCGCACAGACCGAAGTCGGCCGCGAGAAACGCCAGGTAGAAAGCCATGCGGGCGGCCCAGTGGCGGACGCCCAGCGCCGACCATAGCGCCCAGGCGGCGAGCAGCGGCGCGCCGACGACGATCAGGAAAGCTGTTCCCCAGTACATCGCGATTTCGCCGACGCGGTAGGTTCGCAAGGCGGTGGCGTCGCCCACGGTCGCCAGAAGCCAGACGAACACGGCGGCGCCGAAGACGAGACAGGCGGGCCAGGCGCTGCGCCAGCAAGTTCGGAGGAAAGGCGGCGGATCGGACGGCATCGGCGCTAGGGGCCAGATCGCTGCGCGCGAGTCAATTGCGCGAAAGGGCGCATGCGCGGTCATCCGCCGTTTCGGGCCGCGGCTCGTCAGCGCCCGGCATAGGTCGGCAGCCAGCCGCCGGGCGCCGTCAGGTCGAGC
>JBEKFO010000261.1:0-6091 GCA_050013275.1 Roseiarcus sp. | reverse complement strand
ACACCAGGCTCGCGAACAGCGACATCGGCGTGTCGAGCGCGTAGCGCCCGGCCAGAAAGCCGCCGAGGATCAGCACGCCCTTGGAGTGGATCGGGCCGCCGAGCTCGACTTCGCGTTCGATGTCGACGACCTTGCCGCCGCCCGGCCGCGTCTGGCAGGTGATGCGGGTCGGGCGCCCGAACGCGAAGCCGCCGATCTCGATGACGCTCAGGCCGTTGACCTGGCCGACGCGCGCGCCTTCGGTGGCGATCAGCGCGACGCGCTCGAGGATCGCCTCCTGCGTGCGGTCGCGGATGCGCGAGGCGCGGCGCACCCGCGCCTGCAACGCGCGATCGACGTCGGCGCGCGCCACCAGATCGCGCTTGGCCTCGCCTGCGCAGAAATCCGCCTCGATCAGCGCCTCGCGCAGATCGTTGACGCGCAGCGACAGCTTGCCCGAATGGTCGGCGAGGCGCGCCGCGTGCTCGATGACGCGCGCGCTCGCCGGCCCGTCGAGCGGTTTGAGGCCGTCGCGGCGCGCCAGCGAGCCAACCAGACGGGCGAAGATCGCCTCGCTCTCCGGGCTGCGCGCGAGGTCGTCCTCGAAGTCGGCGAGGATCTTGAAGTGCTCGCCGAGATCGGGGTCGTACGCGGAAAGCAGGAAATAGAGCAGGCGGTCGCCGAACAGCACGACTTTGACCCGCAATGGAATGGGATCGGGTTCGAGCGAAACCGTGCTTGTCAGGCCGAGGAAACGGCCGACGTCCTCGATCGCGACCTCGCCGCGCCGCAGCGTCCGTTTGAGCGCGGTCCAGCTGAACGGTTCGATCAGCAGGGCGCGCGCGTCGATGAGCAGATAGCCGCCGCTGGCGCGATGCATGGCGCCGGCCTTGATCAGGCGGAAGTTGGTCATCAGCACGCCGTGCGAGGAGACGTAGTCGATGCGGCCGATCAGGTTGCCCAGCGTCGGGTGCAGCTCCTCGACCAGCGGCGCGCCGACGGCGCCGTTTTGCGCGATCAGGACGTTGACTTCGTAGCGGTCGAACGGGGTCCCCTGCAGCGGCTCCGCCGACTCGCCTTCGCCGTCGCTGCGGGCGACGAACATCGGCACGTTCTCGATCAGGTCGGCGCGCACTGTGTCGATGTGCTGAGCGACGCGCGGCAGGTCGGCGAAAGCGGCCGCGACTTCCTCGATCAGGTGATCGACGGCGAATTTGGCAGTTTCGCGATTGAGCGCGCGCACATCGTCGCGCCGCTGCTTGTCCCAATGCGGGACCTGATGGACGATATGTTCGAGCTCGCTTTCGAGCGCCTCGATGTCGGCCTGCGCCTGCCGGCGTTTGGCGTCCGGCCAGGCGCCGAATTCGTCGGGCGGGACGACCTGGCCGTTCTGCGAAGGGGCCAGCGCGAAGCCGACCGGGGTGCGCAGCAGCAGGATCGACTTTTCGCCCGCCTTTTGGCGCAACGCGGAAAAAGCCTCGAACTGCTTCTTCTGAAACGCCTCGTCGATAGCGCTGCGCCGCGTCTGGTAGTCTTCGCTCTGAAACGCGGCGGGCGCGGCGATCTTGAGGTCTTCGATCAGCTTGCGCATCGCCTCGCGGAAGCCGGGCGCGCGCCCCGAAGGCATCTCGATCGCGATCGGCCGGTCCGGCTTGGCGAAATTGTTGACGTAGACCCAGTCGGACGGGCTCGGCCGCGAACGGGCGTCCTCGGCGAGCACGGTCTTGACCGCCTCCTGCATGCCGACGCTGTACGGGCCGATCACGAAGAGGTTGAAGCCCTTCTTGTCTATTTTTGCGCCGATGCCGACCGCCTCGAACGCGCGCGCTTGCCCGACGAGTCCGTCGATCGGCTCCAGCGCGGCGGTCGAGGCGAAGGAAAGAAGGGAAGGATCGCAGGGGCGATACAACTGGCTGGCCGGCAACGCCTGAACGCCCGGACTGGCGACGATGAGCGCTTCGTTCACTGCCGTTCCCTCCTGGTGTCCCGCACCGTTCGCCCGAACAGTCGGCGCGTCCTTGACCGGCGTCAAGGCGAGCGCGGCAAACCGCCAAGCGGCCGCAGCGATTTCAGCGCGGCCGCAGCGGATTCGCCTCGCCCCGCAGCGAAACGACCGTTCCCTTTTCCCGTTCGCGCTCCTGTATAAGACGCTGGCGCGCCGAGTCGCGGCGCCTCGGGGATTTCAGCATGACCCTGACCAGCATGACCGGCTTCGCCCGAGCGGCGGGCGCGCACGGGCCGTGGCGTTGGACGGTCGAGCTCAAATGCGTCAACGCCAAGGGACTCGATCTGCGCCTGCGCATTCCCCAGGGCTTCGACCGCATCGAGGCCGAGGCGCGCGCGCGTCTTTCCAAAGCGCTGGCGCGCGGCACTTGTTTCGCGACGATTTCCGCGCAGCGCGAAGGCGCGAGTTCTCAGGCGCGCGTCGACGCCGCCGCGCTCGCTTCGATCCTCGCCGTGGCGCAGGAGGCGGCCAAAGCCGCCCGCCTCGCGCCGCCGACCATGGACGGCGTGCTCGCCGTGCGCGGCGTCGTCGAGATCGTCGAGGCGGCCGACGACGAGGCGACGATCGCCGCGGTCTGCGCCGGCGCGCTGTCGAGCCTCGACGTCGCGATCGCGGCGCTCACCGTCGCGCGGCGCGCCGAGGGCGACGCGCTGGCGACGATTCTCGCCGAGCGGCTCGACGCCATCACCGCGCTGACGCAAGCGGCCGACGACAATCCCGCACGCAAGCCCGAGGCGGTTCGCGCGCGCCTCGCGCAGGCGGTCGCCGCGCTGATGGAATCCTCGCGCGGCTTCGACGAGAACCGCCTGCATCAGGAGGCGATCCTCCTCGCCGCCAAGGCCGACATCCGCGAGGAGCTCGATCGCCTAAAGACCCATGTCGCGGCGGCGCGCGCTCTTCTCGGCGAGGGCGGGCCGGTCGGCCGGCGGCTCGATTTTCTCGCTCAGGAGCTGGGACGCGAGGCGAACACGCTGTGCGCCAAGGCCAACGACGTCTCGCTCACCGCGCAGGGGCTTGAACTGCGCGCGCAAATCGAGCAATTGCGCGAGCAAGTGCAGAACATCGAATGAACGGACCCGGGACGATGCGCCGACGCGGCATGATTTTGATCCTTTCCTCGCCCTCCGGCGCCGGCAAGACCACGCTGACGCGCATGTTGCTGCAGGACAAGTCGCTCGACCTGACGCTGTCGATCTCCGTCACCACGCGCGCGCGGCGCTCCTCGGAAGCCGACGGCATCCACTATCATTTCATCACCCGCCATCAGTTCGACGTCGCCAAGAGCGCGGGCGACCTCCTGGAATCGGCCGAGGTCCACGGCAATTGCTACGGCACGCCGCGCGCGCCGGTCGAGGCGGTGCTGGCTGAGGGGCGGGACATGCTGTTCGACATCGACTGGCAGGGCGCCCAGCAGGTGCGCGAGGCGATGGCGAGCGACGTCGTCAGCATCTTCGTCCTACCGCCGTCGATGGCGGAGCTGCGCGCGCGGCTCGATCGGCGCGCCGAGGATTCTGCCGCGACGATCGACAAGAGGCTGGAAAACGCCAAGCACGAGATCGAACGCTGGCGCCAGTACGACTACGTCGTGGTCAACGACGATCTGCAGCGCGCTTACGCGCAGGTCGTGGCGATCGTCGCCGCCGAGCGGACGCGCTGCGCGCGCGTCGCCGAGGGGGTCGAGGATTTCGTCGAGCGGCTGCTGAAGGGCTGAGCCGGCGGGGCGCGCTTCGGCCTCGAACACCGACGTTTGCGGCGATTCGGTCGCGCCAATCCAATGCGGCGCGGCCCGATTCGCAGCCCCTGGGCGTCCTCGCAGTCAAGCCCGCCTTGATCTCGCACAAGTTCGGATGGTGCGGCGAAACGTCGCGCCCGCAGGCTCGCGGGCGCCCGCTTCTCATTGACTGCGGGGCGGGGCGCTCGAAAGGGAGTGGCGCAGCCGATCGCCCGAAAAATCAGAAATTTGCGCAAAAGACCGGATTTTCTCGCCTTTGCATCGCGGCGCCGACCTTTTCTGGGCCGTGAGCGCATTGCCGCATCCTTGCAAAAAATCCACGAAGTCACGCCCATGTCACGCCCAAGCCCCGCGGCGCCTTGCAAAAATGTCGAGTTAGTCACTCCCTCGCCCCGGAAAATTAAGAAACGGATAACCAATCGCATTCAGATTTCGATCCGTGGGCGACAGACGCGACCTTCGCCGGGACGGCGTCTGAGGCATGAGGCCGTTCGCCCGCGTCGGGTCTCGAGCCGACATGCCCACAAATACGCGCGCCGATCGATCGTCTTGCCCAAGCCTCGAAGCGGCTTGGCGCGAGCGACCATCGGGGCGTCAGGGTCGCTGGCGCTCGCTTGTTCTCGGAGGTCTCACACGATTTTCCTCAGTCGGTCGCCGAACGCGAAGGCGCGCCCCCGCGGGTCGCAAGATGTCGACGCGGTCACCAAAGTCCCGCCTCGATGTCGCAGCCGCTGTGAGATCTCTCCCTCCCTTCAAGTATAGGACCTTGCGCTCATGTGGACCTATGTCAATTCACGGCTGTCGATTGCGACGCGCCTCGGCGTGATCTCCGCGTGCTTTCTCGCGCCGATCGCGCTTCTGACCTACCTGTTCATTCATCAGGCGATGGGGGACATTTCCTTCGCCGATAAGGAAATCGCGGGTACGCGATACTTAAGCGACATTTGGCCGAGTTTCGCGCGCGCCCCGGGCGCGGGCGACGAGGCGCCGGTTCAGATCGCCTCCGCGGCGCAGTTCGATCCGCAGTTCGACACCGCGAGCGCGTCGAGCGCGTTCGTGCAAGCCAAGGACCGTCTGACCAGGCTCGCAGCCGGCAAGACGTTGATCGGGGCGGTCGCCGACGGTTCGAACCTCACGCTCGATCCCGATCTCGACAGTTTCTACGCCATGGACGCCGACACGGTTCGAATGCCGGGGATCATCGCCGCCGCCGCGGAACTGCGCGATGCGGCGGGGCAAGCCAAGAGCGACTCCCGCCTGGCGAACATCGCCTTCGCCGTCAACAAGCTGCAAACCTTTTCCGACGACGCCGACTCCGATCTGAGTACGGCGATGAAGAACAACGCCGCCGGCGACACCAGCCGCGCGTTGTCGAACGCCGACGCGGCGCTGAAGAGCGCGGTCGCGAAGATGCTGGATCAAGGCAAGGCGTTGCTGCAAGGCCAGCCGGCCGACACGCTCGCCGCCGACGAATTGGCGTTGCTCGCGCAAACCGACGCGACTTGGCAGGCCACCAACAAGGAACTGGCTCGGCTGCTGCAAGCCAGGGTCGATACGCTCACCTCGAATTTGCTGACGAAATTGGGCATGGTCGGCGCGGCGCTTCTCGCAACGTTGCTGCTGCTGGCCGGCGTCGCCCGCGGCATCACGCGCCCCTTGAGCGGCCTGACGCGCGGCATGCACGAACTCGCCGACGGCAATTTCGACGTCGTCCTGCCGGGGCTCGACCGCAAGGACGAGATCGGCCAGATCGCGAACGCGGTCGGCGCCTTCAAGGCCAAGTCCGTCGAGAAGGCGCGCGTGGAAGCCGATCAGGCGTTGCGGCGCCAAAGTGAAGAAGCGGCGGCGCAGGCGAGAACCGCCGCGGAGCGGGAAAGAGTCGCCGGCGAACAAAAGGTCGCCATCGAACAGCTCGGCGTTGCGCTGATCAAACTCGCCGAGAAGAACCTGACCTATCGGATGACGACGACTTTGCCCGAGGCGTACAAGAAGCTGCAGAGCGACTTCAACGGCGCGATCGAGCAACTGGCGAAGGCGTTCGAGGGCGTCAACCTGTCGGTCGAGTCGGTGCATACGGGCACGCAGGAGATCACCACCGCCGCGAACGATCTTTCCCGCCGCACGGAGCAGCAGGCGTCGAGCCTGGAAGAGACCGCGGCGGCGCTCGGCGAAGTCACTGAGACGGTGCGCAAGACCGCCGAGGGCGCCAAGCAGGCGCGCGAAGTGGTGTCTTCGGCGCGCGGGGACGCCGAACGCGGCGGCGAGATCGTCAGCAAGGCGGTCGAGGCGATGGGCAAGATCGAGAAGTCCTCGCAGCAGATCAGCCAGATCATCGGCGTGATCGACGAGATCGCGTTCCAGACCAATCTGCTCGC
>JBEKFO010000260.1:0-6094 GCA_050013275.1 Roseiarcus sp. | reverse complement strand
TTGGAGAAGCTCGCCAAGGGCATGCAGATTCTGGTGCGCGAGGGCTCCGTCTCCAAGGATCTGCACGCGCTGGCGCCAATCATCACCGAGCGCTTTTCCCCGTTCATCGCCTTCTGCACCGACGACCGCAATCCCTTGGACATCGCCGAGGAGGGCCATCTCGACTTCATCATCCGCACCGCGATCAAGCTCGGCGCGCCGCCGCTCGCCGCGTATCGCGCCGCGACCATCTCCGCCGCGCGCATTTTCGGCTTCGCCGATCGCGGCCTCGTCGCGCCGGGCTGGCGCGCCGATCTCGCCGTCGTCGACGATCTCGAATCCTGCGCGGTGTCGAGCGTCGTCGCCGGCGGTCGGATCGTCGACGCCGCGCTGTTCGCGGCCCGCGGCGTCGTCGCGCCGGTGGGACGCAACAGCGTCAAGGCGCGGCGGGTCTCGGCGAGCGATTTTTCCGCGCCCGGGCAGGGGCCCTCGACCCAGGCGATCGGCGTCGTCCCCGGCAAGATCATCACCGAGCGCGTGCCGGCGATCCTGCCGTTCGCCAATGGCCTGCGCGGGATCGATCTCGACAACGATTTCATCAAGGTCGCCGTCGTCGCGCGCCATGGCGTCAACGACAATATCGCCACCGCGTTCGTCAACGGCTTCGGCCTCAAGCGCGGCGCCATCGCCTCCTCGGTCGGCCACGACAGCCACAACATCACCGTCGTCGGCGCCGACGAGGCGGACATGGCGGTCGCGGTGAACCGGCTGATCGAGATCGAGGGCGGCTTCGTGGTCGCCGAAGGCGGGCGGGTCTTGGCCGAACTCGCTTTGCCCGTCGCCGGGCTGATGAGCCTGATGAGCTTCGAGGAGGTGCACAAGGCGCTGATCCCGCTGCGCGCGGCGGCCAAGAGCCTCGGCGTCGTGCTCGCCGAGCCGTTCCTGCAGGTCGCCTTCCTGCCGCTGCCGGTGATCCCGCACCTGAAGATCACCGACAAGGGCCTGGTCGACGTCGACCGCTTCGAATTCGTGCGCGACTAAAGCGCTCGCTTGCGAAGCGGCCGGGCGCGGCGCGGCGATCGCGTCAGGCCGCCGCGTGCTGCCGCGCTCGGAAGGTCCGCCCGTCGAAATCGGGCGGCTCAGGCGTTGGCGTCGGCGCGAACGCAAACGCGTCGGCGAACAACCCTTGTTCGGCCGCCGCGGTCAAGAATTCGATGAATCGGGCGCGGCGAGCGCGCCAGTGATCGAAATGGGCGCGCGTTCGCCGGGTCACGAAGCCCAGTTTGTAAATCCGCGAATGGAGATCGATCCGGATCTTCTTCAAGGGCTTGAAGCCCGGCGTGCGCATTTGGGCGGGCAATTTGTCGAGATCGACATGGGCCGCGCTCACCTGGGCGGCGAATTCTCTTGCGTAGGCGGGATACTGATCGGCGAATTCCCGGTGCCACGGTTTCACGAACCCCGTGACGTGGACGACGCGGGGATCGATCGCCTCCTGCAAGCCGGTTTCGAGAAACGGTATCAGGCAGTTCCAGCGCGGACTGAGGGGCAGCCAGTCCGGAAAGAGATAATTGAGGAAATCCTGATCGACGTAGCCCCGGCCGTTACGCTTGGAAATGAAGGAAAGCGCTTCCGCCTCCATTTCGCGATCGAGCCAAAGCCTGCGATCGATCAGCAACATGCCGGAATTGAAATAGCGGGCGCCGGCCGGCCGGGTCTCGCTCGGGGTCTTCTCCGCGGTTCGATTCTGAGCCTCTTCGATGGCGACGTCGTAGGTCGCGCCAAGCGCCGCTCCGCGCATGTCCAGCGAAAAGAGCTCGTCGAGCGGTCCGTCGATGACGATGTCGACGTCGAGATAGAGCAAACGATCGGCGTTGATGATTTGCGGAGCGAAAAGCCGCCCGTAGATCTCGCGCGGCCACGATTTCGGCGTCGGCAGCGCGGCGGGCGTCAGCGCCGCCAACTCGCCGCGATGCAAGTGAAGGCGTCCGGCGGACTTGGCGAGGACCTGCGGATCGAACTGAACCTCGCCGCTGCCGGCGCCGTCGACGAAGACATGGACGTCGATTTCGCGATCGCTCGTTTCGAGCGCGCGAACCGCTTGAATGGCCGCCAGCGGAAAAAACTTCGCGTCGACAACGAAAAAGATCGCGCCCTTCATCGAACCGCTCGCGCGTCGGCGCGCCCTTTGCGCGCCGTTCGGATCAGCATAGTTGGAGCGATCATTTCAGCATTCGTCCCCGCGCCGCCGCGGCCCGCCTCATGGCGGCCGGTCCTTTCAACGAGATCGTCGCCCAGAGTCAAGACGATCGGGCCGCGCCGAAGGAGATCGCGAGGGCGAGCCACGCGAGGACCATCACGACGCCGCCGATCGGCGCGACGAAGGGTAGCCGCACGCCGAGGAAAACATGCGCCGACAGCGCGCCGCTGAACAGGATCGCGCCCGCCGCCAACGCAAACCCGGCGACGGCGGCGCCCTTAGGGGCCTCGCCGACGCGCATGTGCGCGCTCAATCCCAAGAGCGCGGCGGCGTGGAGGATCAGGAACAGCGCCGCGGTCGCGCCGACCTCGCCGCCGCCGGCGTGGGTGGCGAGCGCCGCAAAGGCGACGCCGATCGAGCCCATTAGGGCGGCTAGGGCCGCTAAACTTCGCGAGGCTTGGGACATGGGCGGGCTCCGTCGTTAGAGGACATCGTCATATCACGAGCGCGAGAGGGGGGATGTCAATCGTTCTCAAACCGGCTCGTTGGCCTTGTCACGAGCGGGTGGCGAGCGCATATTCAATTTTTGTGCAGTGCAACAAGGCGCGCGCCGTCCGGTCCCGAAGCGGCGCGGTCCGCGTTCACGGAGGCAGCCGATGCACGGATTGACCCGACGAAGCGTCCGCATGGCCAAGGCCGCCGCGCGCGCCGGCGCGGACGCGGCCGTGACGATCGCCGCGCGAACGCACGGGCTGTTGATCCCGGGCTTCGATTCCTCGGGCGACAAAGCGCGCGAGGCGCAGCGCATGGTTCACGAAAAGCTCGCCGCCACGATCGAGGGGTTTGTCGCCGCGCAGATCGCATGGGGAAGTTTTCTCGTCAGCGCGGCGTTCGGCGGCGTTCGCACTGCCGAAGACGCGGCGCACGGCCTGGCCGACGTCGCCGAGGCGGCGCTCGCGCCAGCGCATCGCGCGGTGCGCGCCAACGCGCGCCGGCTTACCGGCGGCTGAGCGCTGGGGTAAAAGGGGGTTCGCCGATTCCTGCGCGCCCGTGACTTCGCCATGCCCTTTCTGCACCACCTTCATCTTCTGGTCGCGCAATACGGCTATTTCGCCATTTTCGCCTTGGTCGCGCTGGAAAGCGCGGGCGTGCCGATGCCGGGCGAAACGGCGCTGGTGAGCGCGGCGGTTTTCGCCGGGCGCGGCGACTTCCATATCGCCCTGGTCATCGCCTGCGCGGCGGCGGCGGCGATCATCGGCGACAACGCCGGCTATTGGGTCGGGCGGGAATTCGGCTTCCCGCTCGTCTATCGATACGGGAACTACATCCGGGTCGACGAGGGGCGGCTCAAGGTCGCGCAATACCTGTTCCAGCGCCACGGCGGCAAGATCGTGTTCTTCGGCCGTTTCATCGCGGTGCTGCGGGCGTTCGCGGCGTTTCTCGCCGGCGTCAATCATCTGGCCTGGCCGCGGTTTCTTTTCTTCAACGCGCTCGGCGGCGTCGTCTGGGCGACGATCTTCGGGCTCGGCGGCTATTTCCTCGGGCTCGCCTTCGAGCATTACGCGCGCCCTGTAGGCGTCACGGCGCTGATCGCCGCGCTCATCGGCGCTTTCGCCGCCAGCCGCTTCGTCGCCCATCACGAACAGGCGTTGCGCGCCGAGGCCGAAGCCGCGCTGCCGGGTCCGCTGGTGGCGCCCAAGCCGCGCTGAATCGCCGAGTTATCCCCAGGTTGTCCACAGGTTATCCACAGCTTGTCCCCAGGCTGTGCGCTCAGCTTGCGCGCGGCAACGCCGCCAGGGCGCGGTCTTGCGGAGCTATCCACAGCCGCAAGCGCTCGGAGCGGCGGATAAAGTCGACGCTCACCGTGCGGGCGATCTTGTCGGCGTCGAGCAGGCGCATCAGGTCGGCGACGCCGGCAACCGGCTTGTCGTCGAGCGCGATGACGAGATCGCCGGTCAGCAGGCCGGCGTGCGCGGCGGGGCCGCTCTGGTCGACGCTGAGGAGCCGTGCGCCGCTCGCTTGGGTGAGTCCGAGGCGCAATGCGATGCGGCGAGGGATCGGCGTCGTCGCGGCGCCGACGCCGATATAGGCGCGGCGCACGCGTCCGTGCCGCGCGATTTCGCCGGCGACGAAATGGGCGGTGTTGGAGGCCACCGCGAAGCAGATGCCCTGCGCGCCCATGATGATCGCGGTGTTGATGCCGATGACTTCGCCGGCTGAGGAGACGAGCGGCCCGCCGGAGTTGCCGGGGTTGAGCGCGGCGTCGGTCTGGACGACGTCCTCGATCATCCGGCCGGTGCGCGATTGCAGCGAGCGCCCGAGCGCCGAGACGACGCCCGCCGTCACCGTCGCGTCGAAGCCCAAGGGGTTGCCGATCGCGATCGCGATTTGGCCGCGCTTGAGCCGTGAGCTGTCGCCGAGCCGCGCCGCCGGCAGCGTGACGTTCTCGTCGACGCGCAGCAGCGCCAGATCGGTGTCGGGATCGTCGCCGAGCACGCGCGCCTGGAATTCGCGCCCCTCGAGCGTCGTCAGGGCGACGCTGCGCGCGCCTTGCACGACGTGGCTGTTGGTCAGCGCCAGGCCGTCCGGCGAGATGATGACGCCGGAGCCCGCGCCGGCGCTTCGTCCCTCGCGGCGGACATCGATGCGCACGACGCTCGGCCCGACGCGATCGAAGACGCTGGTGACGACGCGCGAATAGGCGTCCAGCGCGGCGTCGTCGGGTGCGGCCGAGGGCTGGCCGGAGCCGCTCGACGCGCTCTCGCCGTCGAGCGCGTAGAGAACCTCGGGAGTGGAGTTGGATCCGAACATCCGTAGCATATGGGAGCACGGGCGGGCGGCGCCAAGGCGGCGGTCATTTCGGCGCGGCGAACAGCGCCTGGATCTGGTCCATCAGCGGGTTGGTCTGGCCGTTGGCGCGCAGCAGCGCGAAGCCCTCCGTCGTCGCCTGCTCCCAGCTCTTGCCGCCGTAAGTGGTCTCGCCGCGGTGTTTCAGATAGAGGGCGCGCGCCTCGTCCGGGCGCCCCTGAAACATCAGGCAAGCCGCGCGGATGAGGTCGAGCCAGTTCTGGTCCGGAGCGACCGGCGTCGCCTTGTCGAGCGCGACGAGGGCGCCCGCGTAGTTCTTGGCGAGGAGTTCGGTGTTGGCGACGAGGCCGATCTCGCCGACGACGCGCGCGAGGCTCGCCGCCCAGGCGGAGTTGGTCTTGTCGACGCCGACCAACGCCGCCGCCGCGTCGCGCGCGACGACGAAGGAGGCGAGCGCGTCGTCATACGCCTTGGCGGCGAATTGCGAGACGCCCAGACGCTCGGCCGCGATGGCGACGCCGAACCGCCAACGCGTGTCGCTCGGCGCCGTGGCGGCCCAAGCGGTCGCGAGCGCCAGACTTTCGCGTAACGTCGCCTCGGCGCCCGCGCTGTCGCCGGCTTGGGCCTCGGCGGCGCCGAGGGCGTTGAGGCAAACGTGCAAAGCGAATTGGGCGTTCGCGTCGTCGGGCGCGTGCGCCGCCGCTAGCCGCGAGTCGCTCACCGCATCCCGGCAGACCGAGCCGCCGGCGGCGGCCTTCGCGATGCAGGCGCCCAATTCGTCCGCCGCCAATGCGCGCAGGTTGGGATCGCTCGGGGCGCGCGCCGCGACAGCCTTGCGCAGCGGAATTGCCTCCGTTCTCGCCGCTGTCGCGCCCGCCGCGTCACCCTGAGCAAAGAGGACGAGGGCGATCGCTTCCTTGGCGCCGGCGAGACTATCGTCGAGCGAGGCGTCGCCTTTTGCCGAGGCGGCGGTCAGCAGCGCTTCGGCGCTGCGATCGGCCGCGAGGGCGCCGGCGAGGTCCTTGCGCGCTTTCAGCAACAGGCCGATGTGCGAATCCAACTGCGCGAGCACAATCCTCCACGCCGCATCGGGGGGGCCCCCGGCGG
>JBEKFO010000259.1:0-6121 GCA_050013275.1 Roseiarcus sp. | reverse complement strand
CGGCGCGATTCTTGTCCGAAAGTTCGTTGGCGACCAGGGCAAGGCCGAGCCATGCGCGCGCCGGCGCCGGATCGAGGGCGAGCGCCCGTTCGAAGACGGACCTGGCTTCGGCCGCATCGCCCGCCGCATGCAGCGTGGAGCCGAGGTCCAGCCACAACGCCGCGTCGTCCGGCGCGATCGCCGCCGCGGTCGCGAGCACGACGCTGGCCGCTCGCGGATTGCCCGCCGCCCAATGGGTCAGGCCGAACCGCCTGAGGGCGTCGGCCGGCGCGGTCTGCTGCAGGAACAATGCGTCGAGCGGCCTGTTGCCGGCCCGCCAAGCCGCGATCCGCGACGCAATCTCGGCGGCGTCGAGACGCGCGACGATCATGGGCAGATCGGATCTTGCGCCATTCGCGAGCGGCGGGAAGTGCTGAACCCCGGCCTGCTGAATGCCCAGGCCTTGCCAAGATTGGAGCAGGGCGCCGGCCTCGTCGGAGACGGACCGCTTGCGCGACGCGCGTGAAACGCTCTTTGTCATTACGATCTCCGGCGAAGGCCCTGCGTCAGATTAAAGTCCTTCGAATTTGAACGGCCAGACTGGCGCGAACCTTACCAAACCGGAAACAGGCGACCCGGGACCCGCGCGCTGGCCGAGCGGCGCCGTTCTCCTCGGTTGGGGCGCATTGACTTCGGCGCCGCGACGTGGTTTCCAGGCGCCGTTTGGCGCCTTTGGCGCCATGGTCGGGCCCTTGCGATGCTGCGCCGCGTCTCGAAAACGACGAGCAAAACCCTCGCCGCCGTCAATGGCGGCGCGACGCATTAGCTGCGCCTCGGCTCCGGTTCCTCCCCCGGCGGGGCGTCGAGGAGCCTGCCCTGACGGGCGAAGCGGGGGAAAAACCGCCAGCACAAGGATCACCTCTCATGCAAGGCTTTAGGGTCGCGGTCGTCGGCGCCACCGGCAATGTCGGCCGCGAAATGCTCGCCATTCTCGCCGAGCGCCGCTTTCCCGTTTCCGACGTCGTCGCGTTGGCGTCGTCGCGTTCGATCGGCAAGGAGGTGTCCTTCGGCGATCGCATCCTCAAGTGCAAGGCTCTCGAAAATTACGATTTCTCCGCCACCGACATTTGCCTGATGTCGGCGGGCGGCGCGGTGTCGAAGGAATGGTCGCCGCGCATCGGCGCGCAGAGCTGCGTCGTCATCGACAATTCCTCGGTCTGGCGCATGGATCCGGCGGTGCCGCTGGTCGTGCCGGAAGTGAACGCCGAGGCGGCCAAGAATTTTCGCGCCAAGAACATCATCGCCAATCCCAATTGCTCGACCGCGCAGCTGGTCGTCGCGCTGAAGCCGCTGCATGACAAGGCGCGCATCAAGCGCGTGGTGGTATCGACCTACCAGTCGGTGTCGGGCGCCGGCAAGGACGCGATGGACGAGCTCTTTTCGCAGACGCGCGCCGTGTTCGTCTCCGATCCGGTCGAGCCGAAGAAGTTTCCCAAGCGCATCGCCTTCAATGTCATCCCGCAAATCGACGTCTTCATGGACGACGGCGCCACCAAGGAAGAGTGGAAGATGGTGGTCGAGACCAAGAAGATCCTCGATCCCAAGATCAAGCTGACCGCGACGTGCGTGCGCGTGCCGGTGTTCATCAGCCATTCCGAGGCCGTCAACATCGAGTTCGAGAACCCGATCAGCGCCGACGAAGCGCGCGAAATCCTGCGCGAGGCGCCGGGATGCCTGGTGATCGATCGGCGCGAGCCGGGCGGCTACATCACGCCGCATGAAGCGGCAGGCGAGGACGCGACCTATATCTCGCGCATCCGCGAAGATCCGACCATCGAAAACGGCCTCAACCTGTGGTGCGTTTCGGACAACCTGCGCAAGGGCGCCGCGCTCAACGCCGTGCAGATCGCCGAGGTTCTCGTCAACCGCGGCTGGCTGAAGCCGAAGCAGAAGGTGGCGTGACCGACATGGCCGGATTGAGAGCCGTCATTCCGGACGACGCCGTTCTGCTGCCGATCGATATGCAAAGGGGCTTCGATGCGCCGGGGAGCCCGGCGCTCAGCTCGCGCCCCGACGCGCCCGCCTTGCGCCTCCTTGCGGCCTGGCGCGGGAGCGGTCGGAACGTCGTTCACGTCCGCCACGATTCGGTCGAACCCGGCTCGGCTTTCGCGCCGGGCCTTCCGGGAAACGCGCTGCGCGACGGGTTTTCCCCCGCGCCGGGGGAGGCCCTGGTGACGAAGAGCGTCAACGCCGCGTTCATCGGCACCGGCCTCGACTTGCGGCTGCGCAGACTGGGGGCGGGGACGATCGTCGCGTTTGGGCTGACGACCGACCGGTGCGTATCGACGACGGTGCGCGTCGGCGCGAATATGGGCTATCGGCTGGTCGTGGCGGCCGACGCCTGCGCCGCCTTCGACCAGCCCGGCCTCGACGGCGCGATCATTCCCGCGGCGAGGGTCCATGCGGTGCATCTGGCGACGCTGGCTAACGAATTCGCCGAGGTCGCGAGCGTCGCGGACATCGTCGCCGCCCTGGGCCGAGGCTGACTGACGGCGTCGGCGGCGTAACGCGCGCCGCGAGGGATGGCCTTCGCCGGCGCGGCGCGGGACGATCGTGGCGTCCTGCGCCTCAATTCTGCTAGGATGGCAAGGCACGCTCCGCCCCTCACACCGGTACCCTTCCGATGGCGCCTGATTCGGACCTTCGCCTGCTCACGTCGCCGCGCATATTCCTTGTCGGCATGGCGGCCTTCCTCATCCTGGTCGGCTTCGTCGTGCTGATCCTTTACAAGCAGATAGCGCTCGCCTTCGACGCCAATCCAGGGCTCAACGGCCTCATTATCGGCGTCTTGGCGATCGGATCGTTGTTCGCGTTCCGTCAGGTTTTCCGGTTGTTTCGGGAAATTCGCTGGGTCAATTCGCTCGCCGCGCCAGCGGCGGCGGCCCGCGTCGGGGCGCCGCGTCTGCTCGGCCCGATGGCGACGATGCTCAATGCGGGCGCCGGCGCGCGCGGCCTGTCGACGCAAACGACGCGCGCCATCCTCGATTCGGTGGGCACGCGCCTCGACGAGGGGCGCGAACTCAACCGTTATCTCGTCGGCCTGCTGGTCTTCCTCGGCCTGCTCGGCACGTTCTGGGGCCTGCTGGAGACCGTCCATTCGATCAGCGGCGTCATCGACAGCATGAAAACCGGCGCCGACACCACGACGATGTTCGGCGATCTCAAGAGCGGCCTTTCGGCGCCGATCGCCGGCATGAGCGTTTCCTTCACTTCGTCGCTGTTCGGCTTGGCCGGCTCGCTGATTCTGGGCTTTCTCGACCTTCAGGCCGGGCAGGCGCAGAATCGCTTCTACACCGAGCTGGAGGACTTCCTCGCCAGCCATGTCGAGACCAGCCCGGCCCCGACGCGCGACGCGGCGGCGGAAAAGGACGCAGCCGCCGGGGACGCGCCGGACGGGCGCAAGAGCGCAGCGGCGATGGCGAGCCTGGCCGAGAGCATTCAAACGCTGGTCGCGCACATGCGCCACGAACAGCAGCAAATTCGCGATTGGGTCGAGGCGCAAGCCGTTCAGCAGGAGGATCTGCGCAAGCTCCTGCGACGGCTCGCGAGCGAACGCGAAACGCATTGAGCGGGTGGAATCGAAGGCGCGCTCGGCGCCAATTGAGGGAGTGACGCGATGGCGCTGTCGCGCAGCCGCCGCTTTGATAGCGTGAATTATTGGCCGGGCTTCGTCGACGCGCTGTCGACGATGCTGCTGGTGATCATCTTCCTGTTGTCGGTGTTCATGCTCGCGCAGTTTTTCCTTTCGCGCGAAGTGACGGGCAAGGACACCGCGCTCGCCAAGCTCAACCGCCAGATCGAAGAGCTGACCAGCCTGCTCGCTCTGGAGCATTCGCAGAAGAGCGAGGACCAGACGAAGATCGCCACGTTGACGGCGACGCTCGAGACCTCGCAAAACGAGCGCCAGCGCCTGCTCGACCAAGCCTCGCAAGGCGGCGCCAGCGCCGACGCGGCGAGCGACAAGGCGAGCGCCGCCGCCGACGCGCTCGCGGCGCAGGAGGAGATCTCGCAGCGCGCGTTGTCGCAGGTCAACGTTCTCAACGAACAGATCGCGGCGCTGCGCAAGCAACTGACGGCGATCCAGGAAGCGCTCGACGCTTCGCAATCCTCCAACAAGGATGAGCAGATCAAGATCGCCGATCTCGGCCAGCGCCTCAACATCGCGCTGGCGCAGAAGGTGCAGGAGCTGTCGCGCTATCGCTCGGATTTCTTCGGCCGCCTGCGTCAGATCCTCGGCTCGCGGCCCGACATCCGCGTCGTCGGCGACCGCTTCGTCTTCCAATCCTCGGTGCTGTTCGAATCCGACAAGGCCGACGTCAGCACGGCGGGCCGCCAGTCGCTCGACAGCCTCGCCGGCGCGGTGCTCGATCTCGAGCGCGAGATTCCGCCTGACATTCCCTGGATTCTGCGCATCGACGGCCACACCGACTCCAAGGCGATCTCCGGCGGGCAGTTCAAGACCAATTGGGAATTGTCGGCGGCGCGCGCGATCGCCGTGGTGCAATATCTCGTCGCCAAGGGCATCGAGCCGAATCGCCTAGCGGCGGCCGGCTTCGGCGAATTCCAGCCGATCGACTCGGGAACCGACGAAGAGGCGCTGGCGCGCAACCGTCGCATCGAATTGAAGCTGACCGAGCGGTGAAAGCGCCGCGCGGCATGCTGCGCGCATTCGAGCCTTCCGATGTGGAGGCCGTCGCCGATTTCTGGGTCGCCGCCTGGAAGTCGACCGGCCTGCCGATCGATTTCGAGGCGCGCCGCGCGTGGCTGATCGGCCGTTTGGCTGAACTCTATGAGGAGGGCGCGGCGATCCTCGTCGGTCTCGACGCGCGCGGGCGCGCCGCCGGCCTCGTCACCGTCGATCCGAAGAGCGGCTACGTCGATCAGCTCTGCGTCGCGCCCAGCGAGCGCGGCGGCGGCCTCGCCCGCGCGCTCATCGACGAGGCCAAGCGGCGCGCGCCGGGCGTCGTCGATCTCAACGTCAACGTCGCCAATCCGCGCGCCCGCCGCTTTTATCAGCGCGAGGGTTTCCTTGCCGTCGGCCTGGGCGTCAGCCCCCTCTCGGGCCTGCCGATGCTGCATCTGCAGTGGCGGGCGGAGGAAAGGTGAGGCGGGCGGGGAGGGGGAGCCCAAGCGGGCGTTTTCGGGCGCGTTGTGGCCTTTTCAAGCACTTGCGTGACGTTTTTCCGCCGCCTGCGCGGCGGCGAGCCGCGTCGCCGAATTGTCCGACTGAGCCTCGGACATGCTTCGAAGGCGCACGACGATCTTGACGGATTGCCAGCGCGCGGTAGAATAACGCCATTATTCTACCAACCGAGCTGGTCATGCACCTGAATATCAAGAACGATGTAGCCCATGAATTGGCGGCCGAATTGTCCAAGCTCACTGGCGAGAGCCTGACGAGCGCCGTGACGGCGGCCCTCCGGGAGCGCCTCGATCGTGAGCGTCGCCGGCGCGGTCGCAGCGCCGTGGCGGACCGGCTCATGGCGATGGGGAAGCGCTATGCCGCGCTCCCGGATGGGGCGTTCGCCAGCGCCGACGAAGTCTTGGGCTACGACGAGAATGGGCTGCCGACGTGATCGTCGTTGACACGTCCGCGATCGTCGCGATCTTCCGCCAAGAGTGCGACGCGTCCTTTCACGCCGAATGCATTGCAAGCGACGGCGAGCCGTTGATGTCGGCGGCGAACGTCGTCGAAACCTCGCTTGTCCTGCGCGGTCTCAAAAAGATCGCCCCAGCGCAGGCGGAGGCGTGGCTCGACGAGTTCCTCGCCGCCGCCGGCATCCGCGTCGAGCCGGTCACCGCTGAACAGGCGGATATTGCGCGGTTAGCCCATTTGCGGTTCGGCAAGGGAACCGGGCGCGCTGCGGGCCTGAACTACGGCGATTGTTTCGCTTATGCGCTTGCCCAGGCGGTCAAGGCGCCGCTGTTGTTCAAGGGCGACGACTTTGCTCGGACCGACGCGGCAAAGGTTACGTCGGACTGACCTCGGCGCGGGTTTGGACGCGCCGCGACCGCCGCGGCGGCGCTGGCCTTCCGAGCCGGCAGGCGCCCCTCAAGTGCGTCCCGCGAACACCAGTACGGG
>JBEKFO010000258.1:0-6190 GCA_050013275.1 Roseiarcus sp. | reverse complement strand
CCGTGGGACTGGCGCTATTACGCGGAAAAGCGCCGCAAGGCGCTCGCCGACATCGACGAGAGCGAATTGAAACCTTATCTGCCGCTGGAGGCGATGATCGCGGCGGCGTTCGACGTCGCCCATCGCCTGTTCGGCCTTTCCTTCGTCGAGCGCCGCGACGTCGCGCTCCACCACGCCGACGCGCGCGCCTGGACGGTTGTCGGGCGCGGGGCTGAGCCGATCGCCCTGTTCATCGGCGACTATTTCGCTCGCGCCTCGAAACACAGTGGCGCGTGGATGAATTCGCTGCGCGAGCAGCGAAAGCTCGACGGCAGGGTCTTGCCGATCGTCGTCAACGTGACGAATTTCGCCCGCGCCGGCGGTGAAGCGTGCCTGCTGAGCATCGACGAGGCGCGCACCTTGTTCCACGAATTCGGCCACGCGCTGCACGGCATGCTCTCCGACGTCACCTATCCGTTGCTCGCCGGAACCCACGTGACGCGCGATTTCGTCGAATTTCCTTCGCAGCTCTACGAGCACTGGCTGGAGCGCCCCGAGACGCTGCGCCGCTTTGCGCGCCATCATCAGACCGGAGCGCCGATGCCCGAGGTCTTGATCGAGCGCCTGCATGCGGCGCGGCGCTTCAATCAGGGCTTCGCCACCGTTGAATTCGTCGCCGCGGCGTTGGTCGACATGGAGCTGCACTTGCGACGCGATCCCGGCGCGATCGACGTTTCCGCTTTCGAGACGAGCGAGCTCGAGGCGATCGGCATGCCCGCGGCGATCGCCACCCGCCACTCGGCGCCGCACTTCCAGCACATCTTCTCCGGCGAAGGCTATTCGGCGGGCTATTACAGCTATCTCTGGTCGGAAATTCTCGACGCTGACGGCTTCGAGGCGTTCGAGGAAAGCGGCGACGTCTTCGATCCCGCGCTGGCGGGACGCCTCGAACGCTTCGTCTATGCCGCCGGCAACCGGCAAGAGCCCGACGCCGCCTACCGCGCCTTCCGCGGCCGCGACCCGGCGCCCGACGCGCTGCTGCGCAAGCGCGGGCTGGCGTAGTCGCTGGTCGACGCCTGCGCAGGGTGCGGCGTGATGATGCGCGGCGCGGCGATCAATGCGGAGGCGACAGTCGATTTAGAACGGAAGCGGCCCTTGGTGTTGCGCCCGAAAATGCCGTAATATCTCCCTCAACACTGGGGACTTTTCCGCTGTCGCAGGAACGTGAGCGCTTTTGCGTCAGCTTTGCGATGGGGGGGCAAAATGCGTCATGGGATTGGAAGTCTCGCATTAGGGTTGCTGATCGCCGCGGCCGGTGTTCTCCCGGCTTTGGCCGGTTCGATCACTTGGACGGTCACCAACAATTCGCACTACGCGGTTCAGGTCAGTTTCTATTCGCAAGTTCGCGGGCACGAATGGCCCGGCGGCGGGCAGTCCTGGGATCTCTTCGATCACGGCCCGCACACCTTCACGCTGCGTTGCCACAACGGCGAAAAGATCTGCTACGGCGCCTTCGTCTACAAGACCCACTCGCGATACTGGGGCGTCGGCTTCAACAACTCGAATGCTTGCGACGACTGCTGCGGCATTTGCGGCGCAGGGACGATGGAAAACTCGCTCGCCGATTGAGGCGCCTGGCGCGGCGCGGCCGCGGCGGTCCGATCGACGCGGCCGCCGGCCGCGTCAGTAGACCACTTGCAGCCCCGGGCAATGCTTGGCCGCCCAGTCGAGGTATTCCTTCCCGCAGAACGCGCGCCGTTCCGGGGGGACGATCGGCATGCAGTTGAGCGTTTGCGTCTTGGGGCACACGAACGCGGCAGGCGTCGGAGTCGGCGCCGGCGGCGTCTGCGCGAACGCGCCGGCGCCGACGGCGAGCGCGGCCACGAATACGAATGCGAATTTCAACATCATCTCGGCTCCAGCGTTGCGGGACATGGTGCGAACAGTGACGTTTCGTTGGCCGGCAAATTATTTCCGGCCGCGGCGCGACCGCGAATTCCGGACATGCGTATCGCGTTGACCCGCGCCTTGCGCGTCATGCGACGGCAGGCGTGTTGGACTGAGGCATGCCGATCGGCGTCAGCGCGGCGCACGCGACGAGGACGTCGCGCGGCGTGGCGAGGCGCACGGTCGCCGGGGCGCCTTTGATCAGGCCGGCCGTCAGGAGGGCCGCCGTCTGCAAGGCGGAGCAAATGTAAGCGTTGGCGGTCGGCCAGTTCGGCGCTTCGCCGGTGAGAGCGCCGTCCGCCATTTCGGCGATCGCCGTCATGTCGTAAGGCAAGCCGATCTTGCTCGTGAGGAAGGCATAAAAAGCGGCGGCCTGCGCGTCCGACGCGGGCACGTCGACGAAGAGCTGTTGCGTCCATGTGGTGTCGTAGGACGAAGGGCGCGACTGCACTCCGCCGTCCATCAGCGCCCCAAGATACCGGCCGTCCGGGGTGACCGCTTCGACGTGCGAATAGGCAAGCCCGAGCTCGGCCCCCCGGATGATATGGGAGACGAGACTATCCTTCGTGTCGACGAATCTCAGTCTGACGTAAGCCATGGCGCAACGCCTCGCTTCTGGAGAAATGCCGCGACGGTGGTTTCAACCACCCGTCGCTCTTTCGGCTCGGGCCGATCAGAGACGGAGGAATGTTCATTCCTTATATACGCGTCGCCGCGACAGGGCGCGCAGCAATCGACGGGACCGTGACAGCCGTGGCCGACATCGCGGCGGGGTGGGACAGGGCAGCCATGAGGTCGGCTCGGCGGCGAGAGCAGGGCTTGTCGGGCCGCCGTTCGGCGTTCTCGCAGCAAAGTCGCAGGAGTTCGAACCCTGGCGTCACATGAATTCGGGCGCCTGCGCGGGGCGACCCGCACGGCGCCCTCCATGGGGCGTCGGTCGATTTTGCCGGTGAAGCGGCCCGCCCGGCGCGGCCCATCCGATCCCGTCCCGTAAACCAAGAGATTCTTCTTCGCCTCATTGAACCGTTTCCGATCCCGCCGCGACCAACGAGCAAGGGGGCCCATTCCGGGCGCCGCGAAAAAAGGGGTCGACAATGTCCTTCTCCGCTCTCACCGCCCGCCGCGTTCTGACGATCGCTCTTACCGCAGCTTCCATAGCCGCCAGCGCCGGCGCCGCCGACGCCGGATCGTTCCCGATGCCCTTCTTTCCGCATCCGATCTCGATCGCTCGCAGCCCGATCATGAGTTTTCCCGGCGGGGTCGGCGCCTGGACCAAGCTTCACACTGTGGCGCCCTCGCGCTTCGCAAACGGCGCGCCTCGCAGCCTCGGCTCTTTCTTCGGCGGCCCGAAGACCACTTCCCGCGCCGGCTTCTTCAATGGCCCGGCGGCCGGGCCGGCGGGCGCGCAGTTCGGGCGCTTGCCCAATTCAAACAGCAATTTCGTCAATCCGACCGTGAACGCCAAACAGGCGCGGCAAACCCAGAACTCGGTGCAGGCGAGCAACGCTCAGATGTCGAACAATCCCGTGCAAGGCGCCAATTGCAATCGCACGCTGATCCTCGCCGGCTTGTGCAAATAGGCGCGCTTGCGCAACTCAGGGCAAGTCTTATGCTGGGAAAACTTCTTCCGCTCTTCCGGCGCGACGTTTCCCTCGGAATCGTCGCGCCGCGCGCAATCCCGGGCACAGCGATGCCGAACGCCGGCGCCAGGTCTTGGATAAGGTTTTGCGGCTCGCTCGGGCTCGCGCTCAGCGTTTGCGCCGGGGCGGCGTTCGCCCAAGATATGACGCCGCCGCGCGAAGGCAGGGCCGGCATGGGAATGCGCGTAAGTCCGTTTTCCTTCATTCTTCCGGCGATCGGGAACCTGGCGACCACCCCGCAGCCTACGGGCGCGCCGCCGCCCGAGGAGCCCCGCTACCGGGCGCCCTCCCGTTCGCCGCGCGTTTATCGACCTTCGCCGCCCCCGTCGCTTCGTCCCGCGCCGGCGTTCGTCGCCCGCGCGTTTCCGCCACCGGCGGGAGAGACGCGATTCCGGCGCGGCGAGGTGCTCGTCGAGACGTCGCCGGCGACATCGCCGGCGACCGTCGCGCTGATCGCGCGGCGCCATCGCCTGATCGAGGCGCAGGTCCTCCCGATCGGGCTCTTGGGAACCTCGGTGCGTCTGTGGCGCATTCCCGATGCGCGCGACGTCGCCAACGTGGTGCGTGAACTCGGCGGCGAGCCGGCGCTCGCCCGCATTCAGCCCAATTACCTCTATGCGGCGATGCAGGACGCCGCGTCGGCGGCCTCGACGCCCGCGCCGGCGCCGCCGCAGTATGCGCTCGCCAAGCTGCACGTCGACGCCGTCGTCGATCCGGCGCCGGCGCAGCCGATTCGCGTCGCGGTGATCGACACCGCGGTCGACGAAAGCCACCCCGACCTCAAGGGCGCGGTCGAGGCGCGTTTCGACGCGATCGGCGGCGCGGCGCCGCGCAGTCTGGACCACGGCACCGCGATCGCCGGCGCGATCGCTGCGCGCGGGCGGCTGAAGGGCGTCGATCCCAATGTGCGTATTCTCGCCGCGCGAGCCTTCGACAGCGAAGGGGCAGGGACCGTGGGCGAGACCCTTTGGCTGCTCGAGGCGATCGACTGGGCGGCGCGCGAACGGGCGAGCGTCGTCAACATGAGCTTCGCCGGCCCGCCGGACCCGGCGTTGCACGCCATCCTCGCCGCTGCGTCCGCCAAGGGCATGACGCTGGTGGCCGCGGCGGGCAACGCGGGGCCGAAATCGCCGCCGCTCTACCCGGCCGCTGACGAAGCGGCGCTCGCGGTCACCGCGACCGACGCCGACGACAAGCTCTATCGCAACGCCAACGTCGGCCGCTATGTCGCGGTCGCGGCGCCCGGCGTCGACGTGCTGCTGCCTGCGCCGCAGGGCGCTTACGCGCTCGAGACGGGGACCTCGGTTTCCGCCGCGTTGGTGTCGGGCGTCGTCGCGCTCATGCTGGAGCGCCGCCCGAGCGCGCCGCCGGCCGAAATCCGCAAATGGCTCGCGGCCACCGCCGAGCCATTGGGCGGGGGCGGTCGCCCCGACGAATTCGGCGCCGGGCTGGTCGACGCCGAACGTGCGGCCGCCGCGGCCGCCGCCGCGCCGCCGACGGCGGGGAAGTAGCGCCCCTCGTCCCAGCGAAAGTCCGGTCGAACCTGGAAACGGCGTACTCGAGCGGCGAAAATCCGACGCCACGTTTCCCGATCCGCTCGTGGTCATGGGTGGAAAGCGGTCGCACGCCGCGGACGTACGTGGAGGAATGACCCGGTACGAGCTAAATCCGCCAGTCGCTTGAAATTACGGCCTCGAGATTGTGGCGCAGAAATCTTGACGCTTGCAACGTCGCAGCGTCGCTGATTCTCGCCTTTGCGACAATCATCGCTTGGCTTGCAGAGGGTCCGGACGGCCAGTACAGTTTCATCGATCCGATTCGAATTCGCTTGAGGCCACGATCATGCGAGCAAGCTGGGCTATCATCGTATATTTTGCGATGTGGGCCGGAACTGCAAGCGCCCAGACCGCAGACTGCAAAGCGGTTGAAGAATTCTTTCAGAAATTGGGCACGGTGATGTTTGTGACGACGAATTGCCCAACGATAAAACCGAATATGATAAAAATGAAAGAGGAGGCAACGTCCCTTGGAATAGACTTGTCTCAACTGACTTCCTACAAAGCGTGCCCGGGCGCCGTCCAAAGAGGAATGGTGAGCGGTCAGACATTGGCCGTCACGTTCGCCGATGCGGGTGGGCCTTATCCGTGCGACTCTGTCGTCACTGGTTCGGACAAGTTGAAGTGGGAGCAATTCATTCAAAAATGACATCTATTTCATAATAACTATTGGTCTCTTGAGTAATTCATATCCCAGCCTACGTCAGCGCGTTCTGGCTCGCGCCGAGGCGATGGTTTCGGATTGCGGGCGCCTCTGTCAAAAGCTCACGCGCGCGGGTCACGCGCCGCCATTTCTTGTTATAGTGTAGCCGTTTCCGAGCTTCGCATGTTTCCTGATGCTTGCGGCGTCACGGCTGCCTGCAACGGGTCGAAGCGCTCCTCTACTCTCCCGCCGCCGGAAGCACTGTGCGCACCAGCGGCGAGGCGGCGAGTTCGGCCTCCAACGCCGACATCTGGTCCTTGCTCAGGCTCTTGTCGCCGACGCGCAGGCGGTAGAGGCCGCCGCGCGGCCCGTCGACGATCGAAGCGTGGTGCTCCTGCAGCCAGGCGCCGACCTGATCGAGGCGC
>JBEKFO010000257.1:0-6210 GCA_050013275.1 Roseiarcus sp. | reverse complement strand
AATTCGAGACCCTGACGGGCGAGGAAATCGTCGGGCTGCTCAAGGGTGTTCGCCCGGTGCGCGACTCGGTCGACAAGGAGCCGCCGCCGCCGCCCCGCCCCGCCGTGCCCGCGACCGGCAAGCCGCGCAGCTTCGGCCCCGACGCCGGCCTGGAGCCGCAGCCGCAGACCTGAGGCGGCTCAAGATCCAAGGAAAACGACGGGCGTCCTTCGCGACGCCCGTTTCGTTTGAAGAAACCGTCGGGCGCGTTCGCGCGCGCCGTCAGATTTCGACGCCATTTCGGCGAGCGAAGTCCTCCACCGCGGCGACATACCGGCGCATCGCTTCGTCTTTCGCCATTCCTTTGAC
This sequence comes from Roseiarcus sp., assembly GCA_050013275.1. Classification (GTDB taxonomy): domain Bacteria; phylum Pseudomonadota; class Alphaproteobacteria; order Rhizobiales; family Beijerinckiaceae; genus Roseiarcus. The sequence goes on along the minus strand of JBEKFO010000257.1, from coordinate 5,862 downwards.
GCCACGCCAGGCGCCGTGCTTGAACTTGCCGACGAAGTCGAACGCGCTGGGCCCCTCGTCCGGGGCGTCGCCGTCCCTGGCTTGGCGGAACAGGCCATAGAGCTCGAGCTTAAGTTCGTTGGACGGCTGCGCGGGCCCATCGCTCGGCAGCGACCTGATCTTGGCGACGACTTCATCGAAACGCTGTTCGAGGCTCTTCATCTCTTTCGCTCCTGCCGTTCGGGGCTGCTCGCGCGCATCGAAGCGCGGCGCCCCGTGCGCATCGCCTGAGCCGAATTTACGCGTCGCGGGTTAGAGGCGGCGCGCGCTTCTCGCAAATCGTCGAGCGCCGGTCCAGTCCCGTCGATAGGCGCGTCGATTCAGTCGACGAGCGGCGCGGCGATCAGCGGCTGGCAGGCGCGGTTGCGGGGATGAAAGGCTCCGACGACGACGGCGGCCCGCGACCCTTCGCCGCCGATCCCTCCCTGGCAAGGGAAGTCGGGAGACCTCACCCCCCCTTCAGCGCCTCCACGACCTTGGCGGCGTCGCCCGAATCCCAGTCGACCGGGCCGGCGACGACGCCGAGCTCGCAGCCGTCCTTATCGATCAACAGGCTGGTCGGCAGGCCGAGCGCCTTGCCGGCGACGCGCAGACTCTCGAACGAATCGGCGGTCGGGTCGGCGTAGCGCGCGAGCGACTTGACGCCGATGCCGTCGAGAAAGGCCTTGGGCCGTTCGAGCCGCGCGGTGTCGACGTTGACCGCCACCACTTCGAAGTCCTTGCCCCCGGCCTTCGCCTCCAGGCGATCGAGCGCGGGCATTTCGGCGCGACAGGGCACGCACCAGGTCGCCCAGAGATTGAGGATCAGCGCGCGGCCGCGAAAGTCGGCGAGCGACAGCTTGCGGCCGTCCGCGCCGTCGAACGTAATCAGGACCGCGGGTTTCGGCGTCTTGTCGACGGCGAGCGCGGCGATATCGCCGTGCGCGAGCGGCGCCAAGCGCTGGGCTCGCAGCGCCGAGGAGGCCGGGCAATCGCCCTCGGTCTTGCCGGGCGCCGGCGCTTTCCCGTATAGCACCACGACCGCCGCGAGGGCGGCGAGCGCCGCAGCGGCGCCGCCCGCCCTTCGGATTCGGCGGTTTCGCTCGTCGTTTTCACTCATCGTTCGATCCAGGGCCTTGCCGTCATGAGCAACACAATGTGGGGCGGGCGTTTCGCCAGCGGCCCGGCGGAAATCATGGAGGAGATCAACGCCTCCATCGAATTCGACCGCAAGCTGGCGATGCAGGACATCGCCGGCTCGCAGGCGCATGTCGCCATGCTCGCCCGCCAAGGCGTCGTCCCCCCGGCCGACGCCGAGGCCATCGCCGCTGGTCTCGCCCAAGTCAAGGGCGAAATCGAGGCGGGCGCTTTCGCCTTCTCGCGCGCGCTCGAAGACATTCACATGAACGTCGAAAAGCGCCTCGCCGACATCGTCGGCCCCGCGGCGGGCCGGCTGCACACCGCGCGCTCGCGCAACGATCAGGTGGCGGTGGACTTCAAGCTGTGGGTGCGCGACGCCATCGACGCGCTCGACGGGCAGATCGCCGAGCTGCAAACCGCCCTCGCGACGCGCGCGCTCGAATGCGCCGAAATGGTGATGCCCGGCTTCACCCATCTGCAATCGGCGCAGCCGGTGACCTTCGGCCACCATCTGCTCGCCTATGTCGAGATGCTCGCGCGCGACCGCGGGCGCTTCGCCGACGCGCGCGCGCGGCTCAACGAATGCCCGCTCGGCGCGGCGGCGCTCGCCGGCACCTCCTTCCCGATCGACCGCGATATGACGGCGAAGGCGCTCGGCTTCGACCGGCCGACCGCCAATTCGCTCGACAGCGTCGCGGATCGCGACTTCGTGCTGGAGACATTGAGCGCCGCGGCAATATGCGCGACGCACCTTTCGCGCTTCGCCGAGGAGATCGTGCTGTGGACGACGCCGCAGTTCGGCTTCGTCCGGCTCTCCGACGCGTTCTCGACCGGCTCCTCGATCATGCCGCAAAAGCGCAACCCCGATGCGGCCGAGCTGGTGCGCGGCAAGACCGGGCGCGTCGTCGGCGCTTTGGTTGGGCTGCTCAGCGTGATGAAGGGCCTGCCGCTCGCCTATTCCAAGGACATGCAGGAGGACAAAGAGGGCGCCTTCGACGCGATCGAAACGCTTTCGCTGTGCCTTGCCGCCATGACCGGCATGGTCAAGGACATGACCCCCGACGCCAAGCGCATGAAGGCGGCGGCGGGCGCCGGCTATGCGACCGCGACCGATCTCGCGGACTGGCTGGTGCGCACGCTGAAGATGCCGTTCCGCGAGGCCCACCACGTGACGGGGCGCATCGTCGCCATCGCCGCCGAACACGGCGTCGCGCTGGAGAAGCTGAAGCTCGAATACATGCAGAGCGTCGAGCGGCGCATCACCGAAGACGTGTTCGGCGTGCTCGGCGTCGAACGCTCGGTCAAGAGCCGCACCTCCTACGGCGGCACGGCGCCGGCCAATGTGAAGAAGCAGGCGCGGGGGTGGATCAAACGGCTGGGGAAGGCGTGACGGCGATCGCGACGCCGAGCTGTTATTCCAGCTCGAGGCGTCGTTTTCTGCGCACGAACGGCGAGTAGACCGGGGCGCCGGGCGCGATGCGGCCGTCTTCGCCCCACTCCGCCATGCGGTTGAAGGGGATCGTGGCGCGCTCGCCGACGCGCGGCAGCGTGCCACAGAAGTCGGCCACGACTTCCTTCAGTCGCGCCTCGATGATCGCCGGGTCGGAATAGCGCAGGCCCCCTTCCACGCCGTAGGCGACGAAGGGCGCGACCACTTCGTAGCCGACAAAGGCCAGCGTGAAATTCACCGGCCACAGCATCAGCTCGATGTCGCCGCTGCGCCCGTCGTGCTCATAGGTGCTGCGGCTGGTGCCGACCGTCACCGACAACATCGCGCGCTTGCCGACGAAGCGCCCCTTTTCGAAGCGTTTCTTGCTCGTATAGGCCGCGCCGTAAGCAAGCACCCGGTCAAACCAGCCCTTCAGCATCGCCGGCGGCAGGTGCCACCACATCGGATATTGCAGGACGAGCAGGTCCGCGCGATCCATCAGCGCCAATTCGTGGTCGACCGCCTCCGGCAGGGCGCCGATTTCGCTTGCATGCCGCTGCTCGGCTTGCGCGTCGAAGCGGGCGGGATTGGCGCGATCGCGATAATGTTCAGGGCGTTCGCAAGGGTCGAAGCCCATCGCGTAGAGGTCCGACGCCGAGACCGTCCAGCCCTCGGCTTCGAGCGCCGCCGATCCGGAGCGGACGAGATGCGCGTTGAAAGACCGTGGTTCGGGGTGCGCGAGAACGAAGTGTGCGTGCATGACGCGGCCTTGGCGTTCGTCAGGGATGTCGAGAGCGACAGCGGCGTCCCGCCCCGCCCGTTAGTGCCGGAAGTGGCGCATCCCGGTGAACACCATTGCGATTCCCGCCGCGTCGGCGGCGGCGATCACTTCGGCGTCGCGCATCGAGCCGCCGGGCTGGATGACCGCGGTGGCGCCCGCTTCGACGGCGGAGATGAGGCCGTCGGCGAAGGGGAAGAACGCGTCCGAGGCGACCACCGAGCCCTTGGTCAGCGGCGTCGCGAGTCCCGCGGCGCGCGCGGCGTCCTCGGCCTTGCGCGCGGCGATGCGCGAGGAATCGACGCGCGACATCTGGCCCGCGCCGACGCCGACCGTGACGCCGTCCTTGACGTAGACGATGGCGTTCGACTTGACGTGTTTGCACACGCGCCAGGCGAAGCGCAGGTCCGCCATTTGAGCCGCTGTCGGCGCGCGCTTGGTGACGACTTTCAGGGCGGTCTCGTCAAGCACGCCATTGTCGCGGTCCTGCACCAGCAGGCCGCCGGCGACCGAGCGCACGGCTAACGTCGGCGCGCGCGGATCGGGCAGCCCGCCGGCGATCAGCAGGCGCAGGTTCTTCTTGGCCGCGACGATCGCCAACGCGTCGTCGTCGACCTCCGGCGCGATGATCACTTCGGTGAAGATCTCCACCATCTTGCGCGCCGCCGCCGCGTCGAGCCGTCGGTTGACGGCGATGATGCCGCCGAAGGCGGAGACCGGATCGCAGGCCAGCGCCTTCTCGTAAGCTTCCAGCAGGGTCGCGTCGGTCGCGACGCCGCAAGGGTTGGCGTGCTTGATGATCGCCACCGCGGCGGACGCCTTGGGGTCGAATTCGGCGACCAGTTCGTAAGCGGCGTCGGTGTCGTTGATGTTGTTGTAGGAGAGCTCCTTGCCCTGGACCTGGCGCGCCGTCGCGACGCCCGGGCGCGATTCCGGTCCGATGTAGAACGCGGCGCTCTGGTGAGGGTTCTCGCCGTAGCGCATCTCGCTCGCCAGCTTGCCGCCGAACGTGCGCCACTTCGGCGCTTTCTGCTGGGTTTCGCGTGCGAGCCAATTGGAGATCGCCGCGTCGTAGGCCGCGGTGCGCGCATAGGCCTTCTGCGCCATTTCGCGGCGGAAGCTCAGCCGAGTCGCCCCGTCATTGGCCTTCAGCTCCTCGAGCAGGCGCGGATAATCGTCCACATCGACGATTACGACGACGTCGGCGTGATTCTTCGCCGCGCCGCGAATCATCGCCGGGCCGCCGATGTCGATGTTCTCCACCATCTCCTCGAACGGCGCGGCGCGTTGCAGTGCGCTCTCGAACGGATAGAGGTTGACCACCAGGAGATCGATCGGCGCGATGCCGTGCGCGATCATCGACGCCTGATGCGAAGGATCGGAACGGATGGCGAGAAGCCCGCCGTGGACGAGCGGATGCAGCGTCTTCAGTCGCCCGTCCATCATTTCCGGAAAGCCGGTGAGCTGGGCGACGTCGACGACGGCGACGCCCGCTTTCGAAAGCGCCGAGGCGGTGCCGCCGGTGGAGACGATCTCGATTTTGCGTGCGGCGAGGGCGAGGCCCAGCTCGGTCAGTCCGGACTTGTCGGAGACGGAAATCAGTGCGCGGCCGATGGGCGCAAGACGATCGGTGGCCATTTTTGTGGGGCTCGCAAGGTTGGAGGCGGAAACGTCGGCGCGCCTTATCACGGTTTCGCCGCGATCGAAACTCGCCGCCTCGTCTCACCCCCCCGCCCGCCCTCGCCTCGCCGCGCGACTCACAGCTTCCTTTGCAGCCTCGCGGCGAAAAAGCCGTCGAGGCCGGACTGGCGCGGCGTTGCGCCTTGCAAATGGCAGGGCAGCGCGCGCAATTCGCCGGCGGCGTTGACGCACTCGTTCAGACCGCCGATTTCTTCGGCCCCGATCGGAATGCGCCGGACGTCCGGATTGCGGCGCAGCAGCGCCGCGATCTGGCCCTCGCCTTCTTCCGGCTCCAGCGAACAGGTGCAATAGACGATTGTCCCACCCGGCTTGGTCAGCGCCACCGCCTTGTCGAGAAGCCGGCTCTGCAGCTCGACGAGCGCCGTCAGGTCGCCCTGTCGCTTGATCCATGCGACGTCGGGGTGACGGCGAATCGTTCCCGTCGCGGTGCAAGGCGCGTCGAGCAACGTCGCGTCGAACGGCGGCGCCTCGAAGCTGAGGGTGTTCGACACTACGATCTCCGCGTCCAGGCGCAAGCGCTCGAAGTTTGCGGCGAGTCGCTTAAGCCGCTCCGCGGAGCGATCGACGGCGGTCACGCGAGCGCCCGCGAGCGCCAATTCGGCGCTCTTGCCGCCGGGGGCGGCGCATAGATCGACGACGCGCATGCCCGCGCCGGCGCCGAGCAGCCGCGCCGGCAGAGCGGCGGCGGCGTCCTGGACCCACCACTCGCCCGCCGCGTAGCCCTCGAGCTCGGCGATGGGAACGTGGCTCTCCAGGCGAACCGATCCGGTGGGCAGAACGACGCCGCCCAGCCGTC
>JBEKFO010000256.1:0-6215 GCA_050013275.1 Roseiarcus sp. | reverse complement strand
ACGATAACGACAGGCGCCATCATCGCGACGCGGGTCAATTTGGCGATGGCGCCGAATTGTCCGGCGTCGGCGCCGCCTTGGAAGGACGCCGCCACCGCCTGGGCGATCTCATGGATCGATGCGCCGGCCCAAAGGCCGTAGGCGCGCGGCGACAGATGCAGGAAACCTTGCGCGAGCGGGTACGAGAGCATGGCGAGCGTGCCGAAAAGCGTCACGCAGGCGACCGCGTAAGCGGCGTCATCGTCCTTGCCGGCGGTCGCGGTCTTGGCCGCGATCACCGCCGAAGCGCCGCAAATCGAGGTGCCGACGCCGATCAGCAGCGCGAGCCCCTGCGCCACGCCGAGCGCGCGGCCCATGAGAATCGTGAAGGCGAGAGTGGAGACGAGCGCGGTGGCGATCATGGCGATGCCGCCAGGGCCGAGGTCTGCGGCCTGCCGCGCCGTGATCTGAAGCCCAAGCAGAATGATCGAAAAACGCAAAATCGCGCGCAGCGAAAACGCCATGCCCTTGTGGGCCGCGTGCGGCGCGCCGACGAAATTGTGGACGAGGACGCCGATTATGACCGACAGGATCATCGGGCTCAACGCCGACACGCCAGGCAAGAGGCGCAGGGCGAAGGCGAGCGCGGCGATGCCCGCCGTCAGCGCGAGGCCGGGCGCGAGTGCGGGGAAGGGGCCGAAGCGCCGGGTCGGCAGCGCAATTTGGGCGTCGATGCTGGTCAAGGGACGAACTCCTGGGGAATTCGCTCTTCATCGTCGATTCCAATCAATCGATCCAACGCATTGTTGCTGTCTGTTCAATCGTGATAATCGATCATATGGGCCAAACGCAGGGGCCGCGGTTTCGCGATCGCACCTCGTTTGGGCTTCCGCCGGCAGCATCCGCTCGCGCATTTGCGGTAGTAGGTCAGGAAGCTTTCGCCTACGGGATAGACAATGTCGTCCTTGCGCCACGTGTCGGAAATTATGCGCTCCTCAACGACCACGCGCCGCGCCCTTGACGCGAAGGTCTACGGCGACCCGCGCGGCTGCCCCGTTGTCGCGCAGGGACTCGACCCCCGCCAGTTCCACCGGTTGCCCCCCAGCCGAAGTTAGGCGTTCAGGATAGGGCCGTCGACGCTCGGTCCTGGGCCTTTGCGCGCCGCCCGCCACGCTTCCCGGGTTGCAGGAGCGAACACCGCCGGAAACGCGTCGCCCGATATTCGTTCGGGATTCGGATGGCGGCCGATTTGGCTTGATAGAGCGCGCAGGTTCAATCAGCCGCCGGTCTCGCGGAAGTTATACCTGACCGCCGAACTCCGAGGGTTTGCGCCCGATTCGAGCGACCGAGGGCCGTCCTTGCGAGCGCAACAGTGACGACCTGGCGGTTGTTTCCTTACAGGTCCCAAACTCCGCCCAGCGCCTTCCGCGCGCGCCGCCGGCGCCTACGCCACCGCCTTGATCGACCGACCGACCTTGTCGACGATCTCGCCGATCTGGTCCTCGCTGACGATCAGCGGCGGGGTCAGTTCGATGGTGTCGCCGGAGAGGCGCAGCATGATGCCTGCTTCGTGGAAGGAATATTCCAGCGCCGCATAGCCTCGCGCGCCGGCGCCGCCGCTCGACGACGCCAAGTCGATCGCGCCGGTAAGGCCGACGCAGCGGATGTCGAGGACGTGCGGCAGACCTTTCAGGGTCATCAGCGCGTCGCACCACTTCGGCTCCAGCGCCTTGGCGCGTTCGAACAGATTTTCGTCGCGATAGACGTCCAGCGAAGCCAGCGCCGCCGCGCAAGCGAGCGGGTGGCCGGAATAGGTATAGCCGTGGAACAGTTCGATCGCGGACTCGGGCCCCTGCATGAACGCGTCGTGCACGGGCTTGCGCACGATGACGCCGCCCATCGGCACCGTGCCGGAAGTGACGCCCTTGGCGAAGGTGATCATGTCGGGAATGACGCCGTAGCGCTCGGCGGCGAAGGAGAAGCCAAGGCGGCCGAAGCCGGTGATCACTTCGTCGAAAATCAGCAGAATGCCGTATTTGTCGCAGATCGCGCGCAGCTTCTGCAGATAGCCCTTGGGCGCCGGCAGCACGCCGGTCGAACCGGCCATCGGTTCGACGATGACGGCGGCGATGGTCGAGGCGTCGTGCAGGCCGACGATGCCCTCGAGCGCGTCGGCGAGATGGCCGCCCCAGTCCGGCTCGCCCTTGGTGAAGGCCTGATGCTCGCGGCTGTAGGTCGAGGGCAGGTGGTCCGTTCCCGCCAACAGCGACCCGAAGAATTTGCGGTTGTTGACCATGCCGCCGACCGATATTCCGCCGAAACCGACGCCGTGATAGCCGCGCTCGCGCCCAATCAGGCGCTGTCGCGAACCGTGGCCGCGCACGTTGTGGTAGGCGATGGCGATCTTCAGCGCCGTGTCGGCCGCCTCGGAGCCGGAATTGGTGAAGAAGACATGGTCGAGATCGCCCGGCGCCAGCGCGGCCAGCCGCGAAGAGAGCTGGAAGGCGAGGGGATGGGCGAACTGGAAGTTGGGGGAGAAATCGAGTTCGGCCGCCTGACGCTGGATCGCCGCGACGATCGATGGCCGGTTGTGGCCCGCGTTGCAGCACCAAAGGGCCGCCGTCGCGTCGAGGATCTCGCGCCCCTCGGGCGTGTAGTAGTGCATGTCCTTGGAACGCGAAATCAGCCGCGGCCGCTTCTTGAACGCGCGATTCGGCGTGAACGGCATCCAGAACGCGGCGAGATCGTTGGGAACTTCGGCGCGCGGGGCGGCGGCGGACATGGCTTGTCTCCCGGTACTGATTGATTTTCTGAACAATGCCCGCGCTCAGGGCTATTGTCCAGTTGTCGCTCTGTTCGCGCCGTTCTAAATAGTGAACACATGAACACCGGCGATCGCGATATCGAAGTCGGCCCGCGCCTCAGGGCGCAGCGCCTGCGCCTAGGGCTTTCGCAGCGCGAACTGGCGCGCCGCGCGGGCGTGTCGAACGCGACGATTTCGATGATCGAAGCCGATCACGTCAGCCCGTCGATTTCGGCGCTGCGCCAGATCTTGTCAGCGTTGGGGGTCGGCATCGCCGACTTCTTCGCCGCCGCCGAGGAGCAGGGCGAAAGGATCGTCTTTCGCGCCAGCGAATTGACGGAGATCGCCGGCGGCGCGGTGTCCTATCGCCAGGTCGGCGCCAATCTCACTGGCCGCGCGTTGCAGATGATTCACGAGCGCTACAAGCCCGGCGCCCAGTCGGGCGCCAAGATGCTGTCGCACCAGGGCGAGGAGGCCGGCCTGGTCATCAAGGGGCGTTTGTCGCTGGAGGTCGACGGCCGGCGCTACGAACTCCTGGCTGGCGACGCCTATTATTTCGACAGCCGCAGGCCGCACGCGTTCCGCAACGCCGGCGACGGCGAACTGGTGGTCGTTTCCGCGTGCACGCCGCCGACGTTCTGACCGGCTCGCTTTCCGCTGGGTGACCCATCGCGGGACTCGGCCGTCGGCTCGGTGGTAACGGCCCTGCAACCTTAAGCTCCTATGAAGATAAGCGCTCGAATTGCGAAGAGCGCGTGCGGTCGGCGATGCGAGACGGTGCAGGCCTCGGCGAGATCGCGGCGTGTCGGCGTTGGCGTTCAATCACGGCGTGAGTTGCGTATGGGTCGTTCGCGTCTAGCCTGGGCCGGGTCGGCCGTCGCGCCCTGGGGCATCGCGCTGGGCTTCCTGGTGTCGATCACGGCGCAAGCCGGACAGGAGCCCGGCTGGACCGGCGGCGTAGTCGCGCAAGCGGCGCGCTCCGATCGTCCTTCGCCGGTTCGCGAAGCGCTGCTCGCCTCGACGTTCCGCCTGCCGACGCGGTCCACGGCGCTCGGCGGCGACGAAAATCCGATCCTGGAGGCCAGTTTGACGCTCGGCGCGCCCGAGGATCTGGCCTCGATTCCCGACGAAATCGAACCGAACGCCGTTTTGAAACGCGGCGAGGCGAGCTTCCCCGCGATCGACCGCACGCGCAAAGGCGATCCTTTCATCGTTCTTCGCCCCGGCTTCGACGCCCATCTGCATCGGCCGGTCCCACCCGGCGAGGTCGACGCCGAGACCCGGCTCGAGGATTCGCCTAGCCCGGCGGCGTTCCCTGCGGGCGCCGAGGTCGCGGCGGGCCGGCCGCAACCCCAGTTCAGCGACGGCGCGACGCCCACGGTGCCTTTGGATCTGGCGCTGAATTCGTCGACGCCGACGCCGAGCGACGGCAAGGTGATCGTCGCCGCCGTGCGTCCGCCCGCGCAAACGACCGTGGCGGCGCAATCCGAGCTCGACGGCAAGCCGAACTACGCCTCGCTGATCGACCCCAGGGACTCCGCGCGGCAGATGCGGTGCTTGGCCGAGGCGATTTATTTCGAGTCGCGCAGCGAACCCGAGGACGGTCAGGCCGCGGTCGCGCAGGTCGTGCTCAACCGTGTGCGCAGCGGCATCTTTCCGACCAACGTCTGCGCGGTCGTCTATCAGGACCGCAACCGGCCCTTCGCCTGCCAGTTCTCCTTCGCCTGCGAAGGCAAGTCGCTACGCATCGAAGAGCCGGGCGCTTGGGCGACCGCGACCCGGATCGCCCAACAGGTCGTCAGCGGCGCCAATTACAATCCGAAAGTCGCCGAGGCGCTCAACTACCACGCCAATTACGTCTATCCGTTCTGGGCGCCGTCGCTGCGGCGCGTCGACCGCATCGGCGCGCACATCTTCTACGCCATGCGCGCCGGCCTGAACTGGGCCCCTGGCGCCCTCAACGGCCGCGGCGACCTACCGCCCCTGCAGACGCAGGCGCAGGCGACGAACGCGACCTCAGGCGCCGCGCGATAGACGACCCGCTCGTCCGCGCTCGTCATAGCCGGCAGCGTTGTTCGCTTGCGCGACAGGGAGCGAGCGTCCATGAGGAGTGGTCTCCTCGCTGCGCGAAGGGTTGCCGATGCCCCTTTTGTTCTCCTATGGCACGCTCCAACAGGACGGCGTGCAACGCTCGACCTTCGGCCGGCCGCTGAAGGGAAGCGCCGACGCGCTGGTCGGCTACGCCCAGTCGATGGTGAAGATCGAAGACGCGGACGTGGTGGCCAAGAGCGGCAAGACGCATCACCCGATCGTCGCCTACACCGGCGCTGGCGAAGATCGCGTCGCCGGGACGGTATTCGAGATCACCGACGCAGAGCTCGTCGCGGCGGACTCCTACGAGGTCGACGCCTACAAACGGGTGCTCGCCCCGCTTGCCTCCGGCCGCAGGGCCTGGGTCTATGTCGACGCGCGGCGCGCGTCCGAAGACGAGGCGAACGCGGGGGGATGACGAGCGGCCCGGCCGCGCGCCGAGGCCTCGATCCGCACCGGCGCCGCGGTCAGTTCGACCGCTTCGACGCGTCGGGTTGATCGGCCCTGGCTTCGTTTCCGCCGTCGCGACGCGGTCGGGATCGGGGGGCCGGCGGGCGAACGACCGGCCCCTCGACCGGCCTCTTCCCCGGTGGGAGACGGGGAGAGGGAGTCCAAGCGGGCGCCTTCAGCCCAGCACCTTCTCCGCCGACGTGTAGGCGAGCCCGTGCGCCTGGGCGACCGGCTCGCAGGTGATCTTGCCCTCGTGGACGTTGAGCCCCGCGCGCAGGTGGATGTCGTCCTTGAGCGCTTGCTTCCAGCCTTTGTCAGCGAGCGCGAGGGCGAAAGGCAGGGTGGCGTTGTTGAGCGCGAAGGTCGAGGTGCGCGCCACCGCCCCGGGCATGTTGGCGACGCAGTAGTGCACCACGCCGTCGACGACGTAGGTCGGGTGCGAATGGGTTGTCGCCTTCGAGGTTTCGCAGCATCCGCCCTGGTCGATGGCGATGTCGACGATCACCGAGCCCGGCTTCATCGTCGCCAGCATCGCGCGGGTCACCAGCTTCGGCGCCGCGGCGCCGGGAACCAGCACCGCGCCGATCACCAAGTCGGCGCGCTTGACGAGCTCGGCGATCGTGGCGCGCGTCGAATAGATCGTGCGCACGCCGGTGCCGAATTGCGCGGCGAGACGGCGCAGGGCTTCGTTCGACTTGTCGACCAGGGTGACGTTGGCGCCCATGCCGAGCGCGATCGTCGCGGCGTGGGTGCCCGCAACGCCGCCGCCGAGCACGACGACTTCCGCCGCCGGCACGCCCGGCACGCCGCCGAGCAGGATGCCGCGCCCGCCCTGCGCCTTTTCCAGCGCATGCGCGCCGACCTGCGGCGCGAGGCGCCCGGCGACTTCCGA
>JBEKFO010000255.1:0-6290 GCA_050013275.1 Roseiarcus sp. | reverse complement strand
CCAGCTCGGCGACAGACTGGAACTCGGCGTAGAAGTCGCTGCGCATCGTCGCCACGATCCAGACGCCGCCGGCTTGAACAAGCGCCGCGAGCGCCGCCGCGAAGGCTTCGACGCCCTCGCGCGCGAACTGAAAGAGTTCCTCGAGCTGATCGACGACCAGCAGCAGCCGAATGTCCGCCGGCCGATCGAAGCCTTCGGCGTGCTGCAGCGCCGCAGCAACGCGCTTCAAGGACCGACGGACCGCATTGGCGGCGGCGAGCGGCGCGGCCCGCGAGAGAGCGGCGAATTCCGCCGGCGTCGCGTTGTCGCCCGCCGCGAGCTCGGCCACAGCTTCGGGCGCGTAGAGCGCGTTCGCCAAACCGAGAAGGAGGTCGCCGCCCGATTCGGTCGGCCGGATCGTCGCGCGCCGCCAGACATCGACGCCGGGGACCGCGCCCGGTTGGCGAAGGCGCGGCGCGAGTCCAGCCCGAACCAGCGATGACTTGCCGGCGCCGCTCATGCCCAGCACCAGCAGAAATGGCCTCTCCGCCTCGCTCAACCGCTCGCGGAGCAGCTCGACGACGCGCCGGCGGCCGAAAAACACCGCGGCGTGATCCTCGTCGAAAGGCTCCAGACCGCGAAACGGCGAGCCCAGCTGTTCGACCGGCCAGACCACCGCCCCGCCGCCGAGAACGCCGCGGCGCTCCAGCCATTGGCGCAGGTGCTGCTCGACCAGCGCTTCGAATTCGTCGGTCGTGGCGAAATCATGGTAGCCGGCGATGAAATGCCCCGCTTCGCCGACGAACCACTGTTTCCAAAAGCGATTGAACGCAAGCCACTGCGCTCGCTCCAGGTCGAGCCGCTCGGCGCTCAGCAACACCTCGGCCGTCTTGCGATAGGTCAGCACGTCGGGCGCGCCGCGCTCGCGCGCGGCCTTCATCGCATCCTCGAACTCGAATTCCGTCCCGGTCGGCGTCGAGCCGTCGGCGCGCCGATAGCTCTCCGGCAGCGGCGAGCCGAGACGTTTCCACAAGATGCAAAGGACGACGTCGGTTTGCGAAGGGGGGACGATCTGCGCCTGGAAGTCCTTGTCGGCGGTATAGTAAAACGCTTCCCACCTGACGACTGTAAGCTTCGCGGCCTCGCCGACTTCGCCGCCGAGGCGCGCGACGACGCGCTCCACCCGCTGCCGCTCGGCGGCGACGTCCGAGGGCGAGGAAATGAAGATGCGGTATTCCTTGCGCGGCTCCATCTCCCCTAGCCCCGAGGCGCCATGCCTCAATTGTATCTGTTTCGGCCTCGACCCGCGCCCGGATGAGCCGCCCGGGCGCTATCCGTGCTTCTCGTCGAGCAATTTAGCCATGCGCTGCAACGCCAGCGCGTAGCCCTGAACGCCGAAGCCGGCGATCACGCCCGAGGCGACGCCCGAGACGTAGGAGTGATGACGGAAGGGCTCGCGCTTGTGGATGTTGGAGATGTGCACCTCGATGATCGGCCCCTCGAAAGCGGCGAGCGCATCGAGAATCGCGATCGAGGTGTGGGTGAACGCGGCCGGGTTGATGACGATGCCGCCCGCCCGCTCGCGCGCCTCGTGGATCCAGTCGATGATCTCGTATTCGCGATTGCTCTGGCGGAACTCGATCTCCAGCTTCAGTCCAGCGCCGACGCTGCGGCACGAGGCCTCGACGTCGGCGAGCGTTTCATGGCCGTAGATCGCCGGCTGACGCTTGCCGAGCAAATTGAGGTTCGGGCCGTTCAGGACATAGACGATTCGGCTCACAGCAGCTCCCCCTCCGCGCGCCGGACCATAGCGAAGCCGCCGGCGAAAGCCGACGCGACGCGCGTCGACCGCCCGCAGGATATACGATAACGCCGTTAAGAGCGCGAGAACGCCGACAGGCGAGGCGCGCCGCCCGCGCGAACCGGCGCGAATCGCGTTAACAAGCAAGGGCAAGACGGCCCCGCGCCTCGTGCGTGCGGTCTTGCTGGGGAGGGAATCGAATGCAAATCCAGCAAGACGTCCGAGCCCGACAATACGCCGACGTCGCGGCGCGGCTCGACCGGCTGCCGCCGACGCGCGCAGTCTGGCGCCTGGTGCTGCTGATCTCGCTGGGCGGCTTCTTTGAGTTTTACGACCTGTTCTTCACCGGCTATGTCGCGCCGGGCATGGTCGCCTCCGGCCTGTTCAAGCCGGAGTCGCTCGGGATATTCGCCTCGCTGGAGGCCCTGAAAGTCGCGGGCTTCGGCGTCTTCGTGTTCGCGACGTTCGCCGGGCTGTGGGTGGGAACGCTGGCCTTCGGCCAGGTCGCCGACCGGTTCGGCCGCCGCGCCGTCTTCACGGGATCGCTGATCTGGTACTCCGTCACCACCGCGATCATGGCGTTTCAGGCCACCGGCTTCGATCTCGTCGTCTGGCGGTTTGTCGCCGGCATCGGCATCGGCGTCGAGCTGGTGACGATCGACGCCTATATTTCCGAGCTGGTTCCCCCACAGGCGCGCGGGCGCGCGTTCTCTTTCAATCAAGTCGTCACGTTTCTCGCCGTGCCGGCCTGCGCGGTGCTCGCGTGGGGCTTGAAGGGAACCACGCCCCTCGGCCTCGACTATTGGCGCGCGATCATGTTGATCGGTTCGGCCGGCGCGCTGATCGCATGGTTCCTGCGGCGCGGCCTCCCCGAGAGCCCACGCTGGCTCGCGCGCCACGGCAGAGGCGACGAGGCGCTGGCGATCGTCGCCGAGCTCGAGAGCCGCGTCGCCGCCGAGAGCGGCGCCGCCCTGCCCGCGCCCAAGCCCGCCGCGCCCGAAGATCTCGCCGCCGCCGGATCGCTCGCCGAAGCCTTCGCCCCGCCCTATCTCGGGCGCACGATCATCCTGTCGATCTTCAACGCCGCTCAGGTGGTGGGCTTCTACGGTTTCGCCGCCTGGGTTCCGACCCTGCTGATGCATCGCGGCGTCAACATCACCGCGAGCCTCGAGTATTCCTTCATCATCGCCATCGCCAGCCCGATCGGGCCGTTGCTCGGCGCGCTGTTCGCCGACCGCGTCGAGCGCAAGACGCAGATCGCCGCCGCGATGGCGACGATGGGCGTCGCGATGGCGCTGTTCGCCCAGGCGAGCGACGCCGCCGCCCTCATCACGCTCGGCGTCGCCTTCACACTCGCTTCGAACGTCATGTCCTTTGCGTTCCACAACTATCAGGCGGAGGTCTATCCGACGCGCATCCGCGCCCGCGCGATCGGCTTCGTCTATTCCTGGAGCCGGCTGGTCGGCGCCTTCGCCGGTCTGGTGATCGCCCTGCTGTTAGAGGCCGGCGGGGTGCCCTTCGTCGCCGTCTTCATCGGCGGCGCGATGGCCGTCGGCATCGTCGCCATCGCGCTCTGCCCGAGCACGCGGGGACTGGCGCTGGAGGAGATCAATCGGTGAAGGCCGCCGCCTCGCCCTCACGGGCAGCTCGGCCCGCCCTTGCCGACCTCGAACCCGTTGAGCCACACGCGCCACAAGGCGAGGGCGATGCGCGCCGAGGCCGGCGCGTCGAGACGGCCGCAGATCACCGCTTCGTCGATCTTGACGGTGGCGTTGACGCCGGTGGCGAGGAAGTCGATCGGCGCGGCCGTCTTCTCCGTCGCCGTCACCGTCTCGTAGTACGAGCCCATCGGCGCCGGCGTCAGCCCGACGGTGATCTCGCCGTCCTTCGGCGCGGCGGTCCCGAGCTTCGACAGGCGCGGAGCGCCGACGACCACCTGGCCGTTGACGACAGCGATAGGAATCGTCAGCTCCTGACCCGGCTTGAGGTCGAACGGCGTCGGCTTCTGCGGCAGGCTGTCCGCCGAGCACGGCGCGACAAGGAGAAGCGGGAGCGCCGCGGCGCCGGCGCGAGTGACGAAGGTTCCCATGGCGCCTCGCCGGGGATGACAGATGCAAGTGAGTTTAGCGCCGCCGCCTCCGCCGCCAAGCTGACGAAGCGTCGCGCCCTACCCGCAGCTCCCGGCGCCCTTGCCGACTTCGAAGCCGTTGAGCCAGAACCGCCACGGCACGGAGCCGATGTGGGCGGCGATCGGCGCGTCGAGCCGGCCGCAGATCTCCGTTTCGTCGATCTTGATGTCGCCGTTGAGCCCGGTGACGAGGAAGTTGATCGGCTGCGCGGTCTTCTCGACCACGGCGATCTGGTTGTAGAGCGTCCCCTGCTCGCGCTCGAGCCCGACCGTGATCTCGCCGTCCGTCGGCTGGCTCGCGCCGAGCTTGGCGGCGCGCGGAACGCCGGCGACGGCCTTGCCGTCGACGATCGCGATCGGGATGGTCAGCTCCATCCCCGGCTTGACGTCGAAGGGCTGGGGCTTCTGTCGCGGCGGCGCGGCGTGGCGCAGCGCGGCATGACGCGCCGCCGGGTGGCGCCGCGGCGGGAAGTGGCGCGGCGCGGCGGCGGCGAGCGTAGCCCCGAGCGCCAGGGCGAGCGCGGAAATGACGACGATCCTCATGGCGCCTCTCAGCGACGGGTTGGCCGGGTCAGTTTACTCCTGCCGTCGGCCGCGCCAAGCCGCGGTTACGGCGTTACGAATCCCCAAACACGCCCGCTCTCATTCGCCGATCGAACCTCGCGCGGGCATCCGCACCCCCAGCCTCGCGCCCGGCTGCTTTTTGCGGGGCCGCTCGAAGGATCGCGCTATCGCCGAGCCCCTTCAGCCCCGACGCGTGGATGCCGGGAATTACGATGACAGGCGCCAATTGCCCCTGTTACCCGTCCAGACGCTCGCCAGTCTCGCCTTCATGCTTGCCGCGTTTGGAATTCGCGGCAAGCCCCAACCGTCGCCGCCAGCCTTGAACGGCCCCGGTGCGTCATTGTGCCACATTGCGCGCCGACAAATGTCGGTTCCGTCGCCATCGGGGCAACTACCCACCTCTCAATCGCTCGCGCGTTCGGGGGTTGGCTCGGCGGCTGAGGTTCGCCGGGGCCAGCGTTTATGCCGAGATGGTTTGCAGGATGGTCTGGTAAGAACTCGCGGTCGCCGGGCGCGCGGCGTCGACGGCGGTTCGCACGGCCGCTCGGCGATCGGCGGCCATTTTGCGCGATCGCCATTGGCGACTTTGCGCTGAATGAGGCGGGGGCGCGCAAGGGCGCGCAGGGCATTTCAGCCCTCTGGCGCGCCTGAATTGATCGCGTCTACCCTCTCATTTCGGCTCATTCCCCAATTTGGACACGCGTCTCCCTGCGGAGCGGCTTAGGCCGCCTCCAGAAGCGCCAGAGCCCGTTTCATATTCATCGCGCAGACGACGAATTGCAGACGGCAATTGTTGCGCGCGAGCCCGAAATAGCGGACCCGCGTCACGCCGCACCAGATCCTGTGGGGAGGTGGTTAGCCACCGGCGCTCTGGCAGAGTGCGGTTGCCAATCAGACCCCGGAGATCGCCACGCAATCACCAATCGATCAACCCAAAGGGCCGACCGCGCAGGCGTATACACTCGTGGTGAAACGCCGCACGGGGCGGATCGGGGTTGTTGGTGACAATGCCTCCTTGCATCTGATGGAATCTGGCCTCACCCAGCAGCATGATCAACTCGGACTGCGGATCCCCGCAGACGCGGGCCCATGTGTCAAGATTGACTAGACCGCCGCCAGGCGACACGAAACCCTCGACCCAGCCGCCGAGGGCGCGCCAATGATCGGCGCGCAGAAAGAACGCACCGCTCTCGGCCGGCAATTGAGACCAGCCGCCGTTCCACCATCGAAAGCAGCGTCACGCCGCCGTCCGAGGAAATCCGCCCGCCATCGAAAGCGGCTGTGACTTTCTTGCCCTGGACGGCTGGAAACGGGAACAGCGGGATCGCACCGTCGGTCATGGCGGCCGTGGCGGGCGCGAAAGAGCGCGATGGATTGTCGTAAGCAACCAAATCCTACGCGATTCCAAAAAACTTAAGCTACGATCACCAACCACAGAAACTGGCCGCCGTGAATAAGATGGGCTATGCGGCCCGCGGCATGACTTTTTCCACGATTTGCAGAGATCGAGGTTTCCGCGCGGCCCCTTGACGACGTCACTGCGGAATATCATCCTGACGTCACGTTGATCGATTTCCTGTCCTTTGACGTGGAAGAAACGGAAATAAGCGTTCTGCGGCGGTTTTCATTGGACGGCGAGGTTGTCATTGTACAACCTCGGTCGAAGGGGTGTTGCGGTGATCATATGGCTCGCCAGCTATCCGCGCTCCGGCAATACCCTTCTGCGAACCATGCTGTCGAAGGTTTTCGATATACGGTCTTACTCGAAGTATAACGACCTAGTGCACTTACGCGGACATAGGATTCACAAACGGTTCG
>JBEKFO010000254.1:0-6304 GCA_050013275.1 Roseiarcus sp. | reverse complement strand
GTCGCGCCGGGGAAACCCAGGCTGATGTAAGAGACGCCGTCGCCTTCGCGAGCGACCTCGACGCCGGTCACCGTCACCGGGGCGTCGCTGAGCGCGCGCACCGCGATGTCGTGGAAGCCTCGGGCGCCCGTCTCCGACGGCTGAACATCAAGCGTCGCGCGCTCGTCCGCCGCGCCGTCGAGATCGATCTGCCCGCCGGGCTCGCCGTCGACCAGCACTTCGGCGCGACCGCCCCCCGGTTGCTTGAGAAAGGCGACTTCGAGCCGATTGTAGGGAAGGCCGCCGCGCGCCCTCAGGCTGAGCGAGGCGCCGGCGCGCCGCGCCACCGCGTTGAAGCCGGAGAGGTAGAAGCGGCGCTTTTCGTCCGATTTTTGCAGCGCCTCGTAGGTCCAGCCCTCGGAGGCGTCGCTCTCGAACAGGGCCGACCTTACGCCGAGATGCGGCTTGCCGGGCACGATATAGGCCGTCCCGCCCGAGCCGAACACCTGCTGCAGGCGCTCGCGCACGCGTCCGGTGAAATAGTCCGCCGCGGTGTGGCTGTCGCCGAGCTGCAGAATCGTCAGGCGATGGGCAGAAGAAAAGTCGGGCTCCAATTCGCCGTAGGCGGAGAACTCGGCCCCAGGACGATTAGGGGCGGGCAAGGCCGCCTCCAGCGCCGAGAGCGCTCCCAGGCCGCGCGTGCGGCCGGTGGGCGTCGCATCGGTCGTCGGCGAGGCGAGCATGGCGACGCGAAGCAGCTTTTCCCCCGCGCTCGGCGGAGCTTCAGCCGTAACCTCGTTTTGAGCCGGCGCGCGCCGATCGCGCGGGCGCCACGCCGCGAGGCGCGCATCGGCGAGGGCGACAGTCGAGAGCTCGACTTTCGCGGGCAGCGCCAGCCGGCTCGCCGCCTCCAGGGATCGCGCGACGACGGGGTCGCTCGCCGGGGCGCCCGCGCCGACCTTCGCGGTCAGGCTGACGCCCGCCGCGCCGATCAGCAGGACCAAGGCCCATGCGAGCAGCGCCACCGAATTTCGCAACCCCCTCACCTCGCTCCCATTTTTTCGCACTCGCTGGCGACGTCGCGGCCGCGCTGCTTCAGGCTTTCCATGATCGAGGGATAGAAGACGTCCATCACCATGTCGTACCCGGCGGTCGTGAAGTGGACGCCGTCCGGCGCGCGCACTTGCACCATCGCGTTATTGGCGTTGGGCAAAAAGGGCTTGTACTCGTCGACGCCGGGATGCGATTCCCAAGGCGGGACATAGACGGCGTGCGGCGAAGCGACATGCGCGACCGCTTCGGCGAACAGCCGGTTCTTCTCCGTCGCATCGGCGTTGGCGGCCGGATCGAGCATGACGGGAAGCCCCATCACCAGCATCGAGGAGCCGTGCGCAAGCGCGTTCTTTACGACGTCTTCGACCAACCCTTCGTAGCGGCTGTCGTAGTCCGGCCCGCCGTACTCGGTGCGGGCCTTCGAGGCGTCGACGATCGATTGGCGATCGTTGATGCCGAACGAGCCGACAAACAGGTCGGCGCCGGGGTCGGTCGCCAGCGCCGCCACTTCGTCGACCCAGTTATATTGGTCCAGTCGCGTCAACCCAGTCCCATTCTTGGCGTGACGAATCAATTTTATCTTGTCCGCCAGACATTTGTCTTTTCCGAGGCGCCGGAACATCGCCCCCCACAGCCCGTCCGCCATGGAATCGCCGACAAAGGCGATACGCACCGGCGGAGGATCGTCGGTCGCGGCCGAGATTGGGACGGCGCTCAGCCCGAACGCAAGAACCACGCCAAATGCTACGCAGATTCTCGAAATGAAGACCCTGTTCTTTCCCATGCCTGAAGCGCCCTCGGCTTACAATTGCCCTCAATTCGGCGCGGGCTCATTCTGTCGCCGGCTGGTGGACGACCACCTTCTTCTTGATTTTGCTCTTGTATTTCTTCTTGGCGGTCGTTCTGGCGCCGCGACGGACGACGGTCCTGTGTTCGCTCGCAGCGGCGACGACAACCGGGATACCCGCGGCCGAGGCCGCTATCTGCCACATGCGCGCGTAGCCCGCCATAGTAAAGTGCACGCCGTCCCCGGCGTGAAGGGAGCGCTCGCAAAAGCTGGGGTCCTGCAGACTGAGATAGGTCACCGGGGTGCCCGCGAGCTGCGCCGCCAGGATCTCGTCCAGCTTCTTCGAGTAGGTCTCCCAAGGCTTGAGAACGCAGGGCGGACCCAGCCAATAGAGCTTAACGCCCTGGGCGTCGGCCGCCGCGACAATCTCTTCGACGCGCTTGTGAACGTCCAGGGCGCCGGCGCCCCCGACCGCGTCGTTGGTCCCCAGGCTCATGATGACCGTCGCGCCGCGGGGCATCTCCCGCAATTGCTGAAAAATGAAGGGGGTGTAAATCGCGACGTTGAACCGATTGGCGGGCGACGGGTAGTTCGCCACCATATGCACGCCCTCGCCGATGCTGTCGCCGATGATCCTGACATCGTCGGCAAGGGCCGCCGAGGGCGCGGCGAGCGCAAGAAGGAAAAAGACAGCAAAACGGCGCAACGACATGAGATCACCTGAAAAAAGGGTTCCCTTAGGAGAACACGTTATGGTTAACGGCCGATAAAACCGCGCCTTTCGCGGAACGCGGGAATGCTGGTTCCCGCCCCGATCATTCGCAGCGATAGCGCCAGCGCCCGTAACGCCACGGAAGGAACCACGCCGCTCGGGGCGGGCGCGCCTTCGGCGGCGGATCGTAGCCGGAGGCGCTCCAGGGATGGCAGCGGCAAATCCGCGCCACGCCCATCCATCCGCCCGCCCACAGGCCGTGGCGCTGGATCGCCTCGTCGGTATAGGCCGAGCAGCTCGGCAGATAGCGGCACTGGCGTCCGAGAATCGAGGAAAGCGTCAATTGATAGAAGCGGATGAGCGCGTGCGCGGCGCGGCGCGGCGCGAACTGGATCGCGTTCACGGCGCGGGCGCCGGCGCCGCCGCTCGCGGTTCGTCGGCTCCCGGGCGGACGGCGGCCTGTTTGGCGGCGATTTGGCCCAGCGCGTCGACCACGGCGTCGAACGTCAGCAAGGTCGAGGCGTGACGCGGCTTATAGGCCCGCACGGGCTCGAGCACGGCGAATTCGGCCCATTTGCCTGAAGGCGGCGGCCCGTCCGCCTTGAGCATGCGGGTGACGGTGTCGCGCAAGGCGACAAGTTCCTCGGGCGTCGCGCCGATGACATGGCGCGCCATCAGCGACGAGGACGCCTGCCCCAGCGCGCAGGCTTTGACGTCATGGGCGAAATCGCTGACGCGACCATCGCGAACGCATAGATCGACCGTGACCGTCGAGCCGCACAGCCTGGAATGGGCCTTCGCGGTCGCGTCGGGCGCGGCGAGCCGACCGAGCCGAGGAATGTCGGCCGCCAGCTCCAGAATGCGGGTGTTATAGATTTCGTTCAGCATGATCGTGATGCGCGCGGCTGGTCGAACCGCCCCGCCCTCCTATATAGGAGGACGGAACGGCAAAGAAGAGGGCGGGCTGGGGCATGGCCTCGCTGTCGCCGAACTGCTAAGAGAGCGACATGGATGACATCGTTACACGCGAAGCTCGGCGCCATGACGTCGTCGTCAGGCCCAGTCGCGAGGAGGCCGAAGCGGCCGTTCGCACTTTGATCGCCTGGGCCGGCGACGATCCGGCTCGCGAGGGCCTCATCGACACGCCCAGGCGCGTCGTCAAGGCCTACGAAGAACTGTTCGCCGGCTACGGCGAGGACGCGGCCGAGGCGCTTTCGCGGGTCTTCGAGGAGGTCGAGGGCTACGAGGACATCGTGCTGATCCGCGATATCCCGTTCGTCTCACATTGCGAACACCATATGGCGCCGTTCTTCGGCAAGGCGCATATCGGCTACTATCCGCGCCAAGGCGTGGTCGGCCTGTCGAAGCTCGCGCGCATCGTCGACACCTTCGCGCGCCGCCTGCAGACTCAGGAGGCGATGTCGGCGCAAATCGTCGAAGCGGTGGACGTCTCGCTCAATCCGCGCGGCGTCGCGGTATTGCTCGAGGCCGAACACACCTGCATCTCGATGCGCGGGGTGAAGAAGCAAGGGGTCTCGACGGTGACGACGCAGTTTTCCGGCGTCTTCCGCACCCAGCCGGACGAGCAGATCCGCTTCCTGACCTTGCTGCGCGGCGCGCGGTGACGCCATGTCCCGCACGCCGACCGCCGACGCCGCGATCGATCGCGAGGAAGGCGCGGCATTCGCGCCGCGCTTCTCCGCCGATGGGCTGCTGACCTGCGTGACGGTGGACGCGCGGAGCGGCGAAGTGCTGATGGTCGCGCACATGAACGCCGAGGCGCTCGAAAAGACCCTGGCGAGCGGCGTCATGCACTATTGGTCGCGCTCGCGGCAAAGCCTGTGGCGCAAGGGCGATACGTCGGGACAGATCCAGCGAATCGAGGAATTGCGCGTCGATTGCGATCAGGACGCCTTGCTGGCGCGCGTCGTCGTGGGCGGGGACGGCGGCGCCTGCCATACCGGACGGCGCTCCTGCTTTTATCGGCGTATCGAGAAAACCGATGACGGCGTGCGCCTCGATCCGATCGCGAAAATGTGAAGCGAAACTGTGTTAACAACGCGTTACGCATAACGAGAGTAGGGACGGGACGGCAATCGGTCGGCGACGGGCGCGTGCTATCGTCTGCGCTCGCCGGCGCGCAGGGAGGATATCGGGAAACCGATTTATCGGGGCGTGGCGATGGCTGGCGCTTTTTTTCGCAAAACCGAGCCCGATTCGTTTTCGGGCGGCTCTGGACCTTCGCGGCCGAAAGTCGGGGTCGCGCTCGGCGCCGGCGCGGCGCGCGGCTGGGCGCATATCGGCGCGCTGCGGGAACTGGCGGCGATCGGCCTTGCCCCTGATGTTATCGTAGGATCCTCGATCGGCGCGGTGGTGGGCGGCTGCTTTGCGGCCGGCCAGCTCGACACGCTGGAGAGTTTTGCGCGCTCCCTGACCAAGCGGCGGGTGTTCGGTCTTCTCGACGTTTCCTTCACCGGCGGCGGGCTGATCGGCGGCGACCGGCTGCGGTTGCGGCTCGAACAGACGATGGGCGACATGCGCATCGAGGACTTGCCGATCCGTTATGCCGGCGTCGCCACCGAAATCGGCTCGGGGCATGAAATCTGGCTCAAGCGCGGCCCGCTGGTCGAAGCGATGCGCGCCTCTTACGCCTTGCCCGGCGTGTTCGAACCGGTGCGCATCGCCGGCCGTTGGCTGTTCGACGGCGCCATCGTCAATCCCGTTCCGGTCAGCGTCGCGCGCGCGCTCGGCGCCGATCGCGTCATCGCGCTCAACATCGCCGTCGAAGGATCGGGCCGCGGAACGGCGATCCAGGACACGCCCGAACCCGACGAGGCGCCGATCGAGCCGCCGAGCGCCGAAGACGCGCGCGTCGGCGTGATGAACGGCCTGCGCCGCAGCGCGGGACTGCTGCGCCGCCAATGGACGAGCGACGGATCGGGCGCTCCCGGGCTCGCCTCGGTGATGGTCAACGCCTTCAACATCACCCAGGACCGCATCATGCGGTCACGTCTGGCGGGCGACCCGCCCGACGTCCTGGTGAGCCTGAAAGTGGGCAAGATCGGCCTGTTCGAATTTCATCGCGCCGAAGAACTGATCGGGCTCGGCCGCGAAGCGGTTCGCAAAGCGCGTGACGAAATCGCCGAACACGTCGACTTGGCGCCGCAGAAGGGTTGAAGCCGTCGCCCCGTTCCCCGATGCGGAGCGGGGCGAGAGGCCGACATTACGAAAATGGTTTCAAGCGCTGGCGATATATTCGCGCAGCGCGTGGCGTTCGCTGTCGATCGCGTCGACGTGCCGTTTGACGACGTCGCCGATCGAAACGATGCCGACAAGCCGACCGTTCTCGACCACCGGCAGATGACGAAACCGCTGGTTGGTCATGATCTCCATGACAAGGTCGACCGAAGTGTCCTTGGTCACGGTGGTGACCTTCGCCGTCATGTGGCGAGACACCGGCTCCTCGAGCACGCTCGCGCTGCCGCGTCCGATCGCGCGCACGATGTCGCGCTCCGAAACGATGCCGAGAACGCCGATCGCGTCGTCCGACACGACGACGGCGCCGACGCCTCGCGCGGCCAGCAGCGCCGCGACCTCCTTCACCGTGCGATGGGGAGGGGTGGTGAGAACGTCCCTGCCCTTTTCGCTGAGAATGCGCGCAACGTCCATCTGGACCTCCCTTGTTCGGCGGTCGTATTGCGAAACCGCCTTACATAGAAGGATGCGCCTGTCGGCGCGACCGATCAAGCGCAATTCGATCCGTCGCCGCGGCG
>JBEKFO010000253.1:0-6322 GCA_050013275.1 Roseiarcus sp. | reverse complement strand
CGCTTTCCCGAGCGCGTGCGCGAAAACGGCGGCGACTGCTTCGCCGCCATCCGGCAGAAGGATCTCGTCGTCCACCACCCCTACGAATCGTTCGACGTCGTCGTGCAGTTTCTCGTCCAGGCGGCGCGCGACCCGAACGTCGTCGCCATCAAGCAGACGCTCTATCGCACCTCGGCCGACAGCCCGATCGTGCGCGCGCTGATCGAAGCGGCCGAGGCCGGCAAATCGGTCACCGCGCTGGTCGAGCTCAAGGCGCGCTTCGACGAAGAGGCGAACATCCGCTGGGCCCGCGATCTCGAACGCGCCGGCGCGCAGGTCGTGTTCGGTTTCATCGAACTGAAGACCCACGCCAAATTGTCGATGGTCGTCAGGCGCGAGGGCGGGTCTCTGGTCACCTACTGTCACCTCGGCACCGGCAATTACCATCCCGTCACCGCGCGCATCTACACCGACATTTCGCTGTTCACCGCCGATCCGGCGATCGCGCGCGACGTGGCGCGGGTGTTCAATTTCATCACCGGCTACGCGGAGCCCGACGGGCTGGAACTGATGGCGATCTCGCCGTTCACCTTGAAGAAGCGCCTGCTGCGGCACATCGCCGAAGAGGTCGCGTTCGCCGAAACCGGCAAGCCGGCGGCGATTTGGGGCAAGTGCAACGCCCTCGTCGATGCGGAAATCATCGACGCGCTTTACGCGGCGAGCCGCGCTGGGGTCGAAATCGACCTGGTGGTGCGCGGCATTTGCTGCCTGCGGCCGGGCGTGCCGGGCCTCTCCGAAAACATCCGCGTCAAGTCGATCGTCGGGCGTTTTCTCGAGCACGCGCGCATCTACGCCTTCGGCGGCGGCCACGGATTGCCCAGCCGCAAGGCGCACGTCTATATTTCTTCAGCCGATTTGATGCAGCGCAACCTCGATCGCCGCGTCGAGGCGCTTGTGCCGCTGCGCAATCCGACGGTGCACGAACACGTGCTCAATCAGATCATGGCGGCCAATCTGATGGACAATGAACAAAGCTTTCGCGTATTGCCCGACGGTTCCAGCGTCAGAATCGCGCCCGCCGAGGGCGAAGAGCCGTTCAACGCGCACAAGTACTTCTTGACCCATCCGAGCCTGTCGGGCCGCGGCCAGTCGCTCAACGAATCGAGTCCCGGTTCGCTGCCTCACCGCAAACTGCACGCTTGAGGGGCGCGAGTGTGGGCGAGCAAGGCGACGACGGCTTTACCGGACGATGGCGCCGACGCATGGGCTTGATCGGGAAACCTCCGGCGACCGGCGATCGACGCGGCGGGACGGAATCCGTGTCAGCGCCGTGGGCTAGGGGACGATTGCCGGGCGAGCCCGTCGCGATCGTCGACATCGGGTCCAATTCGGTGCGTCTGGTCGCTTACGAGGCGCTGACGCGCGCGCTGACGCCGACGTTCAACGAAAAGGTGTTGTGCGGTCTCGGCCGGGGCGTCGTCACGACGGGCTTTCTGCCCGAGGACTCGGTCGCCAAGGCGCTGGCGGCGCTGCAGCGGTTCAGGGTTCTTTGCCGGACGATGCAAATATCGGACATCCGCGCCCTGGCGACCGCGGCGGTGCGCGACGCCGCCAACGGTCCGCAGTTCCTGGAATTGGCGGAGCAGGCGATCGGCTGCAAGATCATGCTGCTGGACGGGCCGCGCGAGGCGCAGCTCGCTGCGCTCGGGGTCGTTTCCTCGATCCACCGGCCGGACGGCGTGGTCGGCGACCTGGGCGGCGGCTCGCTCGAATTGACGGACGTGAAAGACGGCAGGGTCGGCGGCGGCGTGACGTTGCCGCTCGGCGGCTTGTCGCTGATGGAGCTCTCGGAGCGCTCGCCCAAGAAGGCGGCGAAGATCGCGCGCGATGCGCTCGCGAAGGTCGACGCGCTCGATAATTTGGCGGGGCGGACCTTTTACGCTGTCGGCGGGACATGGCGCTCGCTCGCCCGCCTGCACATGAGCCAACGCCAGTACCCGATGCGCGTGATGCACAATTACGTCATCCCCACTCGGGACGCGCTGGAATTCGCCAAGCTGGTCGAACGCATCGAAACCGAGGCGCTGACGTCGATCGAGTCGGTGTCGTCGGCCCGCCGGCCGCTGCTCGCCTACGGCGCTGCGGTGCTGGAGGAGCTCATCCGCCGCGCCAACCCTCGGGAAATCGTCATTTCCGCTTTGGGCGTGCGCGAGGGGTTGCTGTTCGATGGCCTCGCCCCCGCCGAACAGGCGCAGGACCCGCTCATCGTGGCGGCGCGCCAATTCAATCTCTTGCGTTCGCGCGCGCCCGGGCACGCCGAAGAATTGTTCCACTGGACCAGTCAATTCCTCGGCACGACGCATCTCGAAGAGACCCCGGAGGAGACCCGGCTGCGTCACGCCGCCTGCTTGTTGTCGGACATCGCCTGGCGCGCGCATCCCGACTATCGCGGCGAGCAATCCTACGATCTCGTCGCCAACGCCTCGTTTGTCGCCCTCGATCATCCCTCCCGCGCCTATCTCGCGCTCGCGGCGTCCTATCGCCACGTGTCGATCGATCAAGAGGTGAGCCAGCAGGCGCGCTCGCTGGTGTCGGCGCGCCAGCTCGACCGGGCGCGAATTCTCGGCGCCGCGATGCGCGTCGCATACATCGTATCGGCGGCCATGCCGGGCGTCTTGCCGCGGACGCCGATGGTGGTCGAGAAGGGTCGCATCGCCTTGATTTTGCCAAGCGATCTGGCTGCGCTCAACAGTGACCGGTTGCAGACCAGGCTCAAGCAGTTCGCCCGCCTGATCGGCGGCGATCCGGAGGTCCGCGCGGCGCCTTGAGAGGCGCGCGGCGACCAGCGCAGTGCGAACCCGCAAGTCCTTGAGCTCTCGACGTCGCTCCGTCACGGCGCGGCGCCCGCAAAAAGGCTTTGTTTACGAATTCGGCCATTAATGGGCCTCTGGCTTCGGATCGCGCCACAGGGCGTCGGGTCTCCATATTGCGCAGCGTCGCGGCCGTCGAACATGACCTGGCTCCTCGGCCGACGCTCGGCCCCCGAGGGCGATCGGCGCCGCAACAGGGACGGAACTCGCAATGAAACTAGAATTGTCGCCTAGTCGAAGCGCTGTTCTTCCCCTGCACGAGAGGCGCGCGCTCGGCGCCGATCGCGTGCTCGGGCATCTGGTCTCGCTCAGCGGAACCGAAGGCGTCATTGCCTGTCATATTGCGCAAGGGGAGGGCGGCGAACATTGGTCGGTCGGCCATCTCATCACCATTGTGCATGAAAATTCGCGGCTCGTCGGCGTGGTCTGCGAGTTGTCGACGGCCAACAGCCTGTGGAGCGAAAGCGACGCCAACGTCGTCTACGTCAAGATCGAACTGAGCGGCGAGATCGTCGACGACGAAGCCGGCGCGCCGGTGTTCTACCGCGGCGTTCGCTCCTATCCCGCGCTCGGCGCGGTCGCGCATCGCATGCGCGCCGACGATCTCAAGGCGATCTACAGTTTTCGCGGCATCCAAGGCGTCGAGATCGGCCGCCTGACGCAGAATCAGGAGATCCCCGCCTCGGTCAGCATCGACGAACTCGTCAGCCGCCACTTCGCGGTGATCGGCTCGACCGGCGTCGGCAAGACCACCGCGGTGTCGATGCTGCTGAAGAAGTGCCTGGCCTCGCGGCCGAAACTGCGCGTGCTGATCGTCGACCCGCACAACGAGTATGCGCGCAATTTTCCCAAAGACTCGATCGTCCTCAATTCCGACAACCTCGAACTTCCCTATTGGATGTTCAAGTTCGAAGAAATCACCGACATCATTTACAACGGCCGCAAGCCGAATTCCGACGAAGTCGACGCGCTGTTCGACGTCATCAAGACGGCCAAGGCGCAATTCCAAGCGAGTTCGGCTTCCCTGATCGCCTCCAGCCCGCTGCGTCGTAGTCCGACCGCGGACGTCGCCTGGGTCAGCGCCGATACGCCGGTGCCCTATCGCGTCGCCGACATGGTGCACATTATCGACGAATGGCTCGGCAAGCTCGATCAACGCTATCCGCGCTCGGATCTTCGCGCGCTCAAGTTCCGCTTGGAATCGCTGAGCCGCGATCCGCGTTTCCGCTTCATGTTCGGCCGGGTGGTCGTCGAAGACAACATGGCCAAAGTCATTTCGCGCATCTTCCGCTTGCCGAAGGCGGGCGCGCCGGTCACGATCATCCAATTGGCCGGCCTTCCCAACGAGGTCGTCAATTCGCTGGTCTCGGTGCTCGCGCGCATGGCGTTCGAAATCGCGCTGTGGAGCGAAGGCAGTTACGAGATCGCGGTGGTGTGCGAAGAGGCTCATCGCTACATTCCCACCGACCAGTCGCAAGCATTCGGGCCGACCCGCCAGGCTATCGGGCGCATCGCCAAGGAAGGACGCAAATACGGGGTCTCGCTCGGGATCGTCACCCAGCGCCCGGCCGAACTCGACGCCACCGTGCTTTCGCAATGCTCGACGATGTTCGCGATGCGCCTCGCCAACGAGCACGACAAGGCGATCATACGCTCGGCGGTGGGGGTCTCCTCGGCGAGCACGATCGCGTTTCTGTCGTCGATCGCCGACCGGGAAGCCATCGCCTTCGGCGAGGCGATCGCGACGCCGATGCGGATGAAATTCGGCGATTATCGGTTGGAGCCGCCAGCCGGCCCGAGCGCGGACCCGGAGCCGCAAATGGCCCACCTCGACTTGCGCAAGATCGTCTGCCGGCTGCGCGGCGAATACACCGGCGATTCGGTTTAATCGCCGCCAACCGGTGGATTTGACGTCCCTCGGCGGCGCGACTAGCCTCGATCCGGCGGCGAAGCGCGCTGCGCCGCCGCTCGTGATCGCGGAATTGGGCGCGGCTGGGGGCGGGATGCTCGATCACATCGGTTTCAAGGTCAGGGACGTCGAGGCGAGCCGACGCTTCTACACGGCGGCGCTCGCGCCGCTCGGCGTCGGCGTGGCGATGGAGTTCGCCGGCCACGTCGGCATGGGGCGCGACGGACGGCCGCAGTTCTGGTTCAGCCAGGGCGATCCGCCGGCCTCGCCGCTACATTTGGCGTTCAGCGCGAGAAACCGCGCCGAAGTGGACGCTTTCCACGCCGCCGCGCTCAAAGCCGGGGCGAGGGATAATGGCGCACCGGGCTTGCGCCCGCACTATCATCCGAACTATTACGGGGCGTTTGCATTCGACCCCGATGGACACAATATAGAGGCCGTCTGTCATCGTCCGGAGCCCTGAAACGCGATTCCGCGCGTTCGCATATCGTTTTTGACCCCCACCGACGGTCCTTGAAACCGTCCAGGCGAGGAGAAGTCCCATGGCGGCAGTCCGAGAGACGGTCGACCGCGTACGTTCCATTGAAGTCGACGCCTATAAGTACGGATTCGTTACGGACATCGAGTCCGAGAAGGCGCCCAAAGGCCTCAGCGAAGACATCGTACGCTACATTTCCGCTCGGAAGGGCGAGCCGCAATGGCTGCTCGACTGGCGTTTGGACGCCTACCGGCGCTGGCTGACGATGGAAACGCCGCGTTGGGCGCGCGTCGACTATCCCGAAATCGACTTCCAGGATCTCTATTATTTCGCGGCGCCGAAATCGTCGCCGGCGCCCAAATCCCTCGACGAAGTCGACCCCGAGCTGTTGCGGACCTACGCCAAGCTCGGCATCCCCCTGATCGAGCAGGAAATTCTCGCCGGGGTCGAGCGGTCTAACGTCGCCGTCGACGCGGTGTTCGATTCGGTCTCGGTGGCCACGACCTTCAAGGCCGAGCTCGCCAAGGCCGGCGTGATCTTCTGCTCGTTCTCCGAGGCGGTGCGCAACCACGGCGATCTGGTGAAGCGCTATCTCGGCTCCGTCGTGCCGCCGACCGACAATTTCTACGCCACCCTCAATTCCGCGGTGTTCTCCGACGGCTCGTTCGTCTACGTGCCGCCGGGTGTGCGCTGCCCGATGGAGCTTTCGACCTATTTCCGCATCAACGAGAAGAACACCGGCCAGTTCGAGCGCACGCTGATCATCGCCGACAAGGGCGCCTACGTCAGCTACCTCGAGGGCTGCACCGCGCCCAAGCGCGACGAGAACCAGCTCCACGCCGCGGTGGTCGAGCTCGTCGCCCACGAGGACGCCGAGATCAAGTATTCGACGGTGCAGAACTGGTATCCCGGCGACGCCGAGGGCAAGGGCGGCATCTACAATTTCGTCACCAAGCGCGGCGATTGCCGCGGCGCGCGCTCGAAGATTTCCTGGACGCAGGTCGAGACGGGATCGGCGATCACCTGGAAGTATCCCTCCTGCATCCTGCGCGGCGATTCCTCGCGCGGCGAGTTCTATTCGATCGC
>JBEKFO010000252.1:0-6332 GCA_050013275.1 Roseiarcus sp. | reverse complement strand
AGGCTGATGTGGCGCTTTCTTCATGTCGTGGCCATCGGCGCGCTGATCGCTTCGGCGGCTTACGTTTATAGCGTCAAGTACCAGACGATTTACGCCTCGGAGCAGATCGTCAAGACGCGTCATCTCATCGCCAAGGAGCAGGACGCGATCAACCTGCTGCGCGCCGAATACGCGCATTTGATCCGTCCCGATCGATTGCAGGCGCTGGCGGACAGTCAGCTCGACATGCAACCGCTCGCGCTCAATCAGATCGTCAAGGCGGATGATCTGCCTGAGCCCGCGGCGAAGGTCGACTCGATCGGCCGCAAGCTCGAGTCGCCTGGGCTTCTCGGCCAGTCGGCGACGCCCAACGCCGGCATCACCGGCGCGACGCCATCCCTGAGGTAGGGCATGTCCGAACAGTCCGACAACGCCGAAACGGTCGTCGACGCCGCCACCGACGCGAGCGAGCCGCGACCCGTCGGCGCGGGGGAAAGCTGGATCGGGCGCCTGAAACGCATGATCCGCAGTCTGTTTTCGACGCGGCTCGACCGGAGCAGCGGCCGCATTCGATTGATCGCGCTGGTGATGGTGGCGGCCTACGTCGGCATCGCCGTCAAGCTTGTCGCGCTCGGCGCCTCGCACGAGCCGCCGCAGAGCCTGAAGGCGGCGGCCGACCTAGCCGCCTCCGGCGCACGGCCCGATCTGCTCGATCGCAACGGCGCGATCCTCGCCACCGACGTCAAGACCATGTCCGTCTTCGCGGACCCGCGGCAAATCATCGACAAGGACGAGGCCGTAGAGTTGATCACGGCGGTCTTGCCCGACGTCGACGCCAAGGAGCTGCGCGAGCGGCTTGGCTCGAAAAGGGGATTTGTCTGGGTCAAGCGCCAGGTGACCGAGAAGGAGCAGGATGAAATCTTCCACCTCGGGCTTCCCGGCGTCGGCTTCATTCCCGAGAACAAGCGCGTCTATCCCAACGGCCCGCTCGGCGCGCACGTCATCGGCTTCGTCGACAAGGACAACATCGGCATCGCCGGGATGGAAAAATATCTCGATCAGCAGAGCCTGACCGATCCGCATGTCGCAGGATTCACGGTCGATCCGGCCGCCTTGAAGCCGGTGCGCCTGTCGCTGGACCTCAAAGCGACGCACGCGCTACGCGACGAATTGTCGGCGGGGCTCGAACGGTTCCGCGCCAAGGCGGCGGCCGGCGCGATCATCGACGTCAACACCGGCGAGGTCATCGCATTGGAATCTCTTCCTGATTTCGATCCCAACGATCCCGGCGACGTCAAAGACCCCGAGCGGATCAATCGCGTCACTGTCGGCGTCTACGAAATGGGTTCGACGTTCAAGGCGCTTTCGCTCGCGATGGCGCTCGAGTCGGGCAAGGTGACTCTCAATTCGCGCATCGACGCGCGCCAGAGCTTGCGCTACGGACATTTCACCATTCACGATTTCGACGCCACTCATCGCATGCTCAGCGTTCCCGAGGTTTTCACGCATTCCTCGAACATCGGCGCCGCGCGCATGGCGCTGATGGTCGGCGTCGAAGGGCATCAGGCGTTCTTGAAAAAGATGGGACAGCTCGATCGCCTGCGCACGGAATTGCCGGAAAACGCCGAACCGCTCGTGCCCAAGCATTGGGGCGAACTGAACACCATGACCATCGCCTTCGGCCAGGGTCTCAACGTCGCGCCGATACAGGCGTTGATGGCGGTCGCCGCGCTGGTCAACGGCGGCAATCTGATCACGCCGACCTTCCTAGTGCGCAACGAGGCGGAGGCGGCGGCGCTCGCCCGTCGCGTCGTCAGCCCGCAGACGTCCGAGTCGATGCGCTATCTCATGCGCGCCAACGCGACGCACGGCTCGGCGGGATTCGCCAACATTCCCGGCTATTACGTCGGCGGCAAGACCGGTACGGCGGACAAGATCGTCCACGGTCATTATTCCCACGACAAGGTGTTCACGACCTTCATGGCCATCACGCCCGCCGACAAGCCGAAATACCTCTATCTGGTGATGTATGACGAGCCGCAGGCGCTGCCCGAGGACGGCGGCTTTCACACCGCCGCGCACAATGCCGGCCGAACCGCCGGGCGGCTGATCGAGCGCGTGGAGCCGCTCGAGGGCGTGCCCCCGGCGAGCCAGTTCCCGGACCAGCCGTTTCCGTTGCTCGCGCGCCTCGGCTATGGTTTCGACGCGGACAGGGTGGGCAAAGAGTGAGGCGTCTGGGCGAAATCCTCGATTTGAGCGGGTCAGACGCCGCGCTCGCTTCACGCGAGATCGGCGGCCTTTGCGCCGACAGCCGCAAGGTCAAGCCCGGCGACGCGTTCTTCGCGATTCCCGGCGCTAAGAGCGACGGCCTCGCCTACGCGGCGCAAGCCCTGGAGAAAGGCGCCGGCGCGATCGTCGGCGAGCGCGCGCCCGATTTTCCCGCGCCGGCGTTCGTGCGCGTCGCCGACGCGCGGGCCGCGATCGCGCAGGCCGCCGCGCGCTTCTATCCGCGCCAGCCCGAACTCGTCGTCGCGGTCACCGGCACCAGCGGCAAGACGTCGGTGGCCGCCTTCGTGCGGCAGATCTGGGCCGCGGCGGGGTTCGAGGCGGCTTCGGTGGGCACGCTGGGCGTCGTCTCGCGTCCCCTCAACGTTTACGGCTCGCTGACGACGCCGGACCCGATCGCGCTGCACGAGACGCTCGACCGTCTCGCCGGCGCCGGCGTCACGCGTCTCGCGCTGGAGGCCTCGTCGCACGGCCTCGATCAGAAGCGGCTCGACGGCGTGCGCCTCGCCGCCGGCGCCTTCACCAATCTGTCGCGCGATCATATGGACTACCACGCGACGACGCAGGATTACCTCGCCGCCAAACTGCGCCTGTTTCGCGCGCTCCTGCCCGCCGGCGCGCCGGCGGTCGTCGACGCCGACAGCGACGTCGCGGCGCTGGTCGGCGCGGCCGCGTTGGAGCGCGGCTTGCAGCTTTTCACTGTGGGCGCGCGCGGCGACGATCTGCGCCTGATTTCCGCGAGCCGCGAGGGCTACGCGACCCGCATCGCATTCCAGTGCGCCGGGCGGGTTTGGCGAGCGTTGCTGCCGCTGCCGGGCGACTTCCAGGTTTCCAACGCGCTGGTGGCGGCGGGGCTGTGCATCGCGACGGGAAGCGAGCCGGGCGCGGTCGCTCTCGCGTTGGAGACGCTGGAGGGCGCGCCTGGCCGCCTTGAGCGCATCGGCGAAAAGAACGGCGCGCCGGTCTTCGTCGATTACGCGCACAAGCCCGACGCGCTGGAAAAGACCCTCGCCGCGTTGCGCCCGTTCGTGCCAGGACGCCTCATCGTGGTGTTCGGCTGCGGGGGCGACCGCGACCCCGGCAAGCGGCCAATGATGGGCGCCATCGCGGCGCGCGGCGCCGACGCGGCGATCGTCACCGACGACAATCCGCGCTCGGAAGATCCGGCGGCGATCCGCGCCGCGATCCTGGCGGCGGCGCCGGGGGCGCGCGAGATCGCCGACCGCGGCGAGGCGATTCGCGCCGCGATCGCGACGCTCGCAGCGGGCGATGCGCTGGTGATCGCCGGCAAAGGTCATGAAACCGGCCAAATCGTCGGCGATCGGACGCTGCCGTTTTCCGACGCCCAGACCGCGCGGGCGGCGCTGCGGGGGCCGGCATGAGCGAGGCGTTGTGGAGCGAAACGGAATTGAGCGCGGCGCTGGGTCCGCCGAGCGCGCCGCTTCGCGTGCCCGTCGGCGGGGTTTCGATCGACACCCGGACGCTTCAGCCCGGCGATCTGTTTTTCGCCATCAAGGGCGAAACGCACGACGGCCACGACCACGTCGCGCGCGCCTTCGAGGCGGGCGCCGCGGCCGCGGTGATCGCCAAGCCGCGCGGGCGCGGTCTCGCCGCGCACGAGGCGACTTTCGCCGTCGAGGACACCTTGCGTGCGTTGGAGCGGCTCGCGCGCGCGGCCCGCGTGCGCAGCCACGCCCGAATCGTCGCGGTGACCGGGTCGGTGGGCAAGACCAGCGCCAAGGAAATGCTGCGCGTGGCGCTGGCGAAGGCTGGACCGACCCATGCCTCGGCGGCGTCCTACAACAATCATTGGGGCGTGCCGCTGACGCTTGCGCGCATGCCTGCGAGCGCGGCGTTCGGCGTCGTCGAAATCGGCATGAACCACGCCGGCGAAATCGCGCCGCTGGTCGCGCTGGCGCGCCCGCACGTCGCGCTCGTCACCACCATCGCGCCGGTTCACATCGAGCATCTCGGCTCGCTTGAGGACATCGCCGACGCCAAAGCCGAAATTTTCACCGGCCTGGAACCGGGCGGCGCGGCGATCCTCCATCGCGAGGCGCCGCAATTCGCGCGGCTGGAGCGCGCTGCGCGCGCGCGCGGCGCGCGGGTGCTGAGCTTTGGCGCCGACGCGTCGTGCGACGCGCGCCTCATCGACGTCGCCGAGGATGACGGCGGTTCGCGCGTTCGCGCGCTCGTGCTCGGGCGCGATCTGAATTTCGCGCTCGGCGCGCCGGGCGCTCACATGGCGCAAAACGCCCTCGGCGTTCTGCTCGCCGTCGACGCGCTGGGGGCCGAGCTCGCCGGCGCCGCAGCCGCGCTCGCCGAATTCGCGCCGCAAAAGGGGCGCGGCGAACGCATCACGCTGCAAAGCCCGAGCGGCCCCATTACGATCATCGACGAGAGCTACAACGCCAATCCCGCCTCGATGCGCGCGGCCCTGGCGCTGCTCGGCGCAGCGCGCCCGGGGGCGCAGGGGCGCCGCATCGCGGTCATCGGCGACATGCTGGAGCTCGGCCCGAGCGGCGCCGCAATGCACGCGGCGCTGGCCGAGGTCCTTCGCGACAACCGCGTCGATCTGCTATTCGGAGCGGGTCCGTTGACGCGCGCGCTGTTCGACGCGGCGCCCGCGACGATGCGCGCGGCGTGGGGGAAGAGCGCGCGCGACATTCAAGGCGAATTGGCGAGCGCGCTGCGCGGCGGCGACATCGTAATGATCAAGGGTTCGAACGGCAGCCGCATGGGACCGGTCGTGACGGCGCTTCGCGAGCATTTTTCGTCCGCCAAGGCGCGGCAGTAGGAAAAATAAAATGCTGACTTGGCTGACTGATCTTTCGCATTTGGCGGGCGTATTCAATCTGTTCCGCTACTTGACGTTTCGTACGCTCGGCGCCGCGACGACCGGACTGCTGCTGGTGTTCTTTTTCGGACCCATGATCATTTCGGCGCTGCGCCTCAAGCAGGGCAAGGGCCAGCCGATCCGCGCCGATGGGCCCGCCTCGCATCTGCTGACCAAGAAGGGCACACCGACGATGGGCGGGCTGATGATCCTGTTCGGTCTCTTCGCCTCGTCGCTGCTGTGGGCCAATCTCGAGAGCCCATACGTCTGGATCGTGCTGTTCGTCACCGCCGGCTTCGCCGCGATAGGCTTCTACGACGACTATCTCAAGGTGACCAAGCAATCGCATCTCGGCTTTTCCGGCCGCTCGCGCCTGGCCGGGGAATTCCTCATCGCGCTGATCGCTTGCTACGCGATGATGCGCACCGGCGCGGCCGGCGCGACTTCGCTCGCGCTGCCGTTCTACAACGGCTACGTCGTCGATCTCGGCTGGGGCTTCCTGTTGTTTGGCCCGTTCGTCATCGTCGCCTTCGGCAACGCAGTCAACTTGACCGACGGGCTCGACGGGCTGGCGATCGTGCCTGTGATGATCGCCGCGGCGACCCTCGGGCTCATCGCCTATTTCGCCGGCAATCTCTTGTACTCGCGTTATTTGCTGATCAATCACATTCCCTACGCCGGCGATCTGATGGTCATCTGCGGAGCGCTCATCGGCGCCGGGGTCGGCTTTCTCTGGTTCAACGCGCCGCCGGCGCAAATCTTCATGGGCGACACTGGTTCGCTCGCGCTCGGCGGGCTGCTGGGCGCGACGGCGGTTGCGATCAAGCATGAATTCGTGCTCGCGATCATCGGCGGTCTGTTCGTGATGGAGGCGCTTTCGGTGGTCGTGCAGGTCGCCTCGTTCAAGCTGACAGGAAAGCGCGTCTTCCGCATGGCGCCCATTCATCATCATTTCGAGCAACTCGGCTGGTCCGAGCCGCAGATCGTCATGCGCTTCTGGATCGTCGCCTTCGTGCTGGCGATGGTCGGCCTGGCGACTTTGAAGCTGAGGTGACGATGACGCCGGTCGAAACCCTTCGCGGCCGCGCCGTCGCGGTTTTCGGGCTCGGCGGCTCGGGACTGTCGACTCTGCGCGCGCTCGCCGCGGGCGGCGCCGAGATCGCCGCGTGGGACGACGACGAGAAGGCGCGTGCGCACGCCGCCGCCGAGGGCTTCGCGCCGGTCGATCTGA
>JBEKFO010000251.1:0-6337 GCA_050013275.1 Roseiarcus sp. | reverse complement strand
ATGCCGATTTCCATCTAAATAAAATATTTATCGTACAGACATATCTTCTCAATACAGCATTGACTTGCCGTTCCTCTACGGCAACACTCGGCGATCAGAGTTAACAATGGGAGAAGAGACATGACTAAGATTTCCTTCGCAGCGGCGGACTGGGGTTTTGGCGCGTCGAAAGCGGCCGTTTACGGCCGTCCCCAATTTAACCAAGACGCCTTTTCCCGGCGAATCGATCGCTTCGGCGCTCGGCGCGACGACGGCCGAACCGGCGCGATCACGTCGTCGCCGCAACACCTGGACGCGAGGCTGCTCGAAGACGGCGAGGCTCTCGAGGCCGCCTGGCAATGCGAGCTCAGGGCGCTGATCGCGTCGAGGCGACTGAAGACGCCCGAGGCGGAAGCCGCCGCGAGGGCGGCGCAGACGGCTTGCGCGACGATCGCGCGCAGGATTGAAACCTCGCGCGCCCTGACGCTCGACGGCTTGAAGGTGCAGGCGCAGGCCGCTCTGTGGCGCCGCGACGGCGAACCTTTCGGCCCCGACGTTTCCGACGGTCAGGCCGGCGACGACGCGTGGACGGATATGGCGGAATTGCCGCAATACGACGAAAACGCGATGGCCGCGCCGCCGCAGGCGGCGTCCCTCGGTTGAGGCGGGACGGCCCGGATCGGACCGGCGCCGCAGGAATTGGCCGACTTCGCTCGCCATTCCGCCGCGCCGCCGTTCCCCCCGTGGCTTTCAGGTGATGAGCCTAAGCGCGCGCAGCAGCCAGTCGAAGGTCTTGCCGTACGGCGGCTGGAGCAGTCCCACCGCGTTCCAGCGCGCCTGGAGGAAGACCGGTTTCATTTTGCTGAAGGTTCGAAAGCCCCATTCGCCGTGGTAGGCGCCCATGCCGCTCGCCCCGACGCCGCCGAACGGCTGCTCTTCCTGGACGAGGTGCAACATGCAATCGTTGACGGTGACGCCGCCGGCGATGGTTTCGCGCAGCGCCTGATCGCGGCGCGCCGCGTCGCGGCCGAACCAGTAGAGCGCGAGCGGCCGCTCGCCGCGGTTGACCAACGCGAGGGCGTCTTCCAGGCGCTCGTATTCGAGGATCGGCAACACCGGGCCGAAAATCTCTTCGCGCATCAGGCGCGTCGTTGCGGGAGCGCCGATCACCAGCGTCGGCGCCAGCTTGCGGCCGGCCGGATCGAGCGTTTCGCCGGCGGGGTTGACCTCGATGATCTCGGCGCCCGCCGCGCGCGCCTCCTCAACCAATGCGATCAAGCGCTGGCGATGGCGGTCGCTGACGATCGCGGTGTAATCTCGGTTCGACGCCAGCGACGGATACATCCGCCGCATCGCTTGGGCGATCAGATCGGCGGCGGCGCGCGCCTGTCCCTTGGGGACCATGAGATAGTCGGGCGCGATGCAGGTCTGGCCGGCGTTGAGCAGTTTTCCGTAGGCGAGACGTCGGCACGCGATCGCCATGTCGCACGACGCGTCGAAGATCGCCGGCGATTTGCCGCCGAGCTCCAAAGTCACCGGCGTCAGGTTGGCGGCGGCCGCCAGCGCCACCTGTCGCCCGACCGCCGTGGAGCCGGTGAAGATGAGGTGGTCGAAGGGCAGGCCGACGAAAGCCTTGCCGGTCTCGGCGTCGCCGTTGACGACGCTGAGCTCGTCGGGATCGAAATGGACCGCCGCCAGCTTCTCGAGCAGAGCCGACGTGCGCGGCGTCAACTCGGACGGCTTGATCATGACGCGATTGCCCGCCGCCAGCGCGGCGAGCGCCGGGCCGAGCGACAGTTGGATCGGATAGTTCCAGGGCGAGACGACGCCGACGACGCCGAGCGGCTGCGGCGCGAGGCGATTGCGCCCGGGAAGGAAGTGCAGGTCGGTGGCGACGGCGCGGTTGCGCATCCACCTCTTCAGCCGCCGCCGCGCGTGCCGCAGCCCGGCGCGGACGACGAACAGCTCCGCGAGCCGCGTTTCCTGCTGGGCGCGATTGCCGAAGTCGTCGTCGACCGCGGCGACGATGGCGTCTTCGTTCTGCTCGATCAGGGCCAGCAGGCGGTTGAGCCGGTCGATGCGCGCGTCCCAGCTCGGATTCGAGTCGGCCGCGAATGCGCGCCGCTGCGATTCGAAGCGCGCGGCGATCTCGGCGAACACGGGCGGCGGCAAGGCGGTCATGGCGAATTGTAGCGCGTCGCGCGGCAGTTCCGCAATTCCACCTCGCCTGGCGCTGGGACGGCGCGGGGCTCTCTTGAAATTCTTCCCGCCCTGACTAGCTCGACTGCATGAAGGCGTTATCCAACGCCGCGTCTTTAAAAGGAGGTTTGCATGGCTATGGAAACTTCATGGCGCGGGGGCAAGGCCTACCAGGGCTGGATCAGCCTGATCTGCGCCATCTTGCTGTTCGTTTCGC
Source organism: Roseiarcus sp. (assembly GCA_050013275.1). Classification (GTDB taxonomy): domain Bacteria; phylum Pseudomonadota; class Alphaproteobacteria; order Rhizobiales; family Beijerinckiaceae; genus Roseiarcus. The sequence continues at coordinate 3,942 of JBEKFO010000251.1, read as the reverse complement.
CATGGGCGCTCGGTTATTCCGCCGACGAAATGGCGGCGCGAACCGCATGGATCAGCGCGATCGTAATCGGCATTCTTTCGATCGCCGCGCTGGTGCAATTCGCCGAATGGGAAGAGTGGGTGACGTTCGTCGTCGGCCTGTGGCTGATCGCTGCGCCGTGGATCGTCAAATTCGCGGCGGTGAGCCACGCGCTCGCCACGTTCGTCGTGCTCGGCATTGTCGTGGCGCTCGCCTCGCTGTCGGAGCTCTGGCAGGTCCATCACCCCACCGCAATGGCCAAGTGACGACCCGCGCCTGAGTCGACGACCCAAACGAACTGAACCGCCCGTCGATGAGGCGGGCGGCGCTCGAGTCTGCGCCGCTCACTCGTCCTCGTCGCCGCCGAACGCCCCGCGGTCGACGCCGTTTCCGACCAGGATTTCGCGTTTGCCCGCATGATTGGCCGGGCTGACGACGCCTTCCTCTTCCATACGTTCGACCAGCGAGGCGGCCTTGTTGTAGCCGACCGACAGGCGGCGCTGGATGTAGCTCGTCGAGCATTTGCGGTCGCGCAGCACGATATTGACCGCGCGGTCGTAATAGTCGCCCGCCTCCTCGGCGTCCATCGAACCGGGCGATCCGGCGGGCGCGGCCTCGACGTCGCCGTCTTCGGAGGCGTCCTCCTCGGTGATCGCGGTCAGATATTCCGGCTGGCCCTGCGCCTTGAGATGGGCGACCACTCTTTCCACTTCGGCGTCGGCGACGAATGGGCCGTGCACGCGCGAGATTCGGCCGCCGCCCGCCATGTACAACATGTCGCCCTGGCCGAGCAGCTGCTCGGCGCCTTGCTCGCCGAGAATCGTGCGGCTGTCGATTTTGCTGGTCACCTGGAACGAGATGCGGGTGGGGAAGTTCGCCTTGATGGTGCCAGTGATGACGTCGACCGAGGGGCGTTGGGTCGCGGTGATGATGTGGATGCCGGCGGCGCGCGCCATTTGCGCCAGCCGCTGGACCGCGCCTTCGATGTCTTTGCCGGCGACCATCATCAGGTCGGCCATTTCGTCGACGAAGACGACGATATAGGGCAGTTCGGCGAGCTCCATCTCCTCCTGCTCGTAGATCGCCTCGCCGGTTTCGCGATCGAAGCCGGTCTGCACCGTGCGGGTGATCGTCTCGCCCTTGGCGTTCGCCTCGGCGACGCGCGCGTTGAAGCCGTCGATGTTGCGCACGCCGAGCTTCGACATCTTCTTGTAGCGGTCCTCCATCTCGCGCACCGCCCATTTGAGCGCGACCACCGCCTTCTTCGGGTCGGTGACGACGGGCGTGAGCAGATGCGGGATGCCGTCGTAGACCGAAAGCTCCAGCATCTTCGGGTCGACCATGATGAGTCGGCATTGCTCGGGCTTGAGACGATAGAGCAGGCTCATCACCATGGTGTTGATCGCCACGGACTTGCCGGAGCCGGTGGTGCCGGCGACCAGGAGATGCGGCATGCGCGTGAGATCGACGATCACCGGCTCGCCGCCGATCGTCTTGCCGAGCGCGATGGCGAGGCGGTGCTTGGATTTCTCGAAATCCTGGCTCGCCAGCAATTCGCGCAGGTACACAGTCTCGCGCCGCTGGTTGGGCAGTTCGATGCCGATGACGTTGCGCCCCTGGACGACGGCGACGCGCGCGGAGATCGCCGACATCGAGCGCGCGATGTCGTCGGCGAGGCCGATGACGCGCGACGATTTGATGCCGGGCGCGGGCTCGAGTTCGTAGAGCGTGACGACGGGGCCCGGGCGCACGTTGATGATCTCGCCCTTGACGCCGAAATCGTCGAGCACGCCCTCGAGCAGCCGCGCGTTCTGCTCCAGCGCGTCTTCGGAAATCTTCGAGGCGACGAGCTTCTTGGGCTCGGCGAGCATCGACAGCGGCGGCAGCTCGTAGGCGTCGCGATCGAGCAGCGAAAGCTGGGCTTCGCTGGTCGCGCGGCGTCCGGCCTTGAGCGCGCCGGTCGGCGCGGTGACGCGCGAGGACGCGGAGGCGCCCGGGCGGCTCATCGGCGGCTCGATGCGCCCGTCCGGTCGCGGCGCGAACGCGTCGAGATCGACGGAGAAATCGCCGCCTTCCTTGTCGAGCCAAGGGGCGCGCGGCGCCGGGCCAATCGGCGCGGCGCGCGTCGTCTTGCGGGTGAAGAAGCGGCGCAGCGCGCTTTTCAGGCTCAGCGTGGTGTGGATCACGGCGCCGATCGAGACCAGTCCGAGTCCGGGCTCGCCGTCGCTGTCCTCGTCGTCGCTCTCGTAGCGCTCCGGCGCGCGTCGCGGGGCGGCGGTCTTGGCCTCCGCGGCCGCCTCGTCGGCGTCGGCGGACGGCATCAGGTGATATCCCGAGGCGGCGGTCAGGGCGAGGATCGCCAAGCCGGTCAGCGTCAAACCGACGAGCGCCATGCCGAGCGCCGAGCCGGCCAGAAAATGGCGCGGCGTCCACAGCACGGCGTCGCCGACGACGCCGCCGAGGCCCGTGGGCAGCGGCCAACTCGCCGGCGCCGGCAGCAGGGAGGCGCAACCGGCCGCCGCCATCCATCCGCCGAACCATAGCGCGAGTTTGATTCGGACCCGATCGAGGCGCTTCGTCGTGACCAGCCGCCATCCCCAGAACGCGGGCGCGATCAGCGCGGCGACGCAGCCGAGCCCGAAGAATTGCATCGCGATATCGGCGAGGACCGCCCCGGGGCGGCCGAGGAGGTTGTGGATCGGCGTCGCGGCCGCATGATTGAGGCTGGGGTCGGCGACCGACCAGGTCAACAGCGCGGCGCAGGCGGCGGCGAGGCCGGCCAATACACACGCGCCGATCAGTTCGGCGCCCCGTCGTTTCGGCATTTCGCGCAACGTATCGGGCAGATAGTCGAAGAACGTGAACGTCGTCGTACGCATGACACAACCGCTCGACCGAAACCGCGGCGTCCGACGCCGCTCGGCCTGGAAGCTAAGCCGGCGGAGTTAATGCCTGCCTAACCTTAACGTGTTTCACGCCGTCGCCTGGGGCAAAGACAAAAAAAGACGCCCCGCAGGGCGTCCGAGTTCAGGAGGAGTCGGATGGAATCCGGCGGCGCGGGGCCGCCGGATCCGTATGGTTCACTGCACGACTTCGCCGTGCAGGGCGAGGTCGAGGCCGTCGCGCTCGACGTCGTCGCTGACGCGCAGGCCGATCAGCACGTCGATGACCTTGAGGATGATCAGCGAGACGACGCCATCGTAGACGATCACGGTGCCGATGCCGATCAGCTGGTTGACCACTTGGCCCGGATTGCCCTCGATAAGGCCGGAGTGGCCGCTGTACTGGTTGATCGCGAAGACGCCAGTCAGGATCGCGCCGATGATGCCGCCGATGCCGTGGACGCCGAAGCAATCGAGCGCGTCGTCATAGCCGAAGGCGTGCTTGAGCGCGGTGGCGCCGAGGTAGCAGCCAACGCCGCAGGCGACGCCGATCACCATCGAGCCGATCGGGCCGACATAACCCGAAGCCGGGGTGATGGCGACGAGGCCGGCGACGGCGCCCGAGCAGATGCCGATGACGGTCGGCTTGCCGCGGTGCGCCCATTCCACGAACATCCAGGTCAGCGCCGCAACGGCGGTGGCGACTTGCGTAACGGTCATCGCCATGCCGGCCTGCACGCCCGCGCTCACCGCCGAACCGGCGTTGAAGCCGAACCAGCCGACCCACAGGAGCCCGGCGCCGATGAAGGTGAGGACCATGTTGTGGCCGGGGCCGGTGTCGCGGCGCTTGCCGAGCATGAGAGCGCACATCAGGCCGGCGACGCCCGCGTTGATGTGAACGACCGTGCCGCCGGCGAAGTCGAGCACGACCTTCCAACCCGTGAAGTTGCCCTTGTCGTCGACGTTGGCGGTCGAGAACATGCCGTCCGGACCCCAGACCCAGTGCGCGATCGGCGCGTAGACGAGGATCGCCCACAGGCCG
>JBEKFO010000250.1:0-6423 GCA_050013275.1 Roseiarcus sp. | reverse complement strand
CGCGCTCGACGTCTCGCGGGTCCAGCGTCCCGGCCGCGTACCAAGGCAGCATGGCCTCGATCGCCTCGATTTCTTCTTGTCTGTCCGTCGTCATGGCCATCCCCTGTCGACGCCGGCGGCCTTCGCCAGCTCCGAGAGGCGCTTTCGCGCGTGAAACATTCTGGTCTTCACCGTGCCCTCGGGCGCGCCGACGATCAGCGCCGCCTCTTCGATCGACTTGTCGTGGTAATAGACGAGATCGATGACCTCGCGGTGCAGGGGGCTCAGCTGCGAAAGGCACGCGCGCAGCAAGTCGCCCTTGTTCTTCTTCTGCAAGACGACCTCGGGATCGTCGGCGTCGTCTTCGATCGCCGCCGCCGAGTCCTCGTCGAGTTCATCCTCTTTCCTGCGGCGCAGGATCGAAAAGGCCTTGTTGCGTGCGATCGCCAGCAGCCAGGTCGAGGTTTCCGAGCGTCCCTCGAAATTGGCGGCGTTGCGCCACACGTCGATGAAAACCTCGCTCACGACATCCTCCGCCGACGGCTCGCTGCGCAACAGGCGCAGGGCGAACCGGAAGACCTTCACATGCTGGCGGCCGTAGAGCGTTTGCAACGCGAGCTGATCGCCCGCGCGAATTCGCGCGATGAGATCGTTGTCCGACTGCGCCGCCATGGTCGACATCGAACCTCGCTCGTTTGTCGCGCCAGCAGCCTGAAAGGTTCAATGCCGGCGCGCAAGTCCCTTCTGGACGATCCTCGAAGGGGGACGGCGCGGCGAAATCGGGCCCCAAAAAATAATTTGCGCTTCTTTATGAACCGGCCGGCCCCTCGGCGCGACGAACGGATGTGAGGTTGGCGCAGCCCGTAAGCCGACTGAGCGCAGCGACGAGCCATCCCGGCCCGCCGACAACCCTTTGAAGGAGAAATCCCATGCGTGCATCCGTCAAGAAGTCGATCGCCCTTTCGTTGGCCGCGCTCATGCTCGGTCTCGGCGTCGCCGCGTCGGCGACCCCGGCCTCCGCCAAGCCGTTCTGGCCGCATCCGTTCCATCATCATCACGGCTGGGGCCCCGGTCTGGGCATCGGCATCGGCCTGGGCGTGCTGGGCGCGGCCGCCGCCTACGACTCCTGCGTCGAGTATCGTCCGATGTACGACCGCTGGGGCAATTACCTCGGCCAGCGCGCGGTCAACGTCTGCTATTGACGGATGAAGCGCGCTTCTCGCCTCGCCGGCGGCGCGCCTCCTCGCCGCCGGCGACGCAAGCCTCTTGCCTCCAAAAGCCCTCGCTGCGACGGGGGCTTTTCATTTTGGCGGCGCCCGCCAATACAAGGTCGCGGGGACGCGGATCGTGGTATTAGGCTATTGTTAACATTAACTTAGACGAAAATTAAGCTGTTTCGTGCAAATTATTCGAGCGTCAATACCGGTGGCGGCGTGGAGATTTCCATGGAACTGGCGTTAATGCTTGTCACCATAATCATCAGCGCCGTGATGGCGGGGCTGGTGACTTACAAGATGAACGAGTCCAAAGAAACTCAATTCTTCGTCGGCAAGAAAGCCGAAGAATTGTATTGCTCGGTCGAGGAAATCGATCGCGAGCTGTCGCGATTTTTTGGCGATCGTTACTCCTTGGTCGGGGCGTACCGGCGAGGCGCGGCAGCCAGCAACGACGACTTGCAGAGAGCGGGGATCAAGCTGGTCGCCGCCAAGATGCTCGTCGGATTTTATTTCCCGTCGTTGTCGCCCGCGCTTGCGCGCACCATCGCCGCGGTCACGACGGCTCACGCCAGCCTCGGGTTTTGGGAGACGGCGGGGGAATCCGCCGGCGACGACCTCCTCGTCCGCTTGGACAAGGATATCGCCGCGTTGAAGGACGCGCTGGACGCCTTCAAGACGGCGATCATCGAAAATGGCCGCACCGCGAGCCTTCGCGGACCGTTCAGGGCGTTGGCCCGCCCCGCCAAGCCGACGATCGAGGGACGAGTCTTGCGGGTCGCCGCCTGAGCGGCTGCGCGTCGAGTCCCGCGCTCTTAGGAATCGCCTCCTCTGAACAGGCTGCCGAGCAGACCGCCCGCAGCCCCCAGCGCCGCGCCCGCGGCGACGCCGCCCGCAGTCGAGTTGGCGCCGGTGTCGGCGCCGGCGTGCGGCAGGTACCGGCCGATTTCCTCGGCGAGGTTGAGGATCGGCATGCTCTGCAGCCAGATGTGGCCAGGACCCGTCAGCGTCGCGAGAAACAGGCCCTCGCCGCCGAACAGGATGTTCTTGAAGCCGCTCACCATCTGGATGTCGAAGCCGACGGTCGGCTCGAACACGCCGACGTGGCCGGCGTGCACCAGCAGCTTCTCGCCCGCCGCGAGGTCGCGCTCGATCAGTTCGCCCGACAGGTCGAGCCAGACGACGCCGGGCCCGGTCACTTTTTGCAGGATGAAGCCGTCGCCGCCGAAGAACCCGGCCCCCAGGCGCTTCTGCCAGGCGAGTTCCAAGGTCACCGACTTCTGCGCCACCAGAAACGTCTCCTTGCGGCAGATCAGCGACTGACCGGGCTGCAAAAGCGCGGGGACGATGGTTCCGGGAAAGCGCGGCGCAAACGCGACATGGCCGGCGCCGCTGGCGGTGAAGTCGGTGATGAAGAAGGAGCCGCCGCCGAAGGAACGCTTCAGGCCGGCGAACAGGCCGCCGCCGGTGTGGGTGTCCATCGTGACGGCGTCGTTCATCCAGGCCATCGTGTTGGTCTGGCTGTAGACCGTTTCGCCCGGGGCGAGATCGATCGCCACCGTCTGCATGACCGTGCCGGAAATGTCGTAGCGCATATGCAAGTTCCCTGAAGCGGCGAAGACCGGATCGGCGGCGCGAGGGCTGGCGCTATTTCGTCGCCTGAATGCTGTCCGAGATCTTCGCCAGATCGGCGGCGTTGGCCTTTTCGCCCTCGGGCGATCCCCAATAATAGAGCATCAGCATCTTGCCCTTGGCGTTCGTCATGACCAGCGTCAGGCTGACGTTGGCCGGACCGTCCTTGTCCTTGCCAGTGAAGGACATGTCGAAGGCGTTGAGCCCGTTGATCTTGGTTTCTTTGGTTTTCCCCGCGTCGAAATTGATTTCGACGCCGCTCTTGATGAAGAACTTCAGGCCTTCCTCGGTCGCCGATTTCACGTCTTCCGCCGCGACCTCTTCGATCGCGACATAGATCGCGCCGTCGTCCGAGGTCGCCTCGACGCCGCCGTCATAGGCCTTGGGACCCCAGGAATTGGGAATGCTGACGGTGGCGATCGGGTCGTCGGCGGGAATCGGGAACGTTCCGGCGCTCGCCGTCGACGCGGCGAGGCCAAGAGCGAGAATCGCGAGGGAAATAAGACGGACCATAGGAATGCCTCATGCGGGTGGGAGCGGAAACGCAGATACGTTCGCCGCGTGACAAGGCGGCGACAGCGACCGACGGACCGACGAGCGCTTGGGCGCGCCGGTCGCGTTGACGTCATTGGTTGGCGGCTGCGGCGATGTCGAGCTTGCCGACGAAAGCCGCGGGATCGCTGATTCCCGCGAAATCGGCGGCCTTGAGGGCGCCGTTCTTGGCCTTGATCGAGACGGTGAGGTTCTTCGGCGAATCGATGAACTTCTGTGTCTCGGCCGCGACTTTCAACGACGAAGGATCGCCGCCGAGGAACAGCGGCGCCATCTGCCCGGTCATCGCCGACCATTGCTGCTTGAGGGCGTCCGCGCTCGCGCCCTGCTGCTTGGCGACAAGGGCGAGCGCCTTCTCGAACAGACCGGAATTGACGACCTTGATTTCGAGCGACGAAATGCTGCAGCCGACCAGCGCCGCCATTCGGGCGTTGTTGTCCGAGTTGAACAGCGCGGGATCGATGTCGCCGAAGTTCGCCTTCAAGCGGATCGAGCCCATCTGCGCGCCCTCGATCGTCAACTCGTCGAGCGAGAATTTCTTGGCGGCGGCGTCATAGTCGGCGCCGATCACCAGCGACAGTTCGAGTTTCGAATAGCCCAATTCGGCGAGGTTCTTGCCCAACTCCGAGTCGGGCGAGGGCTCGACGATGAGTCCGGTGAGATCGGTCGCGCCGTGCTTGAGCGTATCGCCGTCGTAAGTGCCGCGAACCTCGACCGACGCGAGCGCGATGTGGATCGTTTTGCCGGGTGCGCCTTCCTTGTCGGGAGCGACGACGTCGATCGATTGCCATGTCAGGTGGCTCAGGCGTCCCTTCGGGACGGCGCTGTCGGGCGCGGTGATGGTCTTGAGGGCGTCGGCGAGATCGAGGCCCTCCAGGCGAAGCGCGCCCGACTTGACCGAGACGGGGGCGCCGTGATCGGTTCCGCTCGCGTCCATTCCCGCGACCTCGAGCGCCTCCACCTTGCCGGCGTCGACATGGTTCGCGGCGACGTCATGAAGATGGATCTTGGAGCCGTCTTTCCCGGCGATGGCGATCGACGGGATCGAGATCTTGTCGGCCTTGAACTTCTGCACCAGCGCGCTTTCGTCGGCTGCCGACGTGTCCGGCGTCAGCATCTTGACGATTTCGTCCTTGCTCAAATTGGTGTTGGCGAACTCGGCGCGCGCGATGACGAAGACGTCGCCGTCCTTCGACGTGGCGGTGAAATTCTCGATCGTGACGTCGCCGCCGCCGCCGAACGGCCAGGCGAACGCCGACGGAGCGAGAAGGATCGACGTTCCCGCGGCGAGCGCGAGCGCAATCGAACGGGCGCGAGCACGCGCGCAGTTGGGTTGACGAAGCATGGTCCAGCCCCCTTAGCGACCTCTAGTCCTCGCGCCGAGCGACGACGAGCGCGCACATTTGCCCACCTGCGACATTTTGGCAATGGCGCCTTGCCGCGCCGGATCCCTTCACGGTTCGGCCGCCGTCCGCTTCCGGCGGCGGCGAATTCGCGCTAATCCTGAGCCGCGAGCGGGCTTGGCGAGGAATCGGCGATGGCGGGGCGGGCCGGACGAAGAATAGCCGAAGAACTGGCGCCGCCGGTCGCCGTCGAACTCATCGCCGTGCTGGTCGCCGTTGTCGACGGGCGTCCCAAGGTGATGACGATCGACGACGGCTCGGCGCTGCCTTCGGGTCCGTTCGAGGTCGCGCATCGCTCGTTGCAGTCGGGGCTGCGCGCCTGGGTGGAGCGGCAGACGCGTCACCCCATCGGCTATGTCGAGCAACTCTACACCTTCGCCGATCGCGATCGGCGCGGCGGGGCGGACGAGGCGAGGGCGATCTCGATCAGCTACCTCGGCTTGACGCGCGCCGAGGACGCCGCCGCGCCGCACGCGGGCTGGCGCGACTGGTACGACTATTTCCCCTGGGAGGATCATCGCGCTGCGGCGCCGGGCCTGATCGGCGAAACGCTGGCGCCGAACTTGCGCGTTTGGGCGGCAAGCGCGCCCGACGCAGAGACGCGGCGCGCGCGCTGGCGGCGGGCCGCCGTCGCTTTCGGCTTCGATGGGGCTCGTTGGAACGAAGAAATGGTGTTGCAGCGCTACGAACTGCTGTTTGAGGCGGGGCTCGTTCCCGAGTCGCAGCGCGAGGCGCGCAATTCCGCGCGCGAGGTCGCGGGCCGCGCGATGAGCGGCGATCATCGCCGCATTCTCGCCACCGGCATTGCGCGGCTGCGCGCCAAGATCAAATACAATCCGGTGGTGTTCGAGCTGATGCCCGCGACCTTCACGCTGTCGCAGTTGCAGCGCTGCGTCGAAGCGCTCGCCGGGCTGCTCGTCCACAAGCCGAATTTTCGCCGCCTCATCGAGCAGCAGGACCTGGTCGAGGAGACCGGCGAAAGCGCCGCCGACACCGGCGGACGTCCCGCCAAGCTCTATCGGTTCCGTTCCGCGGTGCGCGAGGAGCGCGCCCTCGCGGGCACGAAATTGCCGCTCGCGAGGGCTTGACGGCAATTATACTCATGATAAGTATATGTCGGATATGCTCAACGTGAGTATAAAATATGACGATTCACGTGGAAACGCCCGCGGGGGCAAGCCGGCTTTATGAGCGCGTCGCGCGGGTGATTCCGCCCTTCGAATGGCCCGCTTTCGCCGCCGACATCGACGCCATTGTGGAGCTGAAGAAGAGCCGCGACGCGGTGATCCTCGCGCACAATTACCAGACGCCGGAAATCTACCACTGCGTCGCCGATTTCGTCGGCGACAGCCTCGCGCTTGCGCGCGAAGCGGCGAAAGTCGACGCGCGCACGATCGTGATGGCCGGCGTGCATTTCATGGCCGAGACGGCCAAGCTCATCAACCCGGAAAAGACCGTGCTGATCCCTGATCCCAAGGCCGGCTGTTCGCTCGCTGAGTCGATCACGGCCGATGACGTGCGCGCGCTGCGCCGGCGTTTTCCCGGCGTCCCCATCGTCACCTACGTCAATACCTCGGCGGCGGTGAAGGCGGAGTCGGACGTCTGCTGCACCTCCGGCAACGCGCTCAGGGTCGTCGAATCGC
>JBEKFO010000249.1:0-6443 GCA_050013275.1 Roseiarcus sp. | reverse complement strand
GAGGCGATGGGCAAGATCGAGAAGTCCTCGCAGCAGATCAGCCAGATCATCGGCGTGATCGACGAGATCGCGTTCCAGACCAATCTGCTCGCGCTCAACGCCGGCGTCGAGGCCGCGCGGGCGGGCGACTCAGGCAGAGGGTTTGCGGTCGTCGCCTCCGAAGTGCGCGCGCTGGCGCAACGTTCGGCCGAAGCCGCCAAGGAGATCAAGGCGCTGATCTTGACCTCGGCGACGCAGGTCGGCGAGGGCGTCGAACTGGTGGCGCAGACCGGCAATGCGCTCGAGCGGATCGGCAAGAAAGTGTCCGAGATCAACAATGTCGTGGCGGACATCGCGGCGAGCGCCCAGGAACAGGCCTCGGGCCTTCAGCAGGTCAACACCGCGGTCAACCAGATGGATCAGGTGACGCAGCAGAACGCCGCCATGTCCGAGCAGGCGAGCGCCGCGAGCCGGTCGTTGGCCCAGGAGAGCGAGCGGCTTTCTGACCTGGTCGGGCAGTTCCAGATCGGGCGGGGCGGGGACGACTCGCTGCGTCGCGAATTGAAGAAGGTCGCGCCGCACGCGTTCTCGGAACGGGCGAGCGCGTCCGTCGCCGAGACGCCGCGCGGCGCGCCGTCCGCCTCGCCCGCTCGGCCCGCCGCCAAGGCGGTCGCGGCCTCCGGGCGGCGCGCGGCGGTCGCGGAAGCCACGGACGACGGTTGGAAGGAATTCTGAAAGAGGCGCGCCGGCGGGGGGTCGACGGCCGCGGTCGCGGGGCCGATTGTCGGGCATTTTAATCATCGAGAAACCATTGCTGTTTAGGACTATGAGCGCGATCGACAGGAATCGCCTTCGCCCGGAGGCGTCTGAGGCATGAAGCCGTTCGCTCGCGTCGGGCCTCGAGCCGACATGCCCACGTTCGAATTCGCTGCTTTCGTTTGATCGTTGTGACCAAGCGCCACTCCGGCTTGGCGCGTCGCGGCCAATGGAGCGCCGAGTTCGGGCGCACTTCGCTCGCTCCGAGAGGCCGTACGATGCTTTTTTCCCGCTCTCTTTCCGCTCAGTCGGAAGACGCTTCGCTCGGCGCGCCCGGACCTCGCCGCTCCCCGCTTGATCTCCCGCCGTCATGGTCGCCAGGGCCGTATTCGGTCTCGCCGTCGCAAGGAGAGCGAATCGCCCCGAGCCTTGCAGGACTCCTTCAAGCGCGAACCGCCGGCTGGCTTCAGCGCGCGCCCCATTTCGCTTGCGCGCCTCGCCGCCCGCGCGGCGCCGACAGCGGAATCGCTTGAATGCGACGCCGCAGATTTTGCTCCATGCGCGGACCCGGGCGAGGAGCGGAAGGAATTAAGAGGGAGCGCAATGGCTAAAGAATCCATCTGGCAGCGCCGGGCGCGAAAATGCCGGTCGGCGAAAGCCGATTACTATCCCAAAGTGGACCTGTCGGGGACGGTCGAGGTGGCGGAAGATGGTTTGCCGTCGCTCCGAAGTCTCGACGTTCCCGCCGCGGCGCCGTGCGAGGCCGAAGAAGACGCGCCGCCGCCCGCGGATCTCGATCTCCCCGCAGCGGCCCCGTTCACCGCCGCGCCGGCGCTGGAAGAGGCGCGGGACGTTGCGCCGCCGGCGAACTTCAATCGTCCCGCGGCGGCTCCGCTCGCCGCCGCGCCCGCGACGGACGAGGCGCACGACGAACCGCCGCCGGAACGCCGCGATCCTCGCCCTGCGGCTCCGCTCGCCGCAGCGCCGGCGCCGGGGCTGGATGTGTCGGCGGAATCCCTGCCGCTGCCGGAATGTCTCGATCTTCCCGCCGCCAAGCCGCTGGCCGAGGCGCTGTTGGAGCGACGCGGCAAGCCGATCGTTCTCGACGCCTCGTCGGTCCATCAGTTGGGCGCCCAGTGCGTTCAGGTGCTCTTGTCGGCGAGACGGACGTGGGACGCCGACGGGGTGCCGCTCTCGATCGTCAATTGCGCGCCCCGGATGGTCGAGGATCTCCAACTCCTCGGAATCGATTCGACAACGCTTATGACTGGAGTGCAGCCGCAATGAGTATGACGATTCTGACCGTCGACGACTCTCGCACCATGCGAGACATGCTCAAGGTGGCGCTGACCGAAGCAGGCTATCGCGTCGTGCAAGCGGTGGACGGCATGCACGGCCTCGAAGTCCTGATGCAAGAGGCGCCGCGCGTCATCATCACCGACATCAACATGCCGAAGCTCGACGGCTTCGGCTTCATCGAGCGCGTTCGAGGGAACCAGAAATTTCTCGGCGTTCCGATCCTGGTCCTGACGACCGAGAGCTCCGTCGAGAAGAAGAATCTCGCGCGCCGCGCCGGCGCCACGGGATGGATCGTCAAGCCGTTCGATTCGGTAAAACTGGTCGACGTCGTGCGTCGTGTGGCGGCCTAAGCGCTGAAGGATTCTTCAATGGACACGATGGCGGCGATCCGGGAGACGTTCTTCCAGGAATGCGAAGAGCAGCTCGGCGAGCTCGAGGTCGGGTTGCTCGCGATGGACGAAGGCGACACCAATCCCGAGACGGTCAACGCGGTGTTTCGCGCGGTGCATTCGATCAAGGGCGGCGCGGGAGCGTTCAAGCTCGATCGACTGGTGCGTTTCGCGCATACGTTCGAGACGACCCTGGACCTCATCCGCAGCGAAAAGCTTGCGCCGTCGCCCGCCGTCCTGAAGACGATGCTTCGCTCGGCCGACGTCTTGGCGGATCTGGTGAAGGCGGCCCGGACCGACGAGGCGGTCGACGAAGCGCGAATGGAGGCGTTGATCGAAGAGCTGAAAGGCCTCGCCAGCGACGCGAACGAGGCCTCCGGTCAAGACAAAGGCGGCGCGGAGGCCGAGCCGCTCGATTTCCAGCCTCTGATGCTGTCCATCGACGACGAACCCGAGGTCAGCGAACCGGAGGCGGCGGGCTACGCGATCAAATTCACGCCGATGCCCGATCTCTATCGCAAGGGCAACGAGACCGTGCGGTTGATGCGCGAACTCGCGCGCATGGGCGATGTCTCGATCGCTTGCGACGTCGGATCGCTGCCGCTCCTCGACGCTCTCGATCCCGAAGGCGCCTATCTCACCTGGCGCGTCGAGTTGTCCACCAACGAAGACATCGGGGCGATCCACGAACTGTTCGAATTCGTCGTCGACGATTGCGAGCTCGAGATCACGCCGATTCGCGCCGGCGCGACGAACGAGGAGCCTCAATCGGCGCAAGTTCCGCCGATCGACGACGTGCGGCCGGCGCCGAGCGCGCCGCTCGCCGCCAGTCCGGTCGAGAGCCGGCGGGAGCCGGCGGTCGACAGCCGCGCTCACGAGGACGAAACGCACGCCGTGGCGGCGCCGCCGGTGGCGCACGAAGCGGAAAAGGCGAAATCGGAGCACGGCAAGGTCGAAGCCGCGGCGCCGACGATCCGCGTCGATCTCGAGCGCGTCGATCGGCTGATCAATCTCGTCGGCGAGCTGGTGATCAATCAGGCGATGCTGTCGCAGCGCGTGATGGAGGCGGGGCTTGCGCGATCTTCGAGCGTGGCGGCGGGCCTCGGCGCGCTCGAGCAGCTGACGCGCGAAATCCAGGAAGGCGTCATGGCGATCCGCGCTCAGCCGGTGAAGCCGCTGTTCCAGCGCATGTCGCGCATCGTCCGAGAATTGACCGACGCCACAGGAAAATCGGTGCGGCTGCGCACCGAGGGCGAAGCGACCGAAGTCGACAGAACCGTCGTCGAGCGGCTCGCCGACCCGCTTACGCACATGATCCGCAACGCGGTCGATCACGGCGTCGAGACGCCGGAGGTGCGCGCGGCGGCGGGCAAGCCGCCGCAAGGCGAGGTCAAGCTGTCGGCGGCGCATCGCTCGGGACGGATCGTCATCGAGGTTTCGGACGACGGCGCCGGCATCGACCGGCCGCGCGTCCGCGCGATCGCCATCAAGAAGGAATTGATTCCGGCCGACGCGCAACTCAGCGACGGGGAAATCGACAATCTGCTGTTTCTCCCCGGTTTCTCCACCGCGACGAAGGTCTCGAACATTTCCGGCCGAGGCGTCGGCATGGATGTCGTCAAACGGTCGATCCAAGCGTTGGGCGGTCGGATTTCGATCTCTTCGCGGCCGGGGTTCGGATCGACCTTTTCGATGAGTCTGCCTCTGACGCTCGCGGTGCTCGATGGCATGGTGGTCAAGGTGGCGGATCAGACGTTGGTCGTTCCGCTGACGGCCATCGTCGAAACGCTCAGGCCGAAAAAGAGCGACGTTCACGCGCTCGGGCTCGACGCGCGAGTCATTTCGGATCGTGGCGGATTCGCGCCGCTGATCGACGTCGGGCAGGAGCTCGGCTACCGCAAGACGCCGGCCGATCCGGTCGGCGGGGTCGTCCTCGTCGTCGAGACGGAGGTGAGCACGCGCTGCGCCCTGGTCGTCGACGCGATCCACGATCAACGACAGGTCGTCATCAAGAGCCTCGAAGCGAACTATCGCCAAGTGCCGGGGATCGCCGCGGCGACGATTCTCGGCGACGGGCGGGTGGCCTTGATCCTCGACATCGACACGTTCGTCGCGCGCACCAACCGCGGTGCGCCCGCCTCCGAAGTTCTTCTCGCTGCAACGGGTTGAGCCATGAACGAATTGAGTCTTGCCGCCAGCGGCGCCTGCGAGTTCATCGCGTTCCGCGTCGGCGCCCAGGAGTTCTGCATCGACATCATGTCGGTGCGCGAGATTCGCGGTTGGACGCCCGCGACCGCGCTGCCCCACGCTCCCTCTTACGTGCGCGGGGTCATCAACCTGCGCGGATCGGTCCTGCCGATCGTGGATCTGGCCGAGCGTCTCGGCTTTCCGCCCACCGACGCCTCGGCGCGCCAGGTGATCATCGTCGTGCAGGTCAAGAGCCAGATCATCGGCCTCCTGGTCGACGCGGTCTCCGACATCCTCACGCAGTCGACGGAAAACATTCAGCCCACCCCGGACGTCGCCACCGACATCGTCAGATTGTTCGTTCGCGGCGTGCTGGCGGTCGACGGGCGCATGATCGGCCTCATCGAACTCGACAACATCATGTCGGCTGAAGTGGAGAACGCGGCGTGAAGGGTTTGGGGGTCGCTGTGGCGGACAATTATGCGCGAGACCCTTTGGTCCCGGGCGAGTTCAAGATGTCGAACCGCGATTTCAACGAAATCGCGGCGATGCTGTACGCCGACGCGGGAATCTATCTGCCCGAATCGAAGGCGACCCTTGTCTATTCGCGACTCGTCAAGCGATTGCGGGCGCTGAATCTCGAAAGCTTTCACGACTATTGCGAACTGGTCGGCGCGCCGGATGGCGCGGGCGAGCGCTTGGAGATGCTGTCGGCGCTGACGACCAACGTGACCCGCTTTTTCCGCGAGCCGCATCATTTCGAACATCTCAAGACCCGCCTTTTGCCGGCGCTGTTGGAGACCGCTCGGCGCGGCGGACGAGCCCGGCTGTGGTCGGCCGCGTGCTCGACCGGCCAGGAGCCCTATTCGATCGCGTTGACCATTCTGTCGCTCGATCCCGGCGCGGCCGCGCTCGACATCAAGATCTTGGCCACCGACATCGATCCGCGCGTGGTCGCCGAAGGTCGGCGTGGAACCTACGCCGAATCCCTGCTGGCCGACGTTCCGCCGCCGTTGCGGAAGCGGTATTTCACCCCGACCGGCGGCGGCGAGCGTCGCGAAATGACGGCCGGCGACGAACTGCGCGCGCTGATTGCGTTCCGGACCCTCAATCTGAACGCGGATTGGCCGATGGCGGGCAAGTTCAGCGCCATCTTCTGCCGAAACGTGGTCATCTACTTCGACGAGCCGACCCAGCAGAAGGTGTGGAGCAAGTTCGTATCGAAGCTCGAGCCCAACGGCTGGCTCTATATCGGCCATTCCGAACGGGTGACCGGCCCCGCCGCTTCGCGGCTCGTCAGCGACGGCGTCACCGCCTACCGGCTGCGCCGCGGGAGCGGCGCATGAAGCCCATTCGCGTCCTCGTCGTCGACGATTCGGCCACGATGCGCGGCTTGATTTCGGCGGCGCTGTCGCGCGACGCCGAAATCGCCGTGGTCGGACAGGCGTCCGACGCCCTGGAAGCGCGCGAAGCGATCAAGGCGCTCAATCCCGACGTCATGACGCTCGACGTCGAGATGCCGAAGATGGACGGGCTCGAGTTTCTCGACAAGGTCATGCGCTTGCGGCCGTTTCCCGTCGTCATGGTCTCGAGCCTGACGGCCCGTGGGGCGAGCGCCACGATCAGGGCGATGGAGCTCGGCGCCGTCGACTGCGTCGGCAAACCGTCGATCGAACATCCCGATTCCTTCGACGATCTGCCGGACAGAGTGAAGGCCGCCGCGGCCGCGCGGCTGCACAAGCGGGCGGACGACCGCGCCGCGCGCCCGCACAGCCGCGCCGACGACCGCTCCGCATGCGAATCCGCCACGTCCTACCACCCGGACGGAAGGGT
>JBEKFO010000248.1:0-6449 GCA_050013275.1 Roseiarcus sp. | reverse complement strand
CGTGATGATTCCGCGCGCGGCGACGCGATCGAGCACGCGCGCGCGGGCGACGCGGGCCGCCTCGGGAAAGCGCTCCGGCCGGCGCGACTCCGGCGATTGCGGCAACGCGACGAGCAGCGCCGCCTCGCCGATGGTCAACCTTCGCGGCTCCTTGCCGAAATAGGCGAGCGAGGCCGCGCGGACCCCTTCGAGATTGCCGCCGAAGGGCGCCAGCATGAGATAGCGGTCGAGGATTCCGCTCTTGGCGAGGCGCCGCTCCATCTGCCAGGCCCGCGTCATCTGACGCAGCTTGGCGCTCAAGGTGCGCTCGTCGCGCGGCTCGATCAGCCGCGCCACCTGCATCGTCAGAGTCGAACCGCCGGAGACGACACGGCCGCGCGCGATCCACTGGCCGGCCGCGCGCGCCATCGCGCGCCAGTCGACGCCGTCATGCGTATGGAAGCGCGCGTCCTCGTAGGCGAGCAGCATCGCGAGATAGCGCGGATCGACCTCGCCGCTGGTCACCGGAAGGCGCCAGCGCCCGTCGGGCAAGGTGAAGGCGCGCAGGAGCCGCCCGTCGCGATCGACGACGATCGTCGAGCCGACGCGCGAGGCGGCGAGATCGAGCGGCCCGAGCCGGTCGAGATAGCTGTTCCACGCGGCGGGCAGCGCCAGCCCGAGCACGAAGGCGAGCGCCCCGACGATCGCGAAGCCGCGCCGCTCCCACTTCATTTCGCGACGACCTCGATCGAACCGAACGCGGTGCGGCCGAAGCGGTCGGGGCGATACATGTCCTCCGCCGTCGCCGGCGGATAGACGTATTGTCCCGGCGCGACGGCGCGCACGACATAGGCGACGCTGAAGAACGCGGATTGACCCGGTTCTCGGTCGAATGCGGCGACGAACCGGTCGTCGCGATATTCGGTGTGCACGGCATCGATGTCCTTCGTCAGCCAGGAGAAGGCGTCGGTCGAGCCGCTGTCGAACAACGTCGGATTGTCGATCTCGAGGCCCGCGGGTAGGCGATCGACCACCAACAGCTTGGCGTAGCGCGCTTCGCTTTCGGTGATCTTCAGCACCACGACGACGCGCTCGTTCTGGGCCAGGGTCTTGAGGTCGGTCTTCGTCCCGTCGAGCTTGTAGAACGTGCGCTCCACCGCGTAGCCCTCGGCCGCGGCCGGCGCGGGCGCGAGCGGCACGCCCGAAGTGGTGGTTACGAGCTGCGCTGTCGTCTTGCCGGTGTTGGCGACGGCGATCAGCTTTTGTCCGAGCGCGTAGCCGCTCCATTTGCGATAGATCGCGCCGGCGACCGGTTGCCCGTCGACGGTGAACTGGCTCTGTTGCTGATGTTCGGCGAGCGCCTCGGCGGCGATCACGATCCAGTTGTCCTCCTGCGTGCTGGTGTAATCGCGAGCCGCACGGGCGCGGTCGACCGCATTGCCGGCGCGCTCGATCGGATCGCCCGCAATTTCGCCGGCGGTGAGATTGGCCTCGGCGACGAGCGCGAGAACCGCCGCGCCGTCGCGCAACGTCGAGCCATAGTCGGGGCGCGACAGCCCGTTGTCCTGCTCGGCGTCGAGCGCGTCGAGCGCCGACGAAAACACCTTGCCGGCGCGCGTGCGGTCGCCGAGCATGGCGAGTCCGGCGGCGAGCTGCGCCTGCGCCATCGGCGTGCGAAAGACCGCCAGTTTCGTGTCGGCGAGATAACGCAGATCGCCGACGACAGGGCGGCCGTTGCGCGCGAGCACGTAGAGGGCGTAGGCGAGCGGTTCGCCGGCGCCTTCGCCGGGATCGGCGGCGTTGATCACTTCGTTGCGCAAATGGTCGAGCGCTTGGTCGAAGCCCTGCTGCGGCACGGCGAAGGAACGTTCGCGCGCCCGCGTCAGGAAATCGGTGACGAAAGCGTCGAGCCACAGGTCGTCGCTGTCGCTGTCCGCCGCCCACAACCCGAACGCTCCGTTCGAACTCTGCCGCGACATGACTCGATCGATCGCGTCCTTGATGCGCCCGTCGAGGTTGGGGTCGATCGCGAGATGCTCGAGCGCCGCGAGCTGGTTCACGTAGAGCAGGGGCATGGCGATGCTGACCGTCTGCTCGGAACAGCCGTAGGGATAGCGTCCGAGCGCCTGCAGGATCGCCGGCGCGTCGAGCGCGCCGAATGGCGAAGCCGCGACGGAGACCGACCCGGTGCCGGGAATGAAGTCGGCGAGGAGATCGTCGGAAACCGATTCGCTGGCGCCGGGCGGCAGGGGATGGACCGTGCGACGATAGACGTCGGGAGCGCCAGCCGCGACGCCGAGAGGGAATCGCTGGGTGGCGGTTAGGCCGGGGCCGACGATCTTGAGGTCGAGCGTCGCGGTTCCGACGCCGGCGGCGGCGATCGGCATCGTCACGGAAGCGCGCTGATGCGCGGCGAGCGTGACCGTTCGGGTCAGCGCGTCGGCGGCGGCCGTCAGCGGCCCGTGAATGTCGAGATCGAGGCGGTAGTCGCCGGTTTCGCCCTCGACGTTGTCGATGTCGATGTGCATCTGCGAGCGGTCGCCGAGGTCGAGGAAGCGCGGCAACGTCGCGGTGACGACGACGGGATCGCGCACAATGACGTTCGCTTCCGCCGAGCCGACCTTGGACTTCGACCACGCGACCGCCATCACCTTGACCGAACCGTTGAAGGCGGGGATGTCGAAGGAGATGCTCGCTGCGCCGTCGGCGCCGACCTTGACGACGCCGGAGAAGAGCGCGAGCGGCGGCTGCGTCGGAAGGTTGCCTTCCAGATTGCCGCTGTTGTCGCCGCCGCTCTGCAGCGGGCCGGCGACGCCGTCCATACCGTCGATCAGCAGCCC
Source organism: Roseiarcus sp. (assembly GCA_050013275.1). Lineage (GTDB taxonomy): Bacteria > Pseudomonadota > Alphaproteobacteria > Rhizobiales > Beijerinckiaceae > Roseiarcus. Next base: position 3,630 of record JBEKFO010000248.1, on the reverse strand, counting down.
GTAGAGATCGCGGATTTCGACGGGGAGCTTGCGTTGGCCAAAGAAGAAGCCGCGCGGGTCCGGCGTCTTGTATCCCGTCAGATTGAGGATGCCGACGTCGACCGCGGCGACCGTGACCTCGGCCTGTTCGCCGGCGGCGAGGCCGCCGACCTTGATCGGCACCGTCAGGGACTGGCGCGGCCGGGCCTTATCCGGAGCGTTGATCGCGACGTCGAGCTTGCGTGCGGCCTCGTCGATGCTGAACCAGGCGAGCCCCAGCGCGCGGCCAGGCATGCGCTTGGCCTTGACGTCGAGCGGGCGATGGGTCAGCGCCACCGCGTAGGCGCCCGCGCCCCAGTCCGCGCCGACCTTGAACGGCACCACTGTATCGCCTTGGGCGAGATCGACGTCGATGAATTGCTCGATCTTGTCGCCGACCAGAGCGACCGTCGCTTTTCCCTGGAAGTGCGAGGCGATGCGCAGCTTGGCCTCATCGCCCGGAGCGTAGCTCGCCTTGTCGAGAGTGACGACGACGTTGTCGGGCGTATCGGCGCTCGCCGTGCCCGACCAGCCGACATCGAAGCTGATGCTCGTCTGTTCGCCGTCGGGCGACTTCAAGTCGAGGCGATGGCTGCCCCAGCCGACCTGTGCGCTGATCTTCGCCGGCGCGTCGGCGCCGATGTCGACGGTCCCTTGCGCGATTCGCGTCGAGGACTTGACCGGCTCGTAGTTCCAGCGTCCGTCGGAATTGAACCATTGGTAGTCATTGTTGATCTTGTAGAGCGACCATGTGACGCCCTTGCGCGCGCTGACGGCGCCGTCGGGCGCGACCGCGATCGCCTCGAAGGTGGCGGTGTCGCCTTCGCCGATGGTTTCGTCGAAGTCCTTCTTGACGCCGATCAGCACGCCCTTGGCGCGCACCGGCAGCGTCGCCACGCGTTCGACCGTGCGACCGCCCGCTTCGGCGACGTCGACGATGAGCTTCGCCTCGAGCGGCTTGGCGGCTGCGCCCTCCGGCAGATCGACGGAAAGATCGGCGTGGCCTTTGGCGTCGGTCTGCACCTTGTCGGTGAATTGGGCCTCGACCGCGGTGAACTCGTCGTCGGTCAGGCCGCCGACGTAGCCGGGATGGCCAGCGATTTCGGACCCCGCGACCGCCTCAAGGCGCACCGCGCCGGTGACGTCGAGGCCGGACGCCGGCGCGCCGTAGAGGAATTTCGCGTCGAGCGAAAAGGCGATCGGCTCGCCTGGCGTGACCGTCGGCTTGGCGGGCGTCACCGTGAAATCGAGGCGTTCGGGGACGTAGTCCTCCAGCAGAAATTCGGCGTGTCCGATGCTCGGCGCCTTGGGATCGGCGTAGGCGTCGATCTCCCATTTGCCGGGCGCCGCGTCAGAGAGCAGCGGCACCGCCAATGCGCGGCCGCCGAGGCCTTGATCGGCAACGGTCGCGCGCTTGTATTCGACGCCGTCGGGACGCTTGACGACGAGCGTCAGCGGCAGATCGGTTTTGGCCTCGCCCTTGGCGTCGCGCAGCAATGCGGTGAGGAACACCGTCTCTCCAGAGCGATAGACGCCGCGCTCGGTATAGAGGAACGCGTCGAGCGGGCCGGGGGCGTCGCGCCCGCTGACGCCGCGGTCGGTCAGATCGAAAGCGCTCTGTGTCAGATTGAGGAAACCGTAATCGTCGCCGAGCATGGCGACGAGCAGGCCCGGCGCGGAGCCGCCGTCGCCGCGCGACAGGCCAGGATCGAAAGCGACGCGCCCGTCCGCTCCCGTCGTCTTGCTCGCGAGCACTTCGTTGTTGCGCGCGACGAGGCGGACTTCGACGCCCGCGAGCGGAGCCGCGGTGGCGAGAGAACTCACCGACGCATGGAGCCCGTCGTCGCCCGAGAATGTGGTGAGGCCGAGGTCGGAGACCACCATCCACTGCGTCGCCACCGCCGTATCGTCGCCTTCGTCGGAGGATCCGGCGCTCGGCGCCTTCGCGCCTTTCCACGGCCGAGCCGTAATCAGATAGATTCCGGGCTGCAATTTGCCGACCGCGTCGACCAGCGGGAAATCGGTGACGACTTCCTTGTTGAGTTCGGAAGCGACGTCCATCGAGCCGCTCCACACCTTCACGCCGTCCTGCGATTCGATCTCGTTGGCGCGCGAGGGGGTGATTGGCTTGAGGAAATCGTCGCGCGAAGTCTGGGCGAGCAGATTGCGGTCGCCGATCCGGTAGACGTCGATGGCGACCTTCGCCGTGTTGACGGTGGTCAGCGGCGCGCCGAGCTGCCCCTGGCGCGGCAGCACGTAGGCTTTGCCGGCGAAATGCGCCTGCGGCGAACGGTCACGCACATAGATTTCGTAATCGGCCGACTTGAGCAGCGCCTCCCCGACCGCGGACGGCAGGCCCTCGCGGATGACGATCGCATAGCGCTCGCCGTGCTTGAGGCCCTCGACGCAAATCTGCTGGTCCTCGCTCGAAATGGCCGCATTGGCGGCGCCGGCGACCGCGACGTAGGGCGCAAAGTCGGTTTTGCGCGCGAGCGACTCGGAGAAGGTGAAGCAAACCCGCGGCGCCGAGGATTCGTTGTCGACCTTGTAGTCGAGGATGCGGAAACCGTGTTTTTCGCGCATGTCCTCATAGATCTTGCGCGTGTCCTCGTCGTCGCGCCGGTCGAGGCTGGCGCGATACGCGTCGAGGGCCGGGCGCCACATCTCCTGGCGGGCGAAGAGATTGCCGAGCAGCGCCAGCGCGTCCGCTTGTTGCGCGGCGCCGACGGCGCGTTGATAGGCGGCGTAGGCCGCGGTCTGGCCGCGTTGAACCATGTCGTAGCGACCGTCCGCCTGCGCGTCGTCCGCTTGCGCGCCGAGCCGGGCGAGCGCCAGCCACGAGGCGGCGTCCTTCGGGGCGCTGGCGACCGCCGCGCCGATGAGCGCGCTCGCCTCCTTGAAATTGGCGGCGATCACCGCCGCAGCGGCGTCCTTGCGCAACTGTTCGGCGCTCTTGCCCTTGATTTTCGCTCCGATTTGCGCCGTTTCCTTGTGCAACGTCTCGGTGAGCCGAACGACGTCGCTGGCGAGGTCTTCCCGCACATAGGGCTTGATCTCGGCGGCGAGGGCCGCTCCGGCGGCGATCAGCAGCGCGAGCGCGAGAAAATTGCGAATGGCTTGGAGCATGTCTCGACCCTTGTTCTGGAAGGCGGCCGGCAGGCCCGCCTGCGATCGCGTCGGGAGCGTCAGACGGTAAAGGCGATTGACGACGGTGTCCTTACGGGACGGCGGATGCTAGCATGGAGCCGCGAGGCTGAGGGAGTGGCGAATGACGAAAAGTCGCTTTTGGGGAAGCGTCGTCCTCGTTTTGTTGGCGGTGTGCGCGACGCCTCATTCGGCTTCCGCCCAGACCGCCGCGCCGACGCCGCAACCGCAATCGACTCCAGACAGCCGAATGGAGGCGCAAAAGGGCGCGTTTCTGGCGATGCCGGAAGCCGATCGCAAGGCGGTCCAGGATGCGCTCGGGTGGCTCGGCCTCTATAACGGCGCGGTCGACGGCGCCTTCGGCAAGCGCACGCGCGACGCCATCCTTGCCTATCAGAACAGCGTCAAGACGACGGACGACGGCGTTGTCTCCGAGCCGCAATTGGCGGCGCTGAAGGCCGCCGCGCA
>JBEKFO010000247.1:0-6472 GCA_050013275.1 Roseiarcus sp. | reverse complement strand
TAGTGTGCGCTCGCTCGCGGAGCGGGACGGGCGAGCGGGAATCGCGCGCGGCCCGGCGTCGGTTTCGGCTGTTGCGGTGGGTCAATGCGCCCGACGGGCGTTCGTGGAATGGTTCGTCGTCGCGGCGCCGGAGGCAAGGAGGAGATCGATGGTTCGTTCCCTGAACATCTGGGTCGCGGCGGCGCTCGCTTTGACGCTCGCGGCGCCGGGGGCGCAGGCGCAGGTTCTTCGCCCGCGCCATCACGTCGTCCATCCCGTCGTCCACTCAGGCGACATCATCGTCCATGCCCGGCCGCGCACCTATCTCGACCCGGGCCCGCCGAGCTGGAGCGAGGCGGGAACGGGCGATCGCTACGCCACCGATTCCGCGCCCGGCTCGTTCGCCGATTTCGGCGCGCCGTTCGCCGCCAATCGCGGCTTCGATCTGCTGCCGAGCCGGTTCAATCCGCCCGGCCGGCCCGAGCCGCTGTTCGAGTTCACCGATCCGTGACCGGCGTCGTGGCTTAAGTGCCGGCAAGATTGGCGGATGAAAGCCCGTTTCTCATCCGCCGACACGCGCCCGGCGACATCGGCTGGATCATTCATCGCCACGGCGCCCTCTATGCGGCCGAATACGGCTGGGACGAAAGCTTCGAAGGGCTGGTCGCCGAGATCGCCGGCGGGTTCCTGAAGCGCCGCGACCCTGACAAAGAGCGCTGCTGGGTGGCCGAACGCGGCGGCGAAATCGTCGGCTCGGTGTTTCTGGTCGACACAGGGCAGGGGATCGCCAAGTTGCGGCTCCTCTATGTCGAGCCGCGGGCGCGAGGCCTCGGCCTCGGTCGCCGCCTCGTCGAGGAGGCCCTGAATTTCGCCAGGGAGGCGGGGTATCGGGACGTGACGCTCTGGACGAACGACGTGCTGGTCGCCGCCCGCCGCCTTTACCAAGCGGCGGGGTTCGCGTTGGTTTCGTCCGAGCGCCATCACAGCTTCGGCAAAGATCTGGTCGGGGAGACTTGGCGGAAGGTTCTCTAATTCGCGGCGCCCGCTCGCGAAACGGCGATCGCTCGGAGCGGCAAGAAGCGTCGTTCGCGCGGAAAAGCTTGCGTTGGCGCGCGCCACGGTGTAGGAGCCGCCCTTCCTCACAATTCCCCGTTTCGTCCGCAAGGAGCGACCATGGCTCGCGTCACCGTTGAAGACTGCATCGACAAGGTCGACAACCGTTTCGACCTCGTTTTGATGGCGAGCCATCGCGCGCGCGCGATCTCGTCGGGCGCGCAGATTTACGTGGCGCGCGACAACGACAAGAACCCCGTGGTCGCGCTGCGCGAAATCGCCGACTCGAAATTGGCGCCCGACGATCTGAAGGAAGACGTGATTCACGCGCTGCAAAAGCACGTCGAAGTCGACGAGCCCGAGGCCGAGGCCGCGCCGCCGATGATCCATGCCGCGGCGCCCATGCAAGCCGACGTCGGCGCCGATGCGCAATTCGATCGCATGACGGAAGAAGATTTGCTGCGCGGGCTCGAAGGCATGGCGCCGCCGCCCGAGCCCGAAGACGAAGGCGAGTGAGCGAAGACTTCGCTCTCCCCTTCATTTCCGCCTGAGACAGGCGAGCGACTTCGCGCGCCGCCGAGTGCGGCGCGAGACTATCCACAACGATTCGAATCTTTGTTGCGATTTCGCTAGGCCGCCCTCGCGGTTTTGGTATCCTTGCTCCGAGAGAATCACTTGCGCGGCTAATCGTCGCGTGTGAAGCGGGGCTTGGCGGACCGCTCCCTTCCAACGATGTGCAAGTGTTGCTCTGACGCGTCGACCGCGTCGACGCGTGCGTTGTTTGGGGGCCAATGTGAGCGAAGACGTGTTGAAGAACCTGCCGACGCTCCCCGGCCAAGCCGCGGCGCTCGCCGAGGAGCAGCCGGTCGGTCTGGTCGAGATCGTCGGACGGGTAAAGTGGTTCGACATCTCCAAGGGCTACGGCTTCATCGTCCCCGAAAACGGCGAGGCGGATGTTCTCATTCATGTGACGGTGCTGCGGCGCGACGGCTTTCAGACCATCTTCGAGGGCGCGCGCGTCGTCGCCGAGGCGCAGCGTCGCGAGCGCGGATTGCAGGTCTTTCGGGTGCTCTCGGTCACCCCGGGCGAGGGCGCGCAACCGTCGCAATTGCCGCCGGCGCGCACGCGCGCGCAAGCGTCCTCGGTCGGCGCGTTTGAAATCGTCATCGTCAAGTGGTTCAATCGTTCGCGGGGCTTCGGCTTCCTGACGCGCGGCGAGGGCACCGAGGATATCTTCGTCCACATGGAGACGTTGCGACGCTACGGCTTCGCCGATCCCCAACCGGGCGACACCATGCTCGCGCGCTTCGGCCCGGGGCCCAAGGGCCTGCTGGCCGCAGAGGTGCGTCCGTTGGAAGGGGCGAGGGTTCCGTCCTCGCATTGAGGCGCGGCGCGCATTGCGGCAAGGAATTTCGAGCGTGCGGGTTGATCGGCGCGTGTGGCGATGGATGGGAGGCGCGGGCCCTGAGCGCGCGCGACCGCCGCTCGGGCGCACTTTGGCGGCGGCGTTCGTCTTCCATGCGGTGTGCCTCCTGACGTCCGACCGCCCGCGCGCGGACGAGTTCGATTCGCTCACCATCGCCACCGCGAGCGGCGCGCACCCATTCCAGGTCGAAATCGCCGCCGATGAAGCGACGCGGGAGCGAGGCCTGATGTACCGTCGCTTCATGCCCGCCGATCGCGGCATGTTGTTCGAGTTCGACCACGAGGCGCCGGTCGCTTTCTGGATGAAGAACACCTACATCCCGCTCGACATGATTTTCATCGCGCGCGACGGCACGGTGACGAGGATCGCCGCCCACGCCGAGCCGCTTTCCGAGACGATCGTTCCCTCCGGCGGGCCGTGCGTCGCGGTGCTCGAATTGAACGCCGGGATCGCCGCGCAGATCGGACTGAAGGTCGGCGACAAGGTGCGCGACCCGTTCTTCAAGCCGTGAGCGCCGCCGGGCGCGGCGCCAGCGCAATCGATTGCATGTGGAGCGGTGCGCGATGGAGATCCGGGATGCCCGCGCCGATGACGCGGCCGCGATTTCCGACGTGGTGCGACGATCGATAACGCAGCTGTGCGCGGCCGACCACGGCGACGATCCGGCGGTCTTGGGGCGTTGGCTCGCCAATAAGACGCCGGAAAATGTCGCCGCCTGGATTGCTCGATCCGACAATTCCGTGCTTGTCGCGGTCGACACAGGCGTGATCCTGGCTGCGGGGTCGGTCACGGACGAAGGCGAGATCAACCTCAATTACGTTTCGCCCGACGCCCGATTCCGCGGGGTCAGTCGAGCTTTGCTGAACGCCTTGGAAACTCGAGCAAAGCGTCGCGGCGCGCCGCTATGTACGCTCACCAGCACCGAGACGGCTCGACGCTTCTATCGAGCGGCGGGATATACGGAGGCCGCAGCGTCCGTCGACTGTCTCGGCCTGCGCGGCCGCCCCATGGCGAAGAGCCTGATCGGCCCCTCCTCGATCGCCTAGCCGCCGTCGCCCGGGGGCGCGGTTCTATCCACCGAGGGCCCTCGCGCATTGCATCCTTCGTCAAGCTTGCTACAGTCGGCGGCGAAATGTCGTCTCGGGCGCAAGGAGCGTCGGGGCGCAAGGAGTTTTTTTTGGCTCAATCCTCGCCGTTGAGCCCGCAATCCGCGCACGCGCCGCTGCGCGCCTCGTCCATCGGCCATTCTGGGCCGGGTCGGGGCGCGCCGGGTCCCTACGCCGCGCTGGATTTGGGCACCAACAATTGCCGCTTGCTGGTCGCGCGCCCGACGGCCGACGGCTTTCGCGTGGTCGACGCCTTCTCGCGCATCGTCCGGCTGGGCGAAGGGCTATCGCAGACCGGCCGGCTGAGCGAAGCCGCGATCGAGCGCACCCTCGAAGCGCTGCGAATCTGCCGCGACAAGATGGTCGCGCGCGGCGTCTCGCGGGCCCGGCTGATCGCGACGGAAGCCTGCCGCGCCGCCGAAAACGGCGCCGAATTCCTCGACAAGGTGCGCGAGCGCCTGGGACTGCAGCTCGAAATCGTCGACCGCGAAACCGAAGCTTCGCTCGCCGTCGCCGGCTGCGGCGAACTCGCCGACCGCGACGCCGAATCGATCGTTCTGTTCGACATCGGCGGCGGCTCCTCGGAGATCATCTGGCTGAACTGCTCGCGGCGCGAGTTCTCGACCGTCGGCCGCATCGAAGCCTGGGAATCGCTGCGCCACGGCGTGGTTTCGCTCGCCGAGACTTTCGGCGGCGACGACGTCACCCCCGAAATTTTCGCCGCCATGACGCGCTGCGTCGCCGAATCGCTCGCTCCGTTCGCCGCGCGCGTCGCCGGCCACAAGCGCTGCCGCCGTTTCCACCTCCTGGGCACATCGGGGACCGTCACCACCATCGCCGGCGTGCATCTCGATCTGCCCCGTTACGATCGGCGAGCGGTCGACGGCCTGTGGCTGTCGAGCGCGCAGGTCGACGCGACGGTCGCGCGCCTGAAGGCGATGAGCTACGCCGAGCGCGCCGCCAACGCCTGCATCGGCGTCGAGCGGGCCGACCTCGTTCTGGCGGGCTGCGCGATCCTAGAGGCGATTCGCGGGCATTTTCCCGCCGAGCGCATCCGCATCGCCGATCGTGGGCTGCGCGAGGGCATCTTGACGCAAATGATGCGCGCCGACGGGGTCGGCCGCCACGCCCGCGAAGCGGGCTCCTAGGATGGTCGCGGGCGGATCAGGCCGCGAGGGCGGCCGGGCGCTGAAGACGCGCGTGCGCACCGCGCGCAAGCGCTCGCTGTCCTCGACGCTGTGGCTGGAGCGCCAGCTCAACGACCCCTATGTCGCACTGGCCAAGCGCGAGGGATGGCGCTCGCGCGCCGCTTACAAGCTGATCGAGATCGCCGAGAAATATAGGCTGTTTCGACCCGGCGGCCGCATCGTCGATCTCGGCGCCGCGCCGGGCGGCTGGAGCCAGGTCGCGGCGCGCGCCGTCAAGTCCACGGAGGGCAAGGGCCGCGTGATCGGCATCGACCTGCTCGAGATCGATCCGATCGAAGGCGTCGAATTCAAGGTGATGGACTTTCACGACCCGGCCGCGCCCGACGCGTTGCGCGAATGGCTCGGCGGCCCCGCCGACGGCGTGATGTCCGACATGGCCGCCAACGCCACCGGCCACCGCAAGACCGACCACTTGCGCATCGTCGGCCTCGCCGAACTCGCCGCCGATTTCGCTGCCAGCGTGCTGGCGCCGGGCGGATTCTTCCTCGCCAAGGTGCTGCACGGCGGCTCGGAGGGCGAGCTGTTGGCGCGGCTCAAGCGCGATTTTGCCGTGGTGCGCCATCTCAAGCCGAAGGCGAGCCGCGCCGACAGCGCCGAGCTCTATGTGCTGGCGACGGGGTTTCGCGGCCAGCGGGACTAGGCGCGCGGCGCTCGTCACTCCGCCGGCGCGCCCGCCTCGACCGCGTCGCGCTGACCGGAAACTTCCGCGCCGGCGCTCGGCTTCAGCAGTGAGAAGATCGCCACCGAGCTCAGCGCGATCAGCGCGGTGACGCCGAAGCTCAGGCTCATGTCGCGCGCCACGAGCTCGCCGTCGCCCAACGCGAATTGAATCGATTCGATGCAGGCCGCGGCGACCGCGACGCCGACAGCGCCCGACATCTGCTGGACGACGCTCGCGAAACTGGTGGCGCGGCTCATGCGCGCCTGGTCGATGTCGGCGTAGCTCAGCGCATTGAGCGCGGTGAATTCGAGCGAGCGGAAAAATCCCCCGGCCAACAGGGTGACGAGCAGCAGCCAATGCGCGGTGTGGGCGGTGAAGAAGCCGTACGAAGCGAGGAACGCCGCCGAGATCACGCCGTTGACGATCAGCACGCGACGAAATCCCCAGCGTCTGATGATCCTCGAGGCCGAGAATTTCATCGCCATGGCGCCCGCGGCGGCGGCGAAGGTCAGCGATCCCGATTCGAACGGCGTCATGCCGAAGCCGATCTGCAGCAACAGCGGCAGCAGGAAGGGGATCGTGCCAATGCCGACGCGGAAGACGAAGCCGCCGACCACGCCGACGAAAAACGTCGGCGAGTTCAAGAGCGAGAGGTCGATGATCGCGTCCGCATCGCGCTTGGCGTGGCGGACGTAGGCGACGAGCAGCGCGACCCCGCCGAGGACCAGGCCGGCGATCGCCCAGGCCGGAACGATGTCGCGGCCGACGATGGTCAGCCCGAAGATCAAGGCGAGCAGCCCCGCGCCGGAGAGAAAGAAACCGTGAAAATCGAACCGCGCGACGTCGCGTTCGCGCAGGTTCTCGATGAACCTCAGCGACAGCGCGAGGCCTAGCAGCCCGATCGGCACGTTGATCCAAAAGATCCAGCGCCAGTTCAAATAGGTGGTGATGAAGCCGCCGAGCGGCGGGCCGACGATCGGGCCGACCAGCGCCGGCACGGTAAGATAGGCGAGCGCGTCGACCATGTCGGCCTTGGGCG
>JBEKFO010000246.1:0-6484 GCA_050013275.1 Roseiarcus sp. | reverse complement strand
CCATGATCGGTCCGCTGCCGCGCACACGTCCGATCGAGCGGCGCGCCCGCGGCACGTCGAACTCCTCGATGAAGGGCAAGAGGTCGGTCTTGGCGATGAGGACGAGGTCGGCGTTGCGGAACATCACCGGATATTTGTCCGGCTTGTCGTCGCCTTCGGTCACCGAGAGCAGCACCACGTCGAGATGCTGGCCGATGTCGAAATCGGCGGGACAGACGAGATTGCCGACGTTCTCGATAAACAGAATGTCGATCTCGTCGTGCGGCAACTCGTCGAGCGCGTCGTGAACCATCGCGGCGTCGAGATGGCAGGCGACGCCGGTAGTGATCTGCACGGCCTTCACGCCATGGCGGCGAATGCGGTCGGCGTCGTTCTCGGTCTCCAGATCGCCTTCGATGACGGCGATCCGGACGCCCGGCGGCATGGCGGCGATGGTCGCCTCGAGAAGACTGGTCTTGCCAGCGCCGGGCGAGGACATGATGTTGACCGCGAGCACTTGGTGCGCATCGAGGTGCCGGCGCACGTGGGCGGCGATCCGGTCGTTCGCGGCCATCGGGCTCTCGTGAACGCGCACGGTCTTGCCGGCGGTCCCGACTTCGGCGCCCTTCGCACGCGGCGTTCCGCATCCACAGCTATCGCACATGGCGCTTGCCCTTTCCTTCAAACATTGGCCGGTCGCGAAGAGCTCGCCGGCGATTTCATTCGAGTTCCTGTTTCAGTCGGTCGAGATCTGAGACCACCATTGCGGCGCCGTGGCGGCGCAGGACGCCGCTGCGGATCAACTCGGCCATCACCGACGAAACGGACTGCCGCGTCGTGCCGATCTGCATCGCGAAATCTTCGGCGTTCGGCGGCGTATCGAGGACGATGCCCTGCTCGATCTTGCGGCCGTCGCGGCCCGCGGCGTCGCAAAGCGCGCGGATGAGGCGGTGCTTGACGCCGCGAAACACCATGTCCTCGTTCATGCGCAGCGACTTCTGCAGCATGCGGTCGATGACGGGCATCGCCGACACCGCCAGATCGGGATCGCACTGCGTCAGCCGCCGGAACGACGCCAGATTGATGGTCACGATCTCCCCATCCTTCTTGACCTCGAACGCCGAACCGGCGTGAAGGGGGATGGCGTCGCCGGCGTCGAGCGTGAACAGCGTAAGTTCCTTGCCCTCGAACGAGGCAAAGCAGCGAAGCCGGCCGCTGCGAACGATGAGCAGGCCCTGGTCCGACGCCTCTTCCTCGTCCGCCCCGTAAATGAGCTGTCCCGTCTTCATCCGCCGGACGCTGATCTGCCGCGCTGACGGACCCTTCAACAAGCGATCGATGATTTGACACAGGTCCGGCGTATGCTGCTGCGTTGGAAGACCGCCGCGCGATTCGTCGGCGACCGTTTGAACGGCATGGACGCGGCGAGGCGCCTGCATGCGCGCGAACAGGGTCTGGCCATTCTTGGTCTGAACGACAAAATCGTCCGACGCCGGATTGGGGTTGATGCTGCCCTGGTCGACGGTGAACAATTCGCCGAAACGGGACGCGCCGAGCGCCGGCCAGTCGAGATTGAGGAGGCCTAGACCATGGCGGTTGGCGCCGATCAGGCGATCGCCGTCGAACGCGAGCAGACCCTCGTGCGAACTGCCGATCAGGTACGGGTCGGAGTGAAAGCACATTCGCTCGTGATCGCTGAATCGGCTCTCGAACAGCCGGCGCTCGATCTGCTCAACCGCGCGTCTCACCAGCGCGAGCGTGTGGGTCTGCGGCACCTCCGACGCGTTGGTCAGGTCGAGCACGCCGACGACGGCGCCGCAAGGGTCGACGATCGGCGCCGCGGAACAGCTGAGGACCTTGTGGACGTCGAAGAAATGCTCGCTGCCGATCACCGTGATCGGCTGGCGCTCCGCGAGCGCCGTGCCGATGGCGTTTGTGCCGATCGTCCCCTCGTCCCAGATCGCGCCGGGGCGTAGCGCGACGCGCGCGGCCTGCTCGGCGAAATCTCCCTTGCCGACGGAAAAGAGCACGACGCCGCTCGGGTCGGTCAGGATGACGATAGCGCCGGTCATGCTGGCGTCCTGAAATAGCGCCTCCATCTCGCCGCGCGCCACGCTCACCAGCGTCTCGTTGCGCTCCTGCAACTCGCGCAACAATTGCTGCGAGAGCACGTTGACGGCGGGTCCCGCCTCCATGTCGAGGCCTTTGGCCGCGCTGCGCTGCCAGGAGCGCAGGATCAGAAGCGGAATTCCTGTTTCCTGCGCCAAGCCGCCGCTCAGGAACTGGCGACGCGCTTCGCTTGTCGCCCCGCGCTCGAACCAGCCGACTCTCGTCAAGCCCGACGTCCTGCGCATTGGTGTCAGTGGACGTTGGGTCACTGGTGCCTTCCCCTTGGCAAGCCGTGCACACGATCGAGTGAGATTGGCGCAGAAACAACCATGACGCACCGCAAACATTGGACGCGATCGAAAGTGAACCGCGGAGCAATTCTTAAGCGAGGCATTGGCGACCAAGTTGTCGAAGCAATGGCCCACGCTCGCCGCGATCAACCGATTGATTCAAGCGTCCGTTCCGCTGCAACACCGATAATATTTTAGCACGCTTCCTCTCTCGCCAGAAGAGCGATCGTTGAGGGGTTCGCCGCCGCCCGTTTTCTTCGCCCGCATAGTTTCACCACGCTTGCTCCGTAATCGTCGATTTTCATCAAGGGGATCTCGTCCTCGGCGGCTGCGCGCCGCGCGTGGAGCGCCGCGCGACCTTCGCGCTTTCTTCACATGCTGGTTGCGTCGAGAAGGCGCACCGTCGGGCCCTCCCGGCCGCACTCGATGACGTTCAAGCATCCGGGGCGCTGGGAGAGGCGGAAGAGATTGTCGAGCGGCATGCCGAGCACATCGCAAAGGATCACGCGATTGACTCCTGCGTGAGCCGCGACAGCGATCATCTCCCTTTCCTCCTTGGCGCCTGCGCCATCGGTCAAGCTGCGCCAAAAGGGCAGCACGCGCGACGCTACGGCGGCGAAATTCTCCGCCCCCGGCGGACGGAAGTTCACGATATCCTCCCCCCGGCGCCGATAGGCGTCGGGCTGGCTCTGTGCGACGTCGCGACGGTATAGCCCCTCCCATTCGCCCAAATTGATTTCGCGCAAGGCCGCGCTGACATAAACTGGGGTCGTTCGCGTATTCGCAAGGAGCTCGGCGGTGCGGCGCGAACGATTGAGATCGCTGCAATAGATGGCGTCCAGCTTCACCCGCCCGGCAAGCTCCGCCGCAAGCGCCTGGATTTGCGCCTCGCCGGCCTCGCTCATCGGCAGATCCGTCTGGCCGATGAAACGGCGCGCGGCGTCGCCGGCCAGCGCGCCATGACGGATCAGCAGCACCGTGCGCATGCCGCCGCCCCGCTCATGTGCAAACGCCGCTTGCCGTCGTGCAAGCGCGCCGCTCCGTCGGCGAGCTCGACATCGAGACGCAACGCGCCGCTCGCCAGCGCGGGCCCGACGACCGGATCGGCGGCCAAGCGCGAGCGAACCGCGGCGGCGACGGCCGGCGCGCGCGCCGGCGACGCCGTGGCGACGCGCAGCGCAAGAACCATGGGAGCGCCGTCCTCGACGGTGGCGGAGAAATCGGCAATCGCCTCGATCGCGAACAACGCTTCGTCGAGGCGCGGCAGCGTCAATGCGCCGCCTCCCGGCAATGGCGCTTCGGCGCCGATTCGCCCCGAGAAGTCCGCGAGCCTGCGCAGCGCCGAGCCGCATGCGCAGGGGGCGTCGATCAGGCGCGCGAGATCGCCGGTGCGATAACGCAGCAGCGGCACACTGCGCCGCCGCAGCGTGGTGACGACCACTTCGCCGAGGGCGCCGGGCGGCTGGCGCGCGCCCGTGACGGGATCGACCACCTCGACATAGAGTTCGCTCTCGCGCAGATGGCAGCCGCAATGAAACGCGCAATCCACCGCCCCGCCGTACCCCGTTTCGGTCATCCCCCAATGTTCGAAAACCTCCACGCCCCAGGCTTTCGCGATCGCGCGGGAAAGGCTCTTCGCCACGTGGTCGGAGCTCAGCAGCGCCGCCCGGATCGCGATCGGCGCGCCGCCGTCGCTTGCCGAGACACGCGCGGCGGCGAGCAACGGAACCGGCGGGCCGGCGACGACGTCCGGCTTGGCCGCTCGCAGCCGTTCGGCGAATTCCGCCGGACCCGGCGCGAGCGGCGTCAATAAAGGCGTAGCGCCGAGACGGCGGACCGCGGTCGCCAACCCGTCGCCGACGCCGCCGGGGCGCTCGCCGGCGAATGCGATCGCGACGCGATCGCCCGGCCGGGCGAAGAGCGCCATGCCGTGATGGAAGAAGTCGATCGTCGCTTCCTGATCCTCCGCCGTGAAGTGCAGCCGCTTCGCCGGCCCGCTAGTGCCGGAGGTGGCGAGCGTGACAACGCGTGCGACCGCGCCCTGCGACAGCGCGAGAAACGGCGGATCGTTGCGCAGCAGATCGGCGGGACGGGTGAAAGGAAGACGCGCGACATCCTCGAGGCCGCGAATCTCGATGTCCGGCCAGTCGTGGCGCGCGCGGTAGAACGGGCTTGCGGCGCGAGCGTACGCGATCGTCGCACGCAGCTCGGCGAGTTGCCAAGCCTCGAGAGCCGTGTGCGTCAGGACGCGCCGCTCCGCCGCTTCGCCGCCCGAAGCGCTCGGCGTTCCGAGCCCCATCCGTTCCGCCATCCAGCGATCGAGCGTCGCGGCGACCATCAGGCCTCCTCGCGCGCGGGAGCTTGCGGCCGATAGAGCGAACGGCCGTCGCAACTGGTCAAATTGTAGGCGCAGAACGGGATGACGCGCCGGTCAGGCGCGACGACGTGAATGTGACACTGACGCAGCCGTTCCACGTCGAGCGTCCAGGCGTCCTGAAACGCCATGCCGGAGAGGCCGAGCGTGCGGCTTCGCGTGGCGAGGAACGCGTCGAAGGCGTCGAGTCCGGGCGCCGCCGGGCCGCCGCCGCCAGCGCGCGTCCACTGCCCCGCGACATAGCGCCGTTCGCGCGCGACGTCCGGGCTGGGCAGATTCGCCCCGCCGCAGCAGGGCGCGGGCTCGCGCTCGATGGGAACGCCGCAACAAACGTTGGACGGTTCGGCGGCGGCGTGGAGACCGCCCGCGGCGTCGACGGTAAAGCGCCCGCTGAACGAGCAATAGGGATTTTCAGCCGAGCCGGGGCGGAAGTCGTCGCGATCGATCGCGCCGCGGCTGTACGCGATCAGCGCTTCCATCACCTCCGGCAAAGTGATGCGCGCCGACGCGTCCGGGCCCACCGGGCCGCGTCCGAAATAGCTCACCGGCTGAAAATGCACGGCGCGAACGGCCGGCATTTCCGCCTTGGCGAAATCGACGATGGCGCCGATCTGGAGAACGTTGACGCCGGGCACGAGGGTCGGGACCAGAACGACGCCGACCCCGGCCTCGCCGCAGGCGCGCACCGCGAGCTTCTTCAGCCGCATCAGCTTGGCGCCGCGCAGACGGCGATAGACTTCGTCGTCGACGCCGTCGAATTGCAGAAACGCGCAATCGAGCCCCGCCTTGGCCAAGGCGGCGAGATACGCGGGATCGCGCGCCAGACGCACGCCGTTGGTGTTGAGCTGCACGAAATCAAAGCCGCGCGAGCGCACCATGGCGACGATTTCCGGCAGGTCGTCGCGCACCGTCGGCTCTCCGCCCGAAAGCTGGATGTGAACGCGCCCGCCGGATTCGGCGAGCGTGTCGAGCCAGCCTGAGATCTCGGCGAGGCTGGCGTCGGAACCATGGCGGCCCGAGGAGGCGAAGCACACCGGACAATCGAGATCGCAGCGTGAGGTGACTTCGAGGAGCACGCAACAGCTCTGCTGGCGATGATCCGGGCAGAGGCCGCAATCGTGAGGGCAGCCTTGCTTCACTTCCGTCGCGCACACCGTGGGACGCGAATAGACCCGGGCGGCCTTCCCCCACCGCAAATAGGAAGCCAGCCCGCGCCACACTGGCGTGGAGAAGGTTCCGTGCGCCGGGCAGGTCTTTCTCAAGTAGACCGTGTCGCCTGCGGCGTAGCGCTCGGCGATGATCGTCGTCAGGCACACCGGACACACGCTGTCGGTGAGGCCAAGATGCAGGTGAGACTCGCTGCAGATCATCTGCCCAGTTCCATTGGCGCGAGGGCGCGGCCGGACATCGTCGCCGGCGCGGTCTCGCAGCCCGGCATGCCGCCGTGGGTTTCAACGATGCGGAGGATCGCTTGCGCGGCGGCGTACCGCTGGCGGGCGCCGGCGAGCGCCGCCGGATCGCCGGCGAAATGGGCGAAGCCGGGAGCGAAGCGCTCTTCGAGCGACACGCGCGTCGTTCCCCGCACAAGCTTGTCGGCGAGATAGACCACGGCGCCTTCGTCGACGTGTTCGCCGTCGAAGGAAATGGCCATGTGACAGGCGACGACCGCCGCGACGTTGGGAAAGCCGCACTCGCGCAACAGTTCCGCGCCGGCATCGGCGTGGCGCGGCTT
>JBEKFO010000245.1:0-6512 GCA_050013275.1 Roseiarcus sp. | reverse complement strand
CGTCGATCGCGCAGGGCACGACGCCGGTGCTGGTCGCCTGGGACTACAATGCGCTCGCCTGGCGCGACAGCCTGAAGGGCAACCCGAAGGTCGACGTGATCGTGCCCAAGAGCGGCATTGTCGCCGGCGTCTACGTGCAGGCGATCAGCGCCTACGCGCCGCACCCCAACGCCGCCAAGCTGTGGCTGGAGTATCTCTATTCCGACGAAGGCCAACTCGCCTGGTTGAAGGGCTATTGCCACCCGATCCGCTTCAACGACCTCGTCGCCTCGAAGAAGGTGCCCGCCGACCTCCTCGCCGCGCTGCCGCCGGCGGAAGGCTACGCCAAAGCGAAGTTCCCGACGCTCGCCGAACAGGCGGCGGCCAAGGACGTGATCGCCAAGCAATGGGACACTGTCGTCGGCGCGACGGTCGCGAAGTGACAGCCGGCTGAGGGTTCGCCCTCGGCTCCGACCCCTCTCCTGCGGAATCGGGAGAGGGGCCTTTCCTTTCTCCCGGTCACGGGAGAAGGCGGCCCATAAAGCCGGACGAGGATTTGTCGCGTCCATGACGAGCGAGCACGAATGACAGCCGTCTCCGCAACGTCCGCCCGCTCCGTTCGCCTTCCCAATCTGGCGGCGTGGCTCGGCGTCGCGCCGTTCTTTGTGTTCGCGTTGATGTTCCTCATCGTGCCGACGGTGTCGCTGCTCGTCGGCGCGTTTCAGGATCACGAGGGCGGATTCACCTTCGACAACATCCTGCGGCTCTGGCAGCCGTCGATCCTTCACTCCTATGAGCTCAGCATCGAAGTCAGCCTCGCCTCGGCCTTCTTCGGCGCGCTGATCGGCCTCGCCTTGGCGCTCGCCGTTCTGCGCGGCGGCCTGCCCGAGTGGCTGCGGCCGACGCTGATGACCTTCAGCGGCGTGGCGTCGAATTTCGCCGGCATACCGCTTGCTTTCGCGTTCATGGCGACGCTCGGACGCATCGGCTTCGTGACCCTGCTGCTGAAGAGCGTCGGCGTCGACATCTACGCCGCCGGTTTCAATCTTTTCACCTTCACCGGACTGACGCTGACATACCTCTATTTCCAGATCCCGCTGATGGTGCTCGTCGTCACGCCGGCGATCGACGGCATCAAGGGCGAATGGGGCGAAGCGGCCGAGATTCTCGGCGCCAGCCAACTCCAATACTGGCGCATGATCGTTCTGCCGATCTTGTGGCCCAGCATCCTCGGCGCTTCGCTGCTGCTGTTCGCCAACGCCTTCGGCGCCATCGCCACCGCCTATGCGCTGACCGGCTCGTTTCTCAATATCGTGCCGATCCTGCTCTACGCGCAGATCCGCGGCGACGTGCTGCACGATCCCAATCTCGGCTACGCGCTGGCGCTCGGCATGCTGACGATCACCGGCCTCACCAACCTCGCCTATCTCTATCTGCGCGCGCGCTCGGATCGGTGGCTCAAATGAAGAGCGGCAAGCTCGGCGCCTGGTTGGCGGTGGTCTTGGGGGTGGCGTATTTCCTCGCGCCGCTGATCGCGACCTTCGAGTTCTCGCTGCGCATGCGGCGCGGCGAATACAGTTTCGACGCCTATCGCGTCGTCTTCGCCAGCGACGCCTTCCAGGCATCGTTCCTCTATTCGACGGTCCTGGCGGTCGCCACCATCATCGTCGCAATTTTCATCGTCGTGCCGACCGCGTACTGGGTGCAGTTGAGGCTGCCGCAGTTGCGCGGAATCGTCGAGTTCATCACCTTGCTGCCGCTGGTCATTCCGGCGATCGTGCTGGTTTTCGGCTACATCAAGCTCTACGGCAGCTCTTCGATCCTGCCGCTGACCGCGACCTCGCTCGGCGCCGACGCGTTGCTGATGTTCGGCTATGTCGGGCTCGGCCTGCCGTACATGTACCGCTCGGTCGAGACCGCCCTGCGCTCGATCGACGTGCGCACATTGACGGAAGCGGCCGAGAGCCAAGGCGCGGGCGTATTCACGATCCTGTTTCGCGTCATCCTGCCCAACATCCGTTCCGGCATCCTGTCCGGCGCGTTTCTCACCTTCGCGATCGTCATCGGCGAGTTCACTTTCGCCAGCCTGCTCGACCGCCCCGCCTTCGGCCCCTATTTGCAATTGATCGGCGCCTCGCGCGCCTACGAGCCCTCGGCGCTCGCCATCATGGCCTTCGCGCTGACCTGGGGCTGCATGGGGCTCATTCAACTGTTCGGCGGCGGCCTGTCCAAATCCGCCCGCAAGCGCTAGGATCGCACCGCCATGTCTTTCCTCAACTTGACCGGCATCCAAAAGGCCTACGGCCCGCATACCGTGGTCAAGGACTTCGACCTCTCGGTCGAACGCGGCGAATTCGTAACCTTCCTCGGCCCCAGCGGCTGCGGCAAGACGACGACCTTGCGCATGATCGCCGGCTTTGAAACGCCGACGCAGGGTTCGATCGTGATCAACGGCAAGAACGTCACCCATCTGCGCGCCAACCGGCGCGCGATCGGCATGGTCTTTCAGGCCTACGCGCTGTTCCCGAACATGACAGTCACGCAGAACATCGGCTTCGGCCTCAAGGTCGCCGGCAAGTCCACGTTCGAGATCAAGGCGCGGGTCGGCGAGATGCTGGCGATGATCAAGCTGCCGCATCTCGCGGAACGCTTTCCCTACCAACTTTCCGGCGGCCAGCAGCAGCGCGTGTCGCTCGCGCGCGCGCTGGCGCCGAGCCCGCAAATTCTCCTGCTCGACGAACCGCTGTCCGCCCTCGACGCCCGCATCCGCCTGTCGCTGCGCGAGGAAATCCGCGCGCTTCAGCGCAAGCTCGGCATCACCACGATTTTCGTCACCCACGACCAGGAAGAAGCGCTCTCGATGTCGGACCGCATCGTCGTGATGAACGAGGGCGCGATCGAGCAAGTGGGAACGCCGAGCGAGATCTATAATGCGCCGCGCACACGCTTCGTCGCGTCCTTCGTCGGCACGCTCAATCTTATCGACGGCAGAATCGTCGACGCCTCTGTCGGCGCGGTAGATATCGACGGTCAACGCGCGACGACGCGGCGCAAGCTCAATGGCGCCAAGCCCGGCGATATCCTGCCGATGGCGCTGCGGCCAGAGGCGCTGCGCCTGGGCGCGGGCGACGACGGTCGCAACACGCTCGCCGGCGTCATCGAAGACGTCGCGTTCCTCGGCGCGGTGGTGCGCGTGCGCGTCCGGCTCGAGCGATCCGCCATCGTCGTCGACACCTTCAACAGCGGCGCGGACGACCTGCCCGCTCGGGGAGCGCCGATCGCGGTCAATTTCGGTCGCGACGACTTGATCCCGCTGATAAATTAATCCGATTGGAGCGGGCCTGACGCGCGCGCGCGAAGGGGGACGCTCGGTGCTCGGATGGCGTTAGTCCTTAGATTGAATCGGCCTCCGCCATCATTGCGGGCAAAGCGTTCGGACCGGACACATGAAGTGTGGCGATCCGGAGATCGAGGCGTTGCCGACCGAGTTCGCGGCGCTTGCAACATCGGCGCGAGCGCTCGGCTCGCGAACAACGCGCAGGCGCCGCGACCTCTGGATCGCCACGCCTCGCTCGCGATGATGGGGCAGGCCAGGTTCAAATTAGAGACGGAGCCTTCTCGCGCCGACGGCCCGCTAGATCTGCGTCCAGTCCCCGCCGCCGACCCCGGCCAGCGCCTGGACGCGCGCTTCGTCACGGGCGAGCTCTCGCGCTGGGCCGGAATGGACGATCGCGCCGTTGTCGAGCACATAGGCGGCGTCAGCGATTTCGAGGCTCATGCGCGCGTTCTGTTCGACGAGCAGAATCGATATGCCCTCATCGCGCATCGAAGCGACGATGCGAAAGACTTCGCTTACGACGAGCGGAGCGAGACCCTGCGAGGGCTCGTCGAGCATCAGCAACCGCGGATTGAGCATCAGCGCGCGCGCGATCGCCAACATTTCCTGTTCGCCGCCCGAAAGCTGACGCCCGCGATTCAGCCGCCGCTCGGCGAGCCGGGGAAAAAGCTGATAGACGCGCTCGATCGTCCAGGGGCCTTCGCGCTCGATCGGCGCCTTTAGGTTTTCCTCGACGCTGAGATTGGCGAAGACCCGTCGCCCTTCCGGCACGTAGCCGACTCCCGAGCCGGCGACGCGATAGGTCGGCCAGCGCGTCGTCTCCTCGCCGAAGATGGTGATCTTGCCGCTGCGCGGCGGCGTCAGACCCATCAGGCTGCGCAGCGTCGTAGTCTTGCCGGCGCCGTTGCGCCCCAACAACGCGGTGATCTTCCCCTCGGCGACCTCGATGTCGACGCCGTTGAGGATGTGGCTCTTGCCGTAGTAGGTGTGAAGGCCTTCGGCCGCGAGCGCCGTCATGCCGCCTTCCCCAGATAGGCTTGTTGCACCGCCGCGTTGGCGGCGATCTCCTGGGGGGAGCCCTCGGCGAGCAATCGACCTTGATCGAGAACCGTGATGCGGTCGGCGAGGCCGAACACCACCCGCATGTCGTGCTCGATCAGCACGATCGCCATCTCGCCGCCGCGATGCAAATCGCGAATGAGCCTGGTGACGGCGTAAGTCTCCTGATCGCCCATGCCGGCCGCCGGCTCGTCGAGCAGCAGCAGGCGCGGCCGCAAGGTCAGCGCCATGGCGATTTCGGCGACGCGCTGATCGCCGTGGGCGAGTTCGCCGACCAGACGATCGACTTTGTCCGCAAGTCCCGCGAGTTCGACGATTTCGTCGATCCGGATGCGGATCGCTGTCTTTTCGGCGCGGCTGAGCCACGGCCTTAGGCGAAAGCCGGCGGCGATTTCGGCGCCGATCTGCAGGTTCTCGTAGACCGTGAGCTCGGGAAAGATCTCGGTGATCTGAAAGGTTCGCGCCATTCCGATGGCGACCCGCCGATGCGCCGGCATCGTGGTCACATCGCGCCCATCGAACACGATTCTGCCCGTGCTGGGCGGAAAGAAGCCGCTGATCAAGTTGAAGAAGGTCGTTTTGCCCGCGCCGTTTGGCCCAATGATCGCCCGCAATTCGCCGCGCCCGACGGCGAGCGAAACGTCGGTCACCGCCGCCAGAGAGCCGAAACGCTTGCCGACGTTGGCGACCTCCAGGACCTTGGCGCGCGGCTCCGAAGTCGCGCCGTTCGCCGTCTTCGCCTCGAGCGCCGAGCTCATGCCTGGACCTTGCGTTTGACGACGCCGAGCAGGCCGCGCGGAAAGAACAGCACGATGAGAACGAACAGCACGCCGACGCCCGACATCCAGTTGACGGTGACGCTGGAGAGATAGTCCTGCAACACCACGAACACGGCGGCGCCGAGCAGCGGGCCCCAGAAATTGCGCATGCCGCCCATCACCGCCATCATGACGAAATCGCCGGACTGGCTGTAATGCAGGCCGCGCGGATCGGCGAAATTGTTCACCAGCGCGTACAGCGCGCCGGCGAAGCCCATGAAGAAGCAGGACAGCGAGAACGCTATCCAGATATGGCGCTCGACGGGAACGCCGAGAAACCGCGCCCGCCGCTCGTTCTCGCGGATGGCGATCAAGGTGCGCCCGAACGGCGAGCGCAGGATAAAGGCCATGATCGCCACGACAAGGGCGAAGCAGACGAGCACGAAATAGTAGAAGGCTTGCGAGTTCGACACGATGTCGAGCTTGAACAAGCCGAAGTCGATCGGCTGGCGCGAAAAGCCGCGCAAGCCGTCGTCGCCGCCGGTCAACGAGCTCCACTGGAAGGCGATATAGTAGAACACCTGCCCGATCGCGATCGTCACCATGGCGAAATAGACGCCGCGCCGGCGCGCGATGACCCATCCGAGCGCGGCGCCGACGAGGCCGCCGAGCAGCATGCCGCAGAGAAGCGCGAGCGGCGTGCTGGGCGCCAGGAATTTCAGGGCGAGGCCGGCGCCGTAGGCCCCCAGGCCGAAATAGGCGGCGTGGCCGAAGGACAGCACCCCGGTGAACCCGAGCAGGAAATTCACCGACATCGCGGCGAGCGCGAGCACCAGCACGCGCGTGCCGAGCGCCGTGTAGCCGCCGAGCGGAGGCATCCAATACGGCGCCGACGCGAGCAGCGCCCAGATCGCCAGCAGCACGGCCAGCTTGCGCGTCGAGAGGGCGCCGGTCACGTCATCATGCCTTCTTCGCCCAGCAGGCCGCGCGGGCGCGCGAGCAGGATGATCGCCATCAGCACGTACATGACCGCTTCGCTCGCAGCGGGCGCGAACACCGCGGTCACACCCGACGCCACGCCGATCAACAGCCCGCCGATCAAGGTTCCCGTCAGACTGCCGACGCCGCCGATGATGATGGCGATGAAGCTCGGCATCAGGAGGCCGGTTCCCATGGTCGGCTCGAGGCCGAGCTGCCCCGCCGCCAGCGCGCCGGCCAGTCCGGCAAGATAGACACCGCCGGCGAAGTTGAGCGAGCGCAGCATCCGCACGTTGACGCCCATCGCCGCGACCGTCTCGAGGTCGAGTGTGGCGGCGCGAATGCGGATGCCCAGACGCGTATAGCGCAACAGCGCGAAAATCAGCGCCACCGCGATCGTG
>JBEKFO010000244.1:0-6517 GCA_050013275.1 Roseiarcus sp. | reverse complement strand
GACGGCGATCGAGGACCACCGCTCGGCCGAGGCGGACGGCGTGGTCAGCATCGAGGTCGTTCGCGACGGCGGCCGCCTCGGCTACATTCCCTACACCGATCGCCCGATCAGTTGGCACACCGACGGCTACTACAATTACCACGGCCGCGAGCGTAGCGTGCGCGCGATGCTTTTGCACTGCGCCCGCGATGCGGATGCAGGCGGGGAAAATCGCCTGCTCGATCCGGAAATCGCCTACGTCAGGCTGCGCGACCTCGACCCGGGCCATATCGAGGCGCTGATGCATCCCCAGGCGATGCGCATACCGGCGAACGTCGAGGCGAATGGCGCGGTCCGCCCGGAAAATGTCGGCCCGGTGTTCTTCGTTCATCCCGGCGACGGCGCGCTCGGCATGCGCTACACCGCGCGCAAGCGAAATATTTCCTGGCGCGACGACGAGCGCACCCGCCGCGCCGCGGCGGCGCTGGAGCAGATTCTGGAGACCGATCCGCTGGTGCTGCGCTTGCGCATGCAGCCCGGGCAGGGATTGATCTGCAACAACATCCTTCATGACCGAACCGGCTTCGTTTCTTCGGCGGCGGCGGGGCGGCTGCTCTACCGCATCCGCTATCATGGCCGCATCGCCGCCGACGCTTAATCGAAGGGAACGCGCATGGTGCAAATCAGCGACCTGATGATCCAACACCCGGAAGCGACTTCGTTCGCCGACCTCGAGCGGTTCGTGATCGAAGCGGCGCGCGCCGGCGAAATCCATCTCTATTTCGACATCAAGCCGGAATATCCGGATACGCCGCGCAAATGGGAAACGCGGCTCGAAGTCGCCTTCTACAACGCGGAGAGGGTCCAGAAGTGACCGGCACGGTCAGGCGGAGTCGCGAGACCATCCAGGCGCCTTACGGCCGCGTGATTCGCCTGGACGAAGTGGACTTCGAAAGCGGCATGCGCTTGCTGCGCGTGACGATCCGCGAGGGCGGGCGCTACACCATCCTCGACCTCGACGCCGCGACCGCCGCCCAATGGGGCCGGACGATGAGCGACTGGGCTGAAGGCGAAACGCAGCAACCGGCGCCGGGCGCGCCCTGAGCAAGGTGAGTCAGCCGGTGCTCCAGGCGCGCGGGCGGCGCATTCCCGCGATCTTGCAGGCCTGTCCGACGTAACCATAGGGAAACAGCTCGAACAGTCGATTGCGCGGCGCTCCGCGCGTTTGACCGAGATGCCGAATGACGAAGCGAGAGTCGGGCGCGCCCCGATGCTGTTCGAGGAACGCGCGCATGAATCGCAGCGCCTCCCAGTGGTCTTCGGTCAGCTCAAGGCCCTGGGCTTGCGCCTGCTCGAGCGCCCAGGCCTTCGTCCAGTCGGCGGGATCGACGAGATAGCCTTCTTGATCGGTTGGAACCGTCATTATCTTCTGTCCTCCCTGGTTCGCCTCTTCGCGCGTAGATCGTCGTTGCAATCGACGCGGCTGGACAAATCCGTATACGTGAATATAATGATAAAAAACCAAAGCAAGCAAGACGCGTCTTGAGCGCGTCGGGGAAACGCGGGAAACCTGAGGAGAGCGAGTTGGCTGAGATCGTGATCATGGGCGCCGGGTTGGGCGGCGCCGTCATGGCCTACGAAATGAAGAAGCAGATGCGGCCGGAGGACAAGCTCACGGTCGTCACCAAAGATCCGATCTATCACTTCGTTCCCTCGAACCCCTGGGTCGCCGTCGGCTGGCGGACGCGAGAATCCGTCGAGGTCGATCTTGCCCCCGCCTTCGCCAAGCGCGGCATCGGCTTCAAGCCCGTGCCGGTGTCGAAAGTCTTGCCGGACGAGAACCGGCTGGAGCTGGAGGACGGATCGTCCCTTCGCTACGACTACCTCGTTATCGCGACCGGCCCCGAACTCGCCTTCGACGAGGTCGAGGGTCTCGGTCCGGACGGGTTCAGCTCGTCGATCTGCCACATGGACCACGCGCTGAAGGCGGCCGTCAGCTTCGAAGAGTTCTGCAAGAATCCGAAGCCGATCGTCACCGGCGCGGTGCAGGGCGCCTCCTGCTTCGGCCCGGCCTACGAGTTCACCTTCATCCTCGACACCGAGCTCAGGCGCCGCAAGATCCGGGACCGCGTTCCCATGACCTTCGTCACCGCGGAGCCCTACGTCGGCCACCTCGGCCTCGACGGCGTCGGCGACACCAAGGGCCTGCTCGAAAGCGAGATGCGCGAGCACCACATCAAGTGGATCACCAGCGCCCGCGTCAAGAAGGTCGAAGACGGCAAGATGACCGTCGAGGAAGTCGCGGACGACGGCTCGGTCAAGGCGACCCGCGAATTGCCGTTCGGCTTCTCCATGATGCTGCCGGCGTTTCGCGGCATCAAGCCGCTGCGCGGGATCGACGGCCTGGTCAATCCGCGCGGCTTCGTCATCGTCGACAAGCATCAGCAGAATCCGAAATTCAAAAACGTCTTCTCGGTCGGCGTCTGCATCGCCATCCCGCCGATGGGCCCGACGCCGGTGCCGTGCGGCGTTCCCAAGACGGGCTTCATGATCGAATCCATGGTGACCGCGACGGCGATGAACATCGGCCAACTCCTGCGCGGCCAGCAGCCGACGCATCAGGGGACTTGGAACGCGGTCTGCCTCGCCGACTTCGGCGATTCGGGCATCGCCTTCATCGCGCAACCGCAAATCCCGCCGCGCAACGTCAACTGGTCTTCGTCGGGCAAGTGGGTGCACGCGGCCAAGATCGGCTTCGAGAAGTATTTTCTTCGCAAGATGCGCAAAGGCGAGAGCGAAACCTTTTATGAAACGGCCGCGCTCAACATGCTAGGAATTGCCAAACTGAAGAAGGTCACCACCGATTGACGGCCTCGGGCGGCGCCGTCCGTCTCCTGCCGGGGCGGCGGCGTCGGATGTCGGCGCCCGCGGCCGGAGCCGCGGGCCGTCTCGCGTCCTATTGCGCGCTTCGATCGGCGTTTGGCTAAAGCAGAAGTTTTCGAAAGCGCATGACTTATTCTCTCATCTCGCCAGGAAGCCGATCGCGGCTGATCGGGATATTTCCGTTTCTCGCTTGGCTGCCGAAAGCGAACCGCGAAACTCTGTTCCCGGATTTCCTGGCGGGCCTCACCGGCGCGATCGTCGTGCTGCCGCAGGGCGTCGCTTTCGCGACGATCGCCGGCATGCCGCCGCAGTATGGCCTCTACGCCGGAATCGTCCCGACCATTATCGCGGCGCTGTTCGGTTCGTCCTGGCATCTCGTGGCGGGGCCGAGCACGACCGCTTCGCTCATCTTGTTCGCTTCGCTTTCGGCGTTCGCCGAACCCGGTTCGGCGCGATACGTCGAGTTGGCGCTGACCCTGGCCGCGATGGTCGGACTGCTCGAACTGTCTCTCGGATTGTTCAAGCTCGGCGTGATCGTCAATTTCATTTCCCATTCGGTCGTGGTCGGCTACACGGCGGGGGTCGGCATACTCATCATCGTCTCGCAGGCGCGGAACTTTTTTGGCGTCCCGATCCCGCGCAGCGCGGAATTCGTCGACGCGATCGTGAGCACGGTCGCCCATATGCCGGCGGCGTCCTGGCAGACGACCGCCGTGGCGTTCGCCACGCTGTTCACCGGGATCGCGGCGCGGCGTTTTCTGCCGCGCGTTCCCTTCATGATTCTCGCGATCGTGATCGGCGGCTTGGTCGCCGCGCTTCTCAACCTCTGGAAGCCGGGCTCCGTCACCACGGTCGGGGCGCTGCCGTCTCACCTGCCGCCGTTGTCGGCGCCGAGCTTCGATCCGCAGACTTGGCGCATGCTCATCCCGACCGCGCTCGCGGTGGCGATTTCGGCGCTCAACGAAGTCGTGTCGATCGCCCGCGCGCTCGCCATCCGCTCCGAGCAGCACATCAACATCAATCAGGAATTCGTCGGGCAGGGGCTCGCCAATTCGATCGGCTGCTTCTTTTCCGGCTACGTGGTGTCCGGCTCGTTCAATCGCAGCGCGCTCAACTACGACGCGGGCGCGCGAACGCCGATGGCGGCCCTGTTCGCTGCTTTCCTGCTCGCGGTCTTTCTCGTCGTCGCCGCGCCGCTCGCCGCCTATTTGCCGCACGCCGCGATGGCCGCTTCGCTGGTGCTGGTCGGCTGGGGCCTGATCGATCGCAAGAGCATCGCGCGCATCGCGCGCACCAGCCGAACCGAAGTCGCGGTCCTCGTCGTCACCGTTCTCACCGCGCTGTTCGTGCAAATCCAGATGGCGATCCTCGTCGGCGTCGCGCTGTCGCTGTTGATTTACCTCTATCGGACGTCGAACCCGCGGCTTCGCCCGCGCGTCCCCGATCCCACCAGCGCCGGCCGGAAGTTCACCGATCCGGGTCCCGACCTGCCGGAATGCCCGCAACTGCGGCTGTTTCGTCTCGACGGCTCGCTGTTCTTCGGCGCCGTGAGCAGCTTCCGCGACGCACTGCGCGACATCGAGGCGAAGAGCCCGGACTGCAAGTTCATCGGCGTCATCATGTCCGGGGTCAATTTCGTCGACGTCGCCGGCGCCGAGGCGCTGGCGATCGAAGCGAGGCGGATTCGCAATCGCGGCGGCGATCTCTTCTTCATCCGGGTGAAGGAACGGGTGGTCGAGCTTCTCGAACGCGGCGGTTACGCCGCCGAAATCGGCGCCGGCAAGATCTTTCAGTCGAAGACGCAAGCGTTGCGGACGGTCTATCGCAAACTCGACTACGAGGTCTGCCGCCATTGCGACCGGCGGGTATTCGTCGAATGCGCGCGCATGGGCAAGCAGGAGCCGCTCGAGGACGACGACGAGCCGTCGCCCAGCGACGCGGGCGCGACGGATCGCCCTTCGCCCGCACGAGACGGTTGACAATGAGTGCGCAATCTATTCGAATATGATGACATGTCGAACTATCAAGCCTGACACGAGGGAACGCCAATGGCTGACAAGACGCTCGATGCAAAGGGACTGAACTGCCCGCTTCCGATTTTGCGCGCCAAGAAGACGCTCAAGGAGGTCCCTGCGGGCGGGACTCTGGAGATTCTCGCGACCGATCCCGGTTCGGTCGCCGACTTCGAGGCGTTCTGCCGCACCACCGGCAATCAGCTGATCGAATCGACCGCGAACGCGGGCGTCTACCGCTTTCTGATCAAGCACACGGGCTGATCCGCCGCTCGCCCACACACCCCGGCCCTCTCCCGCAAACGGGAGAGGGGGCGTTTTCCTTCGCCCGCTTGCGGGTGTCAGGCGAACGTCTCGTTCGCTGAGAGGCGGCCGGATGAGGCGCGGCCGCGCAAACCTCTCACTCGCGAGTCGCGTCAGCCCTTGCGCGCAGGCTTTTGCGTGCAGAAGACGTCGTAGATCGCGTCGAGAATCGTGCGCACTTTGTCGCCGGCGAGGCTGTAATAGATGGTCTTGCCGTCACGCCGGGTGGTCACCAGATTTTCGAGGCGAAGCCGCGCAAGCTGCTGTGAGACCGTCGATTGGCGCTGCGAGAGGAACTCTTCCAACTCGCCGACCGACTTTTCGCCTCCAGCGAGAATGCAGAGAATCAGCAGACGCGATTCCTGCGCCAGGGCTTTGAGGAATTCACTGGCCTCGCGAGCGTTCTCGACCATGCGATCGAGCTCGATCGACGAATCCGGAGAATGCAATTGCGGGAGCGACATGGGCGTCAATCCTACCTATCATGATATTCCAATGTTATAGTTTAATACTCAAAACGCTCCGCGTAAAGCAAATTGATGGACTATCTCGGAGGATGCTGCGGATGGGCGCAGAAAACGCCGGCCGGCGGCGCGAGCGCGGGCGTCTGTGGGCTTAGGCCCTTCCTCAGTCGGCCAGCCGCCAGATGCGCAGCGCATTGTCGTGGAACAGGCGCGCGCGCTCGTCTTCGCTGCAACCGCGCGTGATCGCGTGGGAAGCCGCGATCCACGTGGAAAGCGAGGCGGTTAGCGTGCACACCGGCCAGTCGCTGCCCCACACGACGCGGTCCCAGCCGAAGCGCAGAATCGCGTGCTCGACATAGGGGCGGATGTCGTCGACGCTCCAACTCGCGCCGTCGGCGTAGGCGACGACGCCGGAGATCTTGACCGCGACGTTCGGTCGCAAGGCAATTTCGGCGATGCGCTCGCGCCAGGGATGTTCGGCGCGCTCCTTGATCGCCGGCGCGCCGCAATGGTCGAGCACGAACTGCACGTCGGGACAGAGGTCGGCGAGCGCGATCGCCTTGTCGATCTGATCGGGCCGGACGCACAGATCGAACGGTCGCTGCGCGGCCGCCAGTCGGCCGACATTGGCGCGGAACGTCGGCGACAGGCTGACCTCGTCGGGAACGACGTGCAACACTCGGCGAAATCCCTTGACGAAGGGGTCGGCCAGCTGGCGCTCCAGAAAGGCGGGAAAGTCGGATCGTTCCGGCCGGCAGGCGCTGATCGCGCCGCGCAGCGGACTCGCCGGCCGCTTGGCGAGCGCCTCGACATGACGCGTCTCGGCTTCGATCTGATTGTCCGCGACATCGACTTCCATATGCTGCGACGCGCCGA
>JBEKFO010000243.1:0-6525 GCA_050013275.1 Roseiarcus sp. | reverse complement strand
GAGTTCGTTGTGATGCACCAGCGTCAGCATGTCCTGTGGAACCTGCCACATGCCGATGTCGGCCGAGGCCACTGCGCCGGCCATGCCGGCGACCGTCGCTTGCGCCGCCGTCGCTGGGCCGGCGGCGAACGGCCCCATGATCGGCGCGAGAAAGCCGAACACGCCGGCGAAGGCTTCGGCCGAGGAGGAAAGGATCGAGCGAACGATGGTCGCCGATTGCGCCGCAAGCGAAGCCGCCGCGCCCGCTTGTTCGGCGCCGGTGCGCGCGGTCACGCCGGCGGTGGTCGCCATCGTCTTGGCCGCCTCGGTGGCGATCTGCCGAACGACGGTCTCCTCGCCCCATTCGATGAATTTGATCAGCAGGTCTTCGAGGACGTTCTTGAACGCGGTGCGCCAGCTCTCCGTGCCCGAGAGCAGGCCGTGCAATTGCGAATTGAAGGCCTGCGTGACGGTGCTCCCGAACGCCTGGTATTCGCGCTCCTGTTCGTTGACTGCATTGCGGACCAGCGCGATCGCCTGATCCTGATGACGCCGCTCGGCGTCGAGCATTTGATCCAGGATGCGCTGCTTTTGCGCGAGCGACTGATCGCCGAGCCCGGCTTCGCGTTGCAGCGCCGAGATCTGCGCGCCATATTCTTCGTCGAGCGCCTGGCGCGACAGCGCGACCTTCTGCATCTGGGTGATCTGGCGCCGCCGCGCCTCGTCCGCATAGAGCGCGAGCTTTTGTTTGAGGCCGTCTTCAACCGCCTTGACCTCTTCCGAGATCGCCAGTTTCGCCGCGCGGATCGCGTCATTATAGGCGGCGTCGTCGCCCGAGCGCATCGCCTGCGTCGCTTGCGCGTGGGCGGTGGCGAGCGACTTTTCCAGCGACGCCGAGGCGTTGAGCGCGGCGTCGAACGCCTGCAGCCGCGTTGGAGAAAACGCCTCGCCGATCGAGGCGCCGAGCGCGGCGTATTGGCCGTTCAGTTGCGCGAACGGCTCGGAGAGACTCGCCAGCGCGTCCTTGGCGTCGGCGATGCCCGAGACGAGGTCGCCGACCGAGGCGGTGAAGCTGACGGCGATATTGGCGTCGGTCATGAGCGCGCCTCGCAGCGGGGTGACGTCAAAACTTGCCTTGGGGGAACGCGGCCTTCAGCTCCGCGACGGTCGGCTGACGCGCCGGCGCTTTGGCGTCGCGATCGGGGGGGCGATATTTCAGCGCCGCGGCGAGAAGCCAGTGCGCCGGCGGGTTGACGCGCCACTCCGCCGCGAGGGCGAGGAAGCGCGGCATGGTCAGACCGTCGAGCGCCTGGTCCCAGGTCCAGCCGGTGTTGGCGACGACAAGCGCGATCACACGGTCGAAGTCTACTTTCCCAGGTGAGGCGACGCCTCCCGCGTCGCGTCGGTGGGATTGGCGGGGTCGCCTTCGACGGCGCGAAGGCCCGCCGCCTTGGCCAGCGCCGGAAACGCCTGGATCAATTCGCCCGCCGAGAACGGCAAGTCGAGAAAGTCGTCGTAGCTGAGCGTGGGATCGACGAAGGCGATGGCGCGCCAAGTCGCCTCGGCGAGCAAATCGAACTGCGCCTCGCCGAGGCGGGCGACGCTGGCGGTGGAGAGTTCCGCGCCGCCGGCCTCGGCGTAGACCTGGAACAGCGCCGGCTGGATCGCCTTGATGGCGCGGAACGGCAGATGCGGCAGCGTCCATCGGCGCCCGGCGAGCGCGATGGCAAAGGTTTCCTCGCTCATGCGGCGTCTCCGAAGTTGAGCTGGCACACTTGGCCGGCGGCGTTGGCGAAGCAGGCGAAGTCGAGCTCGGGGACCATGAAGTCTTCGAGCTTGGTGCCGAACGCGAGCTTGTCGGCGACGCAATTGTAGAGCAGCACCGAGAACTGCTTGCCGGTGGTCGGGTCGGAAGCGAAGAGATTGGCCGAGAACGTGATCGAGGGGCCGATCAGCGCCGAGGCGATCGCGATGCTCTCGCCGCTCGCCGCCACCGTATAGGTGTAGGAGATCAACACCGCCGCGCCCGCGTCGCCGGCGGCGAAGGTGTAGACGCCGGCGGCGACGGAATATTGCCCGGTCGTCGGGTTCGATGCGACCTGTTTCAACGGCAGCGCGCTCGCGGCGTAGACGACGCCCTGGTCGGCGACGAAGGTCGCGTGCAGGCTCGTCGTGTACGCATAGGGCGAGGACGCGGGCACGCTCGCCGCTTCGCCGAACTGCGTCTGCACGCCGCCGACGCTCGGGGCGACGCCGAAGAACAGCGAGCCCAGCGCCTGGCCGGAAATGCGCGCGAGCTTGGCCTTGCCGGTCATCTTGCGCGTGCCCGAGCCGATGGCGACGGGAAAGTTGTACTGGCCGTAGAGCGCCTTGGTCGAGGTCGCGACGTTGAGCGAGATTTCCTGCGCGAGGCCGAAATTGATCGGCGTCCCGCCTTGCGGCGTGCCGATCAGCACGCCGGAGCCGAATACGAACATGGGGGAGGTCTCCTGGGAAAAGAAAGCGAGTCGCCGCCGAGCGGCGTCTTTTGTCGTGCGGTGGTTGACTTGGATTGGGCTCGGACGCCGGAAAGGCGGCGCGCTGGGTTCACGCTCTTCCGGCGTAGAACGTCGGGGCGGAACGAAACCAATGGATTGCTATTGTCTTGCGCGCGGGGGCGTCACGATCCATTCCGGCGCAACAAACGGCAGCCGTCAGATACGGCGCCCGTGGTGGTCCGCCCTCAGGTCCGGGAACGTGTTCTCGACGGGGAAGATCAGGTCTCGCGTGACGAGTCCCATGATGTCGCCAACCGCCCGTTTGAATCGTGACCTGATCTGCTCGTCTTTGATCTTGTCGACCTCCGCAAACATTCGCGCGATCGTCGGATCAAAGGATTTGCCGAGCAGCAAGAGGTTTCTTGCGATCTCTTCATCCATTGGCGTCACCATCAGCGTGTCGGGACAGCGGGAATTCAGTTCTATTTATTCGCCTGAAGGCTTCAATTCTTTCGGAATTATGTCCGGAAACTGTTTGTGCAATGAGGTAGAAATATCAATCAATTCCGCCATTGAGCCTCCGATATAGCCAATCAAAGCGTCATATTCCTCTGAAGGGAGATTGTTCTTCATGTAATGGGCGATTCCATCCAAATGTCCAATAGCTCCGGTAAGCATTCCGTCGAGTCTTATCGCAACATCCCTATCCATCGCCACCTCCAAGAAACGCACATGGGCGACCGCTGACGTCTAGCATCAAAGCATTGATAGCTTGAGCGATCTCAGCTGTCATAACCGCTCTCCCCGCGCCGACGGGATAATGTCATTTCAGGAGGTCAGAAAATACGCCCACGCATTCGTTGCAGATAAAGGCTGAGGGGCCGGCGCCCAGACGAACCTCGGGCGACGATTTTCCGCAAAAGGAGCATGCGATTTTATCCCCGCCCTCGTCGGCGGCGGCGCGGTCGCTCTTCAAATGGAGCGCGCACAGACCGATGAATTCCAATACGGCGTTATTCAGCCGAGAACCTTGGTCGTCTTTGATTCTCGTAAATAAGTCGCAAGCTAGACCAAGGCATTGGTAGTAGCGCTCGGCAACGTATTCATCCTGAATTTGCGAAAAGAGAACCTCTGTAGAGCCGTTCGTATCGTCAGAGTGATTTGACATGTTTGGCCCTCTAGTTCTGCCCGACAATGCCCGGCCCGAATATCGTGGGCAGGCCGGTATTCTTACAGGCGCGAAGTGCGCTGCTGCAACCTTCGATTGCCGGCGAACCCGAGAAAATGGCGCTCTGAACACAAGTCCGGAAAGCTTCCCCACAGCTCACCGGGACGAAGGAAGCGAAGTTGCGCTGGTCGCAGGCTTTGAGGCGAGCGGGTCGGGCGCCGACGCCACAGGTTTGAGGCTTGCGACCTGAATTCCCTTGGCCCGCGACTTCGGTTGCGGCGGCCCGCCGGGATCGATCGCGCTGTTCGCCGTCGTGAACCGCCCCTGTTCGTCGTGGTTGTGATTGTACTTTCCCAGCCCCTCGCTCTTCCCGCCCTCCGGCGCCAATCCCAGATCCGCGCGCGCCTCCTCGCGCGTCTTGATGCCGGCGCCGACCAGGATGTTCAGCGTCTGCGCCTGTTGCAGCGGATCGACCGCGTCGTCGCCGACCCAGACGAATTCGAGATCGGGCTGGTTGAGATAGACTTGGATGACGTGGTCGAGCGCGCTCTTGACCCACGCCTTGAGCGGCACGAGGCCCTCCTGCGTCGCCTGCATGCGCAAGGTCTGCGAGGTGGCGCGGTTGACCTGACTGACGAACGCCGACGCGGGGACGGAGAACGCGTAGCAGATCACCCGCGCGAGCCATTCGTCGTACTGATCCTTCAATGGCGGCTGGCGCGCTTCGATCAGGCGGAAGCCCGCCGGCATGAATTTCATCATCCGCCGCCGCGCCGAATTGCCTGACATCAAGGCGTCGAAATAGTCCTGGAACTGGCGGATCTGATCGATCGTCCATTCCTTCGGCAGCGTCGCGAACGCGTCGGGCGTCGAGCCGGCGCGATAGTAGTCGAGCGTCGCCGCGTCGCGGCGAAGCGCGATGTTGACGGTGAGCGCGATCTGCTCGACCGGGCTCAGCCCATAGAGCCGGTGCGCGCGCACGTTGCGCGGCAGATAGAGCAGTTCGTCGGAGGAAAAATCCGCCGCCGGCACGCCGTGCAGGATCTGCTGATAGGCGGGGTCGGGCGGCTCGGGCGAGCGGTCGTCTCCGCCGATCAGCGGCGTGATGGTGGAGCCGTCGATGACGTCGAGGCTGTAGAGACAGCGGTCGTTTCAGAACCGCAAACGTTTCCAAGGAGGCAGTCGCGTCCTGTGTCCCTACGTGTGGGTCGACCCCGTCTTGCTCCAATCGATGTCGAACACGTATTCGAGAATTTTCCCGTCGAACTGCGAAATTTGCATCCGTAGGGGCCCTCCCCACGCGGGTTGCCGGGGATGTTGAGCATTGAAGTCCTCGTTGTTGCTGCCGGTTACAATCCAGGTGTCGTTGGCAGCGTCCACTTTGAGCGGTTCATTCCGGTCCACTTCGAGCTGGCCATATCGATCTCGTGTAACGAGGCGAGCGATTTCCGTCGCGACGCCGGCCGAAATTAGTTTTGTGCCCAGCGACCTGTGCAGCCACATGCTGCTCGCTTCGCGGTCCGAGTCCGAGGTAGTCATGCTTCGCTCCAAGTTTTCGCATATGTTGTAAGCAACGTTTCACCGCTGCGCTATCTGAATGAGTCTCTACTTTCCAGGCGCGATCAGATACGGAACGTAAGGAAGGCCAGGTCCCGGAGCATACAATACGTATAGCGTGATTGGAGGGAGCGGAGCAGCAGGGGCGAGGCCCAAGTCACTAATTTTTGCGTCTGGTGACGTAACGTCAAAACCTAAGATCGCGTGGGGGTATACGATTTTCTGCTCCGGTGTATAATCCGGATTGGACCCCGTCTTGATTTCGATTCCGGACAACACATCGAACCTATTCATGCAAAGGATATCCAGACGAGCAGTTACGTCTTCGAAGGTTAAATTCACTTCCGAGACGCATATATTGCCAGCGTTGCGTAGCTGGTCAAGATGTTCTCGTTCCACGATCCCGTGAAAGTCGCCAGGCCAACCGGCCAAGATTACCGGAGGCATTGATTGGCGGCTATCAACACGATTAGCCGCCGGTGGCCTGACGTCCAGCCCTCCCGCGTCCGTCATCGTCGTCGCGGCGTCATTGAACGCGATCTGCACGCCCTGTGGCTGTTTCGGTCGCGCCGCGTCGCTGCCCCCATCGGACGTCCATCGGCCCTGCTCGTCACGCGGCTGATCGGGGTCGAAGTTCCATTTTCCCAGCGCTCCTGCCTTCCCGCCCTCCGGCGCGAGCCCCAAGTCCGCGCGCGCCTCCTCGCGCGTCTTGATGCCGGCGCCGACCAGGATGTTCAGCGTCTGCGCCTGTTGCAGCGGATCGACCGCGTCGTCGCCGACCCAGATGAATTCGAGATCGGGCTGGTTGAGGTAGACTTGGATGACGTGGTCGAGCGCGCTCTTGACCCACGCCTTGAGCGGCACGAGGCCCTCCTGCGTCGCCTGCATGCGCAAGGTTTGCGAGGTGGCGCGGTTGACCTGGCTGACGAAGGCGGAGGCAGGGACGGAGAACGCGTAGCAGATCACCCGCGCGAGCCATTCGTCGTACTGGTCCTTCAGCGGCGGCTGGCGCGCTTCGATCAGGCGGAATTCGCTCGGCATGAACTTCATCATCCGCCGCCGCGCCGAGTTGCCCGACATCAGGGCGTCGAAATAGTCCTGGAACTGGCGGATCTGGTCGATCGTCCATTCCTTCGGCAGCGTCGCGAACGCGTCGGGCGTCGAGCCGGCGCGGTAGTAGTCGAGCGTCGCCGCATCGCGTCTCAGCGCGATGTTGACGGTGAGCGCGATCTGCTCGACCGGGCTCAGCCCATAGAGCCGGTGCGCGCGCACGTTGCGCGGCAGATAGAGCAATTCATCGGAGGAAAAATCCGCCGCCGGCACGCCGTGCAGGATCTGCTGATA